>NZ_JBEZYG010000004.1:0-441018 GCF_040638385.1 Streptomyces sp. NPDC026589
TGCTGGCGGCCGGGGCGTCGCCCGGGGTCCTGCGGACGATGGGCCAGGCGGTGCTGATCACCTTCTCGGACGCGTGACCGGCCGGTGCCCGGCGGCGCGGGGCTTCGTCGTGGGGCCCGCGTCGTAAGGTCTGCCTCATGGGGCCTCCGCCGTGGGGCCTGCGTCACGGGGCCTCCGTCGTGGGCCTTCGCCGTGCGGCCCCGGAAGTCCCGATCCGTGGGGGCTCAGGAGTCCCGCGAGCCCGGCGGCAGCGCCGCGGGCCGGGGGCGCCCCGCATGCCGCCCCACCCGCTGCCACGAGCCGAGGCTCCCGGTGTGCTGGCTCTGCCCGCCACTCCCGCCCTGGCCGGTGCCGCCGTGCCCGGAGGGGGCGGGGTGGCCGCTCAGGGCGGTCCTGGAGGCGAAGAGACCGGCGCCGAAGGCCGGGAAACCGAGATTCTCCTCGCCGCTCCGGTCGCCCGGCAACGCCCGGAACGAGCGCCGGTACTCGGAGTACAGCGCGTCGTAGATCGGGGTGGGGGATACGCCCCCCGACGGATCCTGCGAAGGTCGCATGGCAGGGATCTGACTCTGATGCTGGCGGGAGGAGTCGTATGAGTGCACGTAGGTGCCAACGACCTCACCGCGCGTCGGATGCGGCTCCGCCGGAGAAATCGCTGTTCGGCGGGGGCGTCCGAGCCGGCCGGACACGATCAGGTCCCGGCCAGCGGCATCGACGCGGCGACCAGCAGCCCGTTGACCGCGGCCTTCTCCAGCGCGTCCCGGAGCAGGTCCTCACGCGGCTGCTGACCGATGGTGCCGGCCGGGGCGGCGAAGACGAGGACCGTCTGCGACTTGTTGGCCGCGGCCCGCCAGCCCTCGGTCACCTGGAGCGGCTGGTGGGCCTGCCACCAGGCGACCGGCTTGCCGCCGCCGGCGCTCGGCTGCAGCACCGCGTGCAGCTGGCCCACCGCCAGCAGCACGGACCAGCCCGCGAGGACCTCCGGCAGCCGGTTCAGGTCGGGGGAGGGGCGGAAGCCCTGCTCCAGCAGCAGCTGGAGGAACTCGTCGCCCCCGCTGCCGTCGGTGCCGGGCCGGGCGACCGGGCCGGTCGGTTCGACGACCAGGGCCGGGCGGAGATCGTCCTCGATGAGGACGAGTCCGCTGGTGATGCCGAGGACGGCCTGTTCGGGCATGCGCCCCTCCGTATCCTTCTGCTCGCTTCCGGTGATGCTGCGCACCGCGCCCTGGAGCTGGTCCTCGGCGACCTTGACGACCTGCGAGGGGATGCACGTCGCGTGGGCGAACGCGAGGACCGCGGTCTCGTCGCCGATGAACAGCACCGTGCTGGTGCGTTCCTGGTCGGAGTCGCCGGGGGTGCGGCAGGAGGTGCAGTCGTAACTGCCCGGGGCGTTGTCGCCGACGAGCAGCCGTTCGGCTTCGTCGTCGCCGATCTCGGCGCGTACGTCCTGGCTGACGTCGAGCATGCGCGGCACGGGGACTCCTCGAACTCGGTGCGTGGGCCGGGTGGTTCCCGGGCTCCATGAAGAGACAACGCGGGATCCGTGGCCGGGGTCACGCACCGGGGCGCACGGAAGTGCGACACAGGTCGACACATCGGTACATCGAGCAGTCGACGTACAGCTCCCGCGTTCCGCCGGGGAAGTTTTTACCGGGGGGCAGGCAACCTCTCGGCATTCTCCTACGTCAAGCTCGGAGGAAAGTCCTGGTGAACGGGGAGCGCCAGCCGTCCGGGTTACCGCACCGGTGGCCCGCACACGCGGTCCCGTTACTTCCGGGGTCTGCGGCTATCCGGATTGCATGCCTCCGGATAGCCGCAGGTCAGCGGCGCTGCGACGGTGGGGCGGGCATACCGTGAGAGATGTCGCGGACGCTCCGGGATTTCCCGGTGTATTTCGGACGGAAAAACGCCGGGAAGCACAGACTTGACAAGGCCGGGCCGACAGGGGAAACAGCGAAACCATGCATATTTCTTTTCTTCTGCACAATGCCTACGGAATCGGAGGGACCATTCGGACGACGTTCACGCTCGCCCGTACGCTCGCCGAGCAGCACGACGTCGAGATCGTGTCCGTCTTCCGGCACCGTGACGCCCCCGTCCTCGGCGCACCCGAGGGCGTGACGCTGCGCCACCTCGTGGACCTGCGGAAGAAGAGCGCGACGTACGACGGCGACGACGCCGAACACGCCCGGCCCGCAGTGGTGTTCCCGCGCGGGGACAGCAGGCACAAGCAGTACAGCAGGCTCACCGACGCCCGCATCGCCGCCCATCTCGGGGCGACCGAGGCGGACGTCGTCGTCGGGACCCGCCCCGGGCTCAACGTGCACCTCAGCCGGGGGACCCGCCGCGGACCGGTGCGCGTCGGGCAGGAGCATCTGACACTCGACAGCCACAACTACCGGCTGCGCCGCGAGATCGCCCACCGGTACACCCTGCTCGACGCGCTCACCACCGTCACCCGTGCCGACGCGGACGACTACCGAACGCGGCTGAAGCTGCCGGGCGTGCGGATCGAGGCCATCCCCAACGCCGTTCCCGAGGCCGCCTGTCCGCCCGCGAGCGGGGACCTGAAGTGGGTCGTCGCGGCGGGCCGGCTGCACCGGGTCAAGCGCTACGACCTCTTGGTGCGGGCCTTCGCCCAGGTGTCCGCGGCCCGTCCGGACTGGCGGCTGCGCATCTACGGCGGCGGGGACGCGACCGGCGACGAACAGGCGTCGCTGCGCACCCTCGTCGACGAACTCGGCCTGCACAACCACGTGTTCCTGATGGGCTCGGCCAACCCGATGGAGGCCGAGTGGCCCAAGGGGTCGATCGCCGCCGTCACTTCGGACCGCGAGTCCTTCGGCATGACGATCGTCGAGGCGATGCGCGGCGGTCTGCCGGTCGTCGCCACCGACTGCCCGCACGGGCCGGCCGAGATCGTCGAGGACGGCGTCGACGGGCGGCTGGTCCCGGTCGGCGACCCGGACGCGATCGCCGCCGCCCTGCTCCAGCTGATCGAGGACGACGACCTCCGCCACCGGATGGGCGGTGCCGCGCTCACCGCCTCGGCCCGCTTCGACCCGACGCGGATCGCCGAACGCCACGAGAGCCTGTTCGCCGAACTGCTCGCCCGCGGCGCCCGGGGGCACGGGCACGGCGCCCTGCGCACCGCCCTGCACCGCACCCGGGGCAGCGTCCTCGACGGGGCCTACGCCCTGCGCTACAAAGCCGCCGACGTGCTCCGCAAGGGAAGGGCCGCATGACCCCCGCCATAGCCACCGTACGGGCCGACTGCGTCGCCGATCCGGCCGGGACGCTCACCTTCGAGCTGACCGCCCCGGCCCCCGCCCCCGAGTCCGTGCTGCTCCTGCGGCGCCGGGGCGCGGCCGGCGGCAGACCCGGCGGCACGGTGCGGATCCCGCTCAGCGGATCCGGCCCGGGGCGGCTGCGGGCGGTGCTCCCGGCCTCCACCGAGCTGTCCGAAGGGCGCTGGGACGCCTATGTCGAGGAGCCGGGAGCCGCGACCGCCCGGACCGTGGAGCCGGGGCTGCGGGACCTGCGGGCGCTCGTCGACCGCAGCCCGGACACCGGAGCCGCGAGTGTCAGCGCCCGGGTTCCCTACCCGACCGCCGACGGCCGGCTCGCCCTGCGCTGCTGGGTCCGCGCCCCGCACGCCGAGGCGGGAGCCGTCGTCGTCGGCCCGGCAGGCATGACGGTCGAGGGCGTGCTGTACGGCGTCGCCGTGGGGGAGGGGGCCGCCGTGGAGGCCCGGCTGCCCGGGGACCGGGGCCGGGCGCACCGCTTCCCGCTCACCCCCGCCGACGGGCCGGCAGGCGCCTTCTCCTTCACCCTGCCCTACGGCCCGCCGGCCGAGGGGCCGGTGGACGGGGCGCAGCTCTGGCAGCTGTGGCTGGTCCCTGCGGCGGGCGCGCCCGGGGTCAGGATCTCCCGCATCCTCGACGACGTCTGGTCCCGCAACAAGTCCTTCGTCTACCCGACCCGGGCGCCGGCCCCCGGCGTGCTCGCCACCCCCTGCTACACCGCCGACAACGACCTCTGCCTCCGGCTGGAGCCCGGACCGGCGGACCGCTGAGGAAGGGGCCGCGGACGGAGGGATCGGGGGCGGAGCGGATCGCGGGCGGACCATCGCGGGCCGAAGGGATCGGGGGCGGAGCGGATCGCGGGCCGAGGGATTGCGGGCCGAGGGATTGCGGACCGGGGCTGTCCGCAATCCCTGGCAGACTCACCCGCATGTTGGAGACCTCGGCACGACTGCTGCGCCTGCTCTCACTGCTCCAGGCCCACCGGGACTGGTCCGGCGCCGATCTGGCCGACCGGCTCGGCGTCACCCCGCGCACCGTGCGCCGGGACGTCGACAAGCTGCGCGACCTGGGCTATCCGGTGAACGCGAGCAGGGGCACCGGCGGCGGCTACCAGCTCGGGGCGGGCGCCGAGCTGCCGCCGCTGCTGCTGGACGACGAGGAGGCCGTCGCGGTCGCCGTCGGCCTGCGGACGGCCGCCGGGCACGGCATCGAGGGCATCGGCGAAACCTCCGTACGCGCGCTGGCCAAGCTGGAACAGGTGCTGCCGCACCGGTTGCGCCGCCGGGTGAGCGCGCTCGGCGCGTTCACGGTGCCGATGCTCCGCGGGGCGGACGACTCCGCCGTGGACCCCGCTGTGCTCACCGAGCTGGCGGCCGCCTGCCGGGACGCGGAGCGGCTCCGGTTCGCCTACCGGACCCACGGCGGGGAGGTCTCGCGCCGGACCGTGGAGCCCCACCGACTCGTCTGCACCGAGCACCGCTGGTATCTGGTGGCCTGGGATCCGGACCGGGCGGACTGGCGCACCTTCCGGGTGGACCGGATCACCCCGACCCCGCCGCACGGCCCCCGTTTCGTCCCCCGCCCCCCGCCGGCGGACGATCTCGCGGCCTACGTCTCCCGGGGCGTCGCGGTCTCGGCGTACGCGGCGCGGGCCGTGGTCCTGCTGAAGGCCCCGGCGGCGGAGGCCGCCCGGCGGGTGTCGCCGTCCGCCGGGGTGGTGGAGGCCGTGGACGCGGACACCTGCCGGCTGATCGCGGGCGCGCCGGACCTCACCGTGCTGGTGATCCACGTGCTGATGATGGGGATCGATTTCGAGGTGATCGAGCCGCCCGAGCTGATCGAGGTCATGCGGGAGGCGAGGGACCGGCTCACGCGCGCGCTCGACGGATCTGAGGCTCCGGGTGTGGTAGAGGCCCGCCGTTCCGCGCACGCCGGCCGGGTGGGACAAGCGTGCGGTTAAGGAAAGGCCGGTTTACGGGGGCGGGAATTCCCGGTGACCCGGCCATTCGTGCGGCGCTCCCCGCGGAGGGGAAGAGAAGCAGGTCATCCCATGATTTCGGAAGGCTCCCGGCAGCCCCTCACGCTGTTGCACGGGGTTTCCCGATAATGCGCGCGGATGCCTCCGGTCGGCCCGTTCGAGTGAATAGGACCGCGTATACAGGTGTGGGGATCCTGTGACACAAGCGTGACCGCCACGGCATGTGGAGATGCAGGGGAACGCCCTCCCGGCCCGGCCTTCCGCCACGGTCCGGGGCCGCCTACGGTGAAGGCATGGCATCTCTACCGACCCCTCCAGCCCAGCCGGACGACGCCGCCGAGTCGTACGTCGGTCTCGCCGCCGACGCCGCCGAGCGACAGGCCACCAGCCGCGGCTGGGACACGGTCCGGGCCGTTCCCCCCGGCACGTTCCTCACCATGGAGTTCCGTCACGGCCGCATCAACTTCCAGGTCGAGGACGACACGGTGACGCGCTGCTGGGTGGGCTGACCCTCCGGCCGCACCGGGCCCCCGACGGCCGGAGGCCCCGACTACGGTCGGGGCCTCCGGTTGTGTGCGGGTGAGGCTGCGCGCACCCCGTCCCCGCGTTCGCGGGCAAGCGGGCAAGCGGGGAGCGGGGTCAGCCGCCGGTCATCGGACGCGCCGGGCTGCCGGTGCCGCGTGCGCCCCGTTCCGTGTGCGGCGGCGGACGGCGGACGCCCGCCGGGGCGACCGGCAGGGAGCCCGGACGCACGTGCCCGCCGTGGGCCCGCGCCCTGGCGCCCGGGGCCGGATGTCCCGCGGGGAGCACCGGCTCGGCCCCGGCGGCCACGGTCTCGGCGGCGAGGCCGTCGGCGGCCATCGACTGCGGGAGCATCACCGGCCGCGGTTCCGACCCCGACCCGGTCCCGGCCACGGATGCCGGGTGGGCGCCGTCGCGACGCTCGCGCCACTGCTCGCGCATCGCGAAGATCCAGGCCTCGGTCCGGGCGATCAGCGGCTCGAACCAGGGCAGCGCCAGCAGGATGAGCAGCCCGGCCGCCCAGCCCAGCACGACGTCGCTGAGCCAGTGCGTACCGATGTACACGGTGGTGAGGCCGACGCCCAGCGAGACCGTCGCGGAGACGGCCGACAGATAGCGCCTGGCGCGTGGCGTGGTGGCCAGATAGGCGAGGATTCCCCAGGTCACGACGGCGTTGGCGGTGTGCCCGGAGGGAAATATATCGCCGCCGGCGAACATCTCGGCCGAGCCGATCTGTGTCGCGTAGTGCGGGCCGAGCCGCCCGAGCCCCAGCTTGACCGCGCCCACCGTCACATTGAGCAGCAGCAGGGAGGTGCCGAGGACCAGCAGCGGCCGGAGCGTGTGCTGACGCCAGGAGCGCCAGCCCAGCCAGCAGGCGACCATCACCGCGGTGGGGCCGCGCTGGCCGAGCACGACGTAGTAGTCCAGGAAGGCGTGCAGTTCGGGCCACTGCTGGTAGGGCCGGAACAGCATGACCTTCCAGTCCAGGGCCACCAGCCAGGACGTGATCAGCACCGCCCAGACGATGGCGAGATAGAACGCCAACGTCCCGCCGAAGAGGGCGATGCGGTGACGGCTCATCCGCGGTGCCACTATCTTCGGCGGTTCCGGCTCCCGGTCCAGCCGGGCAAAGATGTCGGTACGCACCCAATCGACGTTACAGCGAGTGAGTGAGCGAGCAGGCCAATCCGGGCTCTTTGTGATGACGATGTGATGTGGACTTTGTCTCGGAACGGCGTCTTTTCCGGTCGCCGAGAAGTGCCTCCGTGATCTTGTCGCCAATTGCCCCTCGGTTCCGTTCGTAAGCGTGTTTGATCTCTCGGAAAAAGAGGCGCACCGGAATCCGCGGCAATTGGTCCCGCCATTCGAGGGAGGCGCGCGCCGTCGCGCCGCGCCCCTCGACGCCCGCCGGGATCCCCGTCACGGCGGGCGTCACGGCTCCTCGGACGGGAGCCCCCGGGCCGGTTCCGGAAACGGCGTACGCCAGACTGTGCGGCGGAACGCGGTATGACGTGGACCACAGGTGACCTCGCCGGACTCGCGTACGCTGACGGCTCACTCGCCTGTCGATGCCGGGCCCCACGTCACCGTCGGTCCGCCGAGCGCGAGGGACTCATCGGGAGGTACGTAGATGTCCGGGACGACCACGGCCGGGGTCCGGCTGCGCGAGGCCGCCGACGACGCCAACCGCTGGGTCGTCCTCGTGGTCCTCTGCCTCAGTCTCCTGGTCGTCGCTCTCGACGCGACCGTGCTCCACGTCGCTGTTCCCGCCGTCACCGAGGACCTGCGCCCGAGCGGCACGGCCCTCCTGTGGATCGTCGACGCCTACCCCCTCGTCTGCGCCTCGCTGCTCATCCTCTTCGGCACGCTGGGTGACCGGATCGGCAGACGGCGCGTGCTGCTCATGGGCTACGCGCTGTTCGGCGTCGCCTCCGCGATCGCCGCGACGGCCGACACCCCGGCCGTCCTGATAGCGGCCCGCGCCCTCCTCGGCGTCGGCGGCGCGATGATCATGCCCGCCACGCTGTCGATCCTGCGCCAGGTCTTCCCCGACCGCCGGGAGCGGGCGCTCGCCATCGGCGTGTGGACCGCGGTCGCCGCGGTCGGCGCCGCCACCGGACCGGTCGTCGGCGGCTTCCTGGTCGAGCACTTCTGGTGGGGCTCGGTCTTTCTCATCAACATCCCGCTGATGGCCGTGATCCTGCCGCTGGGCCGCTGGCTGCTGCCCGAGTCGCGCGGCGGCGACGACGGCCCGTGGGACGTGCTGGGTGCGCTGACCGCCGCGGCGGGAGTGCTCGGCGTCGTCCTCGGCGTGAAGCGGCTGGGCAGCGGCGCGGGGCTCCTGGACCCGGTCTCGCTGGGCCCGCTGGCCCTCGGGCTCGCGCTCCTGATCCTCTTCGTACGCCGTCAGAAGCGCCGCAGGCATCCGCTGATCGACGTCTCCATGTTCGCCCGCCCGGCCTTCTCCACCGCCGTGGGCTGCATCGTGCTCGCCATGCTGGCGCTGGTCGGCCTCCAGCTGATCGCCGTCCAGTACCTCCAGCTGGTGCTCGGGCTCAGCCCGCTGGAGACCGGGCTGCGGCTGCTGCCCCTGACCTTCGCGGCGATGGCCGCGGGCGCCACCGGCTCGTACACCCTGCGCCACGTCGGTCCCCGCCGCATGGTCGGCTGGGGCTTCGTCCTCACCGCGACCTCGGTGCTGCTGCTCACCTCGATGGGCCAGCACGACCGGCCCGCCCTGCTGACCTGCGCGTTCGTCCTGCTCGGCTTCGGCCTCCAGACCACGCTCTTCGGGGCGTACGAGTCGATGCTCAGCGACGCCCCGCCGGAGCGGGCGGGTGGCGCGGCGGCCATAGGGGAGACCTCCTACCAACTGGGCGCGGGCCTCGGCATCGCCCTGCTCGGCAGTGTCATGAACGCCGCCTACGCCCCCGGTCTCGCCGGTCTGCACGAGCAGGGCGTGCCCGCCCGCGCCGGGGCGGAGGCCTCCCATTCGCTGGGCGAGGCCTATCAGGTGGCCGCGCAGCTGGGCGGCCCGACGGGCGACCTGCTGCGCTCCACGGCCCGGCACGCCTTCATCGGCGGACTCCATGTCACGCTGTTCGTCAGCGCGGGGCTGCTGCTGCTCGGCGCCCTGGCCGCCCTGCGGCTGCCGAAGGCCATGGAGTGTCCGCCGAAGGAGGCGTGCCGCCGGCGCGAGGTGAATGACGCCGCATCCACAGCCGCTTCCGCATCCACGGCCGCTTCCGCAGCCTCAGCCTCCTCCGTGTCCACGGCTCCCGCGTACGGGGCTTCCGGTCCCGGGGCGGACGAACACCGGGTCCCAGGCGCCGCCCGGCCGGCCGGGCCGGACCGCCCGGCCCCGCGCCCGATGGTGCCCGCGCGGCGCGAGCCGGCCGAGGCGACCGGCTCTGGACGAGCGGCACACTGAGCCGTAACGTCAGCACGACGCCCTGACTACCACTGCTAGTTTTCGGAGGGCGGGCGTCTCCCGGTCCCTCCGAGCACCGTGCGAGCCGCCGGAGGCACCCTCATGTCCAGCACCGAGTCACCGAAGCCGTCGAAGCTCCCGCCGTTCGACACGTCGGATCCCCTCGGCATCGACGACCTGCTCGGCGCGGACGACCTCGCGATCCGCGACACCGTCCGCACCTGGGCCACCGACCGCGTCCTGCCGCACATCGCCGATTGGTACGAGAAGGGTGAGCTGCCCGGAATCAGGGAGCTGGCCCGGGAGCTGGGCGCGCTGGGCGCGCTCGGCATGTCGCTGGACGGGTACGGCTGCGCCGGGGCGAGCGCCGT
Source organism: Streptomyces sp. NPDC026589 (assembly GCF_040638385.1). Classification (NCBI taxonomy): domain Bacteria; kingdom Bacillati; phylum Actinomycetota; class Actinomycetes; order Kitasatosporales; family Streptomycetaceae; genus Streptomyces; species Streptomyces sp. NPDC026589. The sequence goes on from NZ_JBEZYG010000004.1 coordinate 9,607, forward strand.
CCAGTACGGGCTCGCCTGCCTGGAGCTGGAGGCCGCCGACTCCGGGATCCGCTCACTCGTCTCCGTACAGGGCTCGCTCGCCATGTACGCGATCCACCGCTTCGGCTCCGAGGAGCAGAGGCAGCGGTGGCTGCCCGGCATGGCGTCCGGCGAGATCATCGGCTGCTTCGGCCTGACGGAGCCCGACCACGGCTCCGACCCGGCCGGGATGCGGACGTACGCCAAGCGCGCCGGCGAGGACTGGATCCTCACCGGCCGCAAGATGTGGATCACCAACGGGTCGGTCGCCGGGGTCGCCGTCGTCTGGGCCCAGACCGACGAGGGCGAGGACGGGCGGGGCATCCGGGGCTTCGTCGTGCCGACCGACGCCCCCGGCTTCTCGGCCCCGGAGATCCACCACAAGTGGTCGCTGCGCGCCTCGGTCACCAGTGAGCTGGTCATGGACGAGGTGCGGCTGCCCGCCGACGCGGTGCTGCCGGACGCGAGCGGGCTGCGCGGTCCGCTGAGCTGTCTGAGCCACGCGCGCTACGGCATCGTCTGGGGCGCCATGGGCGCGGCGCGGGCCAGCTTCGAGTCGGCCCTCGGCTACGCGAGGAGCCGGGAACAGTTCGGCCGGCCGATCGGCGGCTTCCAGCTCACCCAGGCCAAGCTGGCGGACATGGCCCTGGAGCTGCACAAGGGCATCCTGCTCGCCCACCACCTGGGCCGCCGCATGGACGCGGGCAGGCTCCGGCCGGAGCAGGTCAGTTTCGGCAAGCTCAACAACGTGCGGGAGGCGATCGAGATCTGCCGCACCTCGCGCACGATCCTCGGGGCCAACGGGATCTCGCTGGAGTATCCGGTGATGCGGCACGCCACGAACCTGGAGTCGGTGCTCACCTACGAGGGAACCGTGGAGATGCACCAGCTGGTACTGGGCAAGGCGCTCACCGGTCTCGACGCCTTCCGGTGAACGGGACGCGCCGGTACCCGCGCGCCGACCGGATGCGTTGACCGGATCTCTCCGGCGAGCGCCCTGCTCAGCTCTGGTTGAAGAAGCCGCCGGCCTTGCGGCCGGCGGCTTCCCCCGCCACCACCTGGGTGTCGGCGGGGGACAGCAGGAAGACACGGGTGGCCACCCGGTCGATCGAGCCGCGCAGGCCGAAGATCAGCCCGGCGGCGAAGTCCACCACACGTTTGGCGTCGGCGGGGTCCATGGCCGTGAGGTTGACGATCACCGGGACGCCGTCCCGGAAGAGCTCGCCGATGGCGCGTGCGTCCCGGAAGCTGTCCGGGGTCACCGTCGCGATCCGGCGGTCCCGCTCCTCGGCCGTCTCCGCGGCCACCTGCACCCGCGGGTCGGTGACCCAGGCCTGGTTGCCCGTACCGGTCTCCGCACCCTCGGCGTACTCGTCGTCGTAGTACCGCTCGTCGTTGTCCTCTACGAGGCCCAGCCAGGCACTTGCCTTGCGCACCGATCCCATGGACGCCTCCTCTCACCGCGGTTCCTTGGCGTTCCGCATCTCTTTCGTATCCCTATGGTCGTCCATGATGCGGATACCGCGCCAAGTGGATAGTCGGCCCGCAGGCGATTCGTGACGTTACTGGTGCAGAAGATGTGGCGATTCGTCAGGGTTCGTCCTGCGCAAGGGGGCTTGTAGAAGGAAAATATGATGCTCCGGCCGTACGGGTGATCCGGGGGACGTACGGGTGAACGGGTCACTCGATACGATGCACGACGCTCCGGTGCGCGAGCGTCGCGCACCGGCTGAACGGCTCACGGGGGATCGTCGTGTTCGGAATCGTCAGGCCCTGCACCCATCGGCTCTCCGAAGGTCTCCGGGTCGAGTGGATGGCCCATCTCTGCGGTCTGTGCCTGGCCCTGAGGGCGGATCATGGACAGTTCGCCCGTATCGTCACGAACTATGACGGCCTGATCGTCTCCGTCCTGACGGAGGCTCAGGCGGGCCGGGCGTCCGGCGGTCGGCGCACCGCCGGTCCCTGCCCGCTGCGGGCCATGCGCACCGCGCCGGTCGCCACGGGGGAAGGGGCGCGGCTCGCCGCGGCCGTCTCGCTCGTCCTCGCCTCGGCCAAGGTCCGCGACCACGTCGCCGACCGGGACGGGCTGCTGGCCCGCCGCCCGGTCGCCGCCGCCGCGCGCCGGGTGGCCGCCGGGTGGGACCGGGCGGGCGCGCGGACCGGGGCGGCCCTCGGCTTCGACACCGCCCTCCTGGTCGACGCGGTCGACCGGCAGACCGGGATCGAGACGCTCGCCGGGCCCGGCACCCCGCTGCTGACGGTCACCGAACCGACCGAGACCGCCACCGCGGCCGCTTTCGCGCACACCGCCCAGCTCGCCGGGAAGCCGTGGAACGCCGCGCCGCTCGCGGAGGCCGGCCGGCTCTTCGGGCGGCTCGCCCATCTCCTGGACGCCGTGGAGGACCAGGAGGCCGACGCCGCGTCGGGAGCCTGGAATCCGCTCACCGCCACCGGCACCCCGCTGTCCGAAGCGCGCAGGCTCTGCGACGACGCGCTGCACGGCGTGCGGCTCGCGCTTCGGGAGGCGGAGTTCACCGACGGCAAGCTCGTCCACGTCCTCCTCGCCCATGAGCTGCGGCGCTCGGTCGACCGGGCGTTCGGCGCCTCCTCCTGCTCCCATCAGGGGCAGCAGGGGCTTCAGCTGCCCGAGAGCGCCTTCGGGCCGCCGCCGGGCAATCCCTACGGCGCGCCGCCCGGTCAGCCGTACGGTCCGACGCCGGGACATCCGTACGGTCCGCCGCCCGGCGGCCCGGGCTCGCCGCCTCCGCCGCGCCCGCCCCGCGACCGGCGCGGGCTGATCGCCGGATGCCTGGTGTGGGCCGGGCTGGCCTGCACCTGCCAGATGTGCTGCGGGAGCTTCGAGGATCCCTGGAGCCGGGAGCGGCGTCAGGCGCCGTGCCAGAGCTGCGGCGACTGCTGCGAGGCCTGCAGCTGTTGCGGCGACTGCGGTGAGGGCTGCTGCTGTTGCGGGGACTCCTGCGGCTGCGACTGCTGAACGGGCTCCGCCCGCCGGTGCGGCGGGCGGAGCCGGCGTCAGGTCACTTCAGTTCGGGCGGCGAGATCTCCGAGGACGGGATCGCGGACTCGGTGGTCCCCCACTTCTTCAGGATGCGGTCGTAGGTCCCGTCCTCCTTGAGCCGGTTGACCGCGGCCTGGAAGGCGGGGGCCAGCGGGGTGCCCTTCTTGAACGCGAAGCCCACGTCGAGCCGCTTGAACTCGTTGAGGAAGCGCAGTCCCTCCTGCCGGCTCACCCCGTAACGCAGCCCGTTGATCGTGGACATCACCACATCGCTGCGGTTCTGCTGGAGCGAGAGCCAGACCGCCGTCTGGTCGGCGTACGTCTTGACCTCGTACGGCTTCCTGCCCGCCTCCGCGCACCGGGGCAGATGCTCCTGGAGCGTCACCTCGAAGGTGGTTCCCGCCCCGGTGGCCACATTCAGCCCGCACAGCTGGGTGAGGTCGGTGACCTTCTTCAACCCGCTGTCCTCGCGGACCGCGAAGCCCTGCCCGTCGTTGATGTACGTCACGAAGTCCACCGTCTTGCGGCGTACGTCGGTGACCCCGAAGTTCCCCGTGCCCAGGTCGTACTTTCCGCTGCCCAGCGCCGGCAGGATCGCCTCGAACGACGCCACTTCGCGCTTCAGTTCCAGCCCGAGCACCCGGGCCGCCGCGTCCGCGAAATCGATGTCCGCGCCGGCCAGGGTGGTGCCGTCCTGCTCGTAGAAGGCTCCGGGCGGGGTGCCGATGGCGGCGGCGATCCGCAGGGTGCCCGCCTCCCGGACCCCGGCCGGCAGCAGTTTCGCCGCCGCCTCGTCCTTGCGCACCTTCGAGACCACGTCCGTCGTCGGGGTCTTCGCCCGAGCCGCCTTCTTGTCCGGCCCGCCGTCCGCCGCCTCCGTCGGCTCGGCGCAGCCGGTGAGGGTCAGCGCGGCCACGGTGATCAGGGCGAACAGGGCGGTATGTCGGGATCTGGGCATGGCTGTGCTCTCCGGATTCGTCGGGATGGGCCGACCGCCCCGGGCCGTCTGCGGGGGCACGGGGGACGGCGGATGTCTTCAGCGGTGCGAGGGGAGGGCGGAGCGGTGTGGTGAAGGTGAGGTCACGCGAGGAACGAGGCTCGAACGCCGAAAAACAGGGCGTGAGCAGGGAAAGCCGGACAGCGGGGAGTCAGCTCAACAGGAAGAGGACCACACGCGACCGAAGTCGATGTGGGAGCGGGTGACCAGCCACTGCTGCGGATGCATGGCCCAAGTGGAGCAGGCATCCGAGTGCGCGTCAACCGAGGTGAGATCCCCGGCTCACAGTGTGGACAGGCTTGACAACTCCCCGCGCACGCCGCTTATCTCGAACCCATGGACCGGCGCTGAGGGGCCCGGCCCTGTGTGGTTTCCGGTGTGAGGCACGCCCCGTGTTCGATCTGAGCATCCACGGAGCTCCCGCATGCCCCCGCAGACCGTCTCGCTGCCCCCTCCCTCCTCCCGGCCGCTCGTCAAGGACGACGCCGACACGGTCCCGCGCATCGTCCCCGTACGCCGAACAGGCCGCTGGACAGCGGCTGTTGCTGTTCTCGTGCTGCTCGCGCTGGCGCTGAACTCGGTCATCCGCAACGACGCCTTCCAGTGGGACGTCGTGCTCTCCTACTTCGGCACCGTCCCCGTCCTGCGCGGGCTCTGGCTCACGCTCTGGCTCACCGCGGTGGTCGTGGTGCTCGGCTTCGTGCTGGGAGCCCTGCTCGCGGTCATGCGCCTGTCGGGCAACCCCGTTCTCCAGGCCGTCAGTTGGGGCTACGTCTGGCTCTTCAGGTCCACGCCGATCCTGGTCCAGCTGCTGTTCTGGTTCAACATCGGCGCGCTGTACCCGCAGATCCTCGGCGTCTCCACGGTCAGCCTCCTCGGCCCGGTCACCATCGCCGTCATCGGACTCACCCTGCACGAGGCCGCGTACGCCGCCGAGGTGGTGCGCGGCGGGATCCTCTCCGTCGAGCGCGGCCAGGTGGAGGCCGCCCAGTCCCTCGGCCTCGGCCCCTGGCGGCGGTTCCGGCGCATCGTGCTGCCGCAGGCCATGCGCTCGATCGTGCCGCCGGCCGGGAACATGCTGATCGGCACCCTCAAGGGCACCTCCATCGTCAGCATCATCGCCGTGCAGGACCTGCTGTGCTCCGTCCAGCTCGTCTACCACCGCACCTACCAGGTCATCCCGCTGCTGCTCGTCGCCACGCTCTGGTACGCGGCCGTCACCACGCTGCTGAGCATCGGCCAGCGGTATGTGGAGCGGTACTACGCCCGTGGCACGGCGGGTGCGCGATGAGCACCGTGCCCAGCGTCGTGGTGATCGGCGGCGGCCCGCGCGGCACCGGCGTCATCGAGCGCATCGCCGCCAACGCCGGTGAGCTGTACGGCAGTCAGCGCCTGGACATCCATCTGGTCGACCCCTACCCGGCGGGCGGCGGGCGGATCTGGCGGCCGGACCAGTCGCCGCTGCTGTGGATGAACTCCATGGCCGAGGACGTCACCATGTTCACCGACGAGACGGTGGACCTGGCCGGCCCCGTCGTGACGGGACCCGCCCTGGACGCCTGGGCCGAGGACGTCCGCGCGGGCCGCGTCGTCCCTTCGGCGGACCCCGCCGTGGTGGCCGAGATACACGGACTCGCCGGCGCGGACTTCCCCTCCCGGCGACTCCAGAGCGCCTATCTGCGCTGGACCTACGACCGCGCCCTGGCCGCCCTGCCGCCCGGCATCACCGTGCACGAGCACCGCACCACCGCCCTCGCCGTCACCGGACCACGCGGCGGCCGCCAGCGCGTCCGGCTCCAGGACCGCGCCGAACCCCTGCCGGCCGACCTCGTCGTCCTGACCGTGGGCCACCTCGACGCCGAGAAGGAGCCCGAGCAGGAGCGGCTGAGCGCCTTCGCCCGGCGGCACGATCTGGTGCACCTGCCGCCCGACTTCACCGCCGACAGCGACCTCGACGCCCTGCGCCCCGGGGAGCCGGTCATCGTCCGCGGCTTCGGGCTCGCCTTCATCGATCTGATGGTCCTGCTCACCGAGGGACGCGGCGGACGCCACGAGAACGGGGTCTACCTGCCGTCGGGCCGTGAACCCGTGCTGTACGTCGGATCGCGCCGCGGCGTCCCGTACCACGCGAAGATCGGCTACGGCTGGACCGGCGAACGCCCGCCGCCGCTCCGCCTGGGGCAGGCGTGGGCCGAGGAGCTGCTGAGCCGGCCCGGGCCGCTCGATTTCCGGCGCGATGTCTGGCCGGCGGTCGCGAAGGAGCTCGGCCACGCCCACTACCACCGGCTGTTCACCGCCCACCCCGAGCGCACCGCCCTCGCCCACGAGGTCTTCGCCGAGAAGTACGCCGCCGCCGACCCGGACAGCCCCGAACTGGCCGGGCTGATCGCCGAGGCCGTGCCCGACCCCGCCGACCGGCTCGACCTCGACGCCCTGGACCGGCCCCTCGACGGTGTCCGCCACGCATCGCCCGAGGCCCTCCAGGAAGCCCTGCGCGACCACATCACCGCCGACCTGACCCGGCGTCACGACCCGTCGCGCAGCGAGGACCTGGCGGTCTTCCTCGGGCTGCTCACCGCCTACGCCCAGCTCGTCCGGCTCGGCGACATCGGCGGCTGGTGGCACGGCTTCTTCAGCTATCTGGCCTCCGGCCCGCCGGGGCCCCGGCTCCAGCAGCTCCTGGCCCTCTCCCGGGCCGGCGTCGTCCGCTTCCTCGGCGCCGGCCTCACCGTGGAGACCGACGAGGAGCACGGCCTCTTCCGGGCCACCGGCGCCACCCTCCCCGGTGCGCACACCGAGGCCCGCGCCCTGGTCGAGGCCCGCCTCCCCGACCCCTCGCTCCGGCACACGGCGAGCCCCCTGCTGCGCGCGCTGCGCGACGAGGGGGCCGCCGTCACCGACACCGGACTGCTCTCCGTGGACCCTGCCGACAGCCGGGTGCTGGACCGCGCCGGCCGCCCGCACCCGCGCCGCTTCGCGCTGGGGCCCTTCACCACCGCCCGCAACAGCGGGGCGTTCACCCGGCCCCGTACCGGCGGACCCGCCTTCCGGCAGAACGACGCCGCCGCGCGCGCCGCCCTCACCTTCCTGCGCGACCTCTCCTGTCGGGGCCTGCTCGCCTCCTGACCGCCCACCCCTTCCCGTACCACCCCGCCACCGCGCCCAAGGACTCCACTCATGTCGCTGACCAGCGATCCACCCATCGACCCACCCGCCGGGACCCTCGACGGCCCACCCGCTCCCGAAGCCGCCGAACCCGGCACCGACTACGGAGAGCTGACGGTCGTCCCGGTCCGCCACCCCTGGCGCTGGGTCGCCGTCGCCGTGACCGCCGTCCTGGTCGCCCAGTTCATCAACGGGCTGGTCACCAACCCCGGCTGGGAGTGGGACGTCTTCGCGCAGTTCTTCTCCGCACCGGTCATCCTCAAGGCGGTCTGGCTCACGCTCCAACTGACCTTCTACGGCACGGTCCTCGGCTTCGCGCTCGGCATCGTGCTGGCGTTCATGCGGCTGTCGGCCAGCCCGTTCCTGCGGACGGTCGCGTACGGCTACATCTGGGCGTTCCGCTCCATCCCGCTCATCGTGCAACTGCTGTTCTGGTTCAACCTCGCCTATCTCTACGAGGAGTTGCAGTTCGGCATCCCGTTCGGGCCGGGCTTCCTCACCTTCGACACGATGAACCTGGTCGGCGCGGTCAGCGCGGCCGTCCTGGGCCTCGCGCTGCACCAGGCGGCGTACGCGGCGGAGATCGTACGCGGTGGCGTACTGGCCGTAGGCGGCGGCCAGTTGGAGGCGGCGGCCGCCCTCGGTATCCCGAAACTCCGGCAGCTGCGGCGGATCGTGCTCCCGCAGGCGATGCGCTCCATCCTGCCCAACGCGGCCAACGAGATCATCTCGCTGTTCAAGGGCACCTCGATCGTCTCCGTCATGGCGATCGGCGAGCTCTTCTACCAGGTCCAGGTCGTCTACGGCCGCAGCGGCCGGGTCGTCCCGCTGCTGATGGTCGCCACCGCCTGGTACATCCTCCTGACCACCGCCCTCTCGATCGTCCAGTACTACGTCGAACGTCACTACGCCAAGGGGGCCGTGCGATGAGCGCACCCAGCGATGCCATGGTCGAGATCCGCTCCGTGCACAAGAGCTTCGGCTCCCTGGAGGTGCTGCGCGGCATCGACCTCTCGGTGCGGCCCGGCGAGGTCACCGTCATCCTCGGCCCCTCCGGCTCCGGCAAGTCCACCCTGCTGCGCACCATCAACCACCTGGAGAAGGTCGACCAGGGCTGGATCAGCGTGGACGGCACCCTGGTCGGCTACCGCAGGGACGGCGACAAGCTCTACGAGCTGCGCGAGCGCGAGGTACTGCGCCAGCGCACCAAGATCGGCTTCGTCTTCCAGAACTTCAACCTCTTCCCGCACCTCACCGTGGTGGAGAACATCATCGAGGCGCCCGTCTCCGCGCTGCGCCGCCCCCGCAAGGAGGCCGTCGAGGCGGCGGAGAAGCTGCTGGAGCGGGTCGGCCTCGCCGACAAGTCGGCGGCCTACCCCGGGCAGCTCTCCGGCGGCCAGCAGCAGCGCGTCGCGATCGCCCGCGCCCTGGCGCTGGAGCCCAGGCTGCTGCTCTTCGACGAGCCGACGTCCGCGCTGGACCCGGAGCTCGTGGGAGAGGTCCTCGACGTCATCAAGGACCTGGCGCACGGCGGCACCACGATGATCGTCGTCACCCATGAGATCGGCTTCGCCCGCGAGGTGGCCGACACCGTCGTCTTCATGGACGAGGGCCGCATCGTCGAACAGGGCCCGCCCGCCGACCTGCTGGACCGCCCCACCCAGGAGCGCACCCGCGCGTTCCTCTCCAAGGTTCTCTGACCCGCCCCCATGCCTCCCTCATCCGCAAGGAGTACGTACGTGTCCGTCCGCCGCAGTATCACCCTCGCCCTCGCCGCGCTCACCGCCACCGGAACGCTCACCGCCTGCGGCGACCCCGACGTCTCCACCGGCGTGGCGGCGTCCAAGGACAGGAAGGACACCGGGGTCAACACCAGCCCCGACCAGGACCGTCTCAGAGGCAGGAAGGTGGACGCCGTCGCCGCCCTCGTCCCCGAGGCGATCCGCGAGCGCGGCACGCTGAGGATCGGGGCCAGCGCGGACGCCGTGCCGCCGCTCGGCTTCTACGCCACCGACGACAGGACCCGGATCGGCTCCGAGATCGACATCGCCACCCTCGTCGCCGACACCCTCGGTCTGAAGCCGCAGTTCGAGCAGGTCTCCTGGGAGAACCTCTTCGTCGGCCTGGACAGCTCCAAGTTCGACGGGGTCCTCTCCAACGTCACCGTGACCGAGGAGCGCAAGGAGAAGTACGACTTCGCCACCTACCGGCTCGACAACATCGCCTTCGAGGCCAAGAAGGGCTCCGGCTGGAAGGTGAAGGGCCCCGCCGACGTCGCCGGCAGGACGATCTCGGTCTCCTCCGGCACCAACCAGGAGAAGATCCTCGTCGAGTGGAGCGAGGAGAACGTCAAGGCCGGGCGCGAGCCCGTGGAGATCAAGTACTTCCAGAAGGAGAACGACTACTACCTCCCCCTCCAGTCGGGCCGCATCGACGCCCACCTCGGCCCGAGCCCGTCCGCCGCCTACCACGTCGCGACGTCCGGCCAGAGCGAGATCGCCGGACAGATCTCCGGGGCCGGCGGCGGCCTCCAGGGCAAGATCGCCGTCACCACGAAGAAGGGCAGCGGGCTGGTCGAGGCGTACGCCGCCGCGATCGACCACATCGTCGAGGACGGCTCGTACGGCAAGGTCCTGAAGCGCTGGGGGCTCGGCGGCGAGGCCGTGGAGAAGTCGGAGATCAACCCGCCCGGCCTGCCGAAGACGGAGAGCTGACCGATCCGAACCGGGGGTGCCCTGCCGATCGGGGCCGGTCCACGACCGGCAGGACACCCCAGGGCCCACCGGGTCCGCCGCCCCGGCCGTGCGTCCCGTCCGGGGCGCGGCCGGTCAACGGCCTCCGCGGCGCCCCCCCGACCGACCGTCACCCGAGAGGTTCCCGCATGCCCGCCCCTGCCTCCCTCCACCTGGCCGCCGAGATCGGCGGCCCCCCGCACTACGACGCCGGGCACTACCTCCGGCTCGCCCGGCTCGCCGAGGACGGCGCGCTCGACTACGTCACCCTCGGCGACTCGTTCGCCCGCCCCGGTCTCGACGCGCTCGCCGTCCTCGCCCGCGTCGCCCCCGCCACCGACCGCATCGGCCTCGTCCCGACCGTCACCACCACCCACACCGAGCCGTTCCACGTCTCCTCGGCCGTCGCCACCCTGGACTGGGTGAGCCGGGGCCGCGCCGGCTGGAGCGCGGACGTCTCCACCACCGAGGCGGAGGCCCGGCTCTTCGGCAGACGCCCCGCGGCACCGCCCGCCGCCCTGTGGCAGGAGGCCGGGGAAGTGGCCGACGTCTCCGGGCGGCTGTGGGACAGCTGGGAGGACGACGCCGAGATCCGCGACACCGCCACGGGCCGCTTCATCGACCGGGACAAGCTGCACTACGTCGACTTCGAGGGCGCCACCTTCTCCGTACGGGGCCCCGCCATCGTGCCGCGCCCGCCGCAGGGCCGCCCCGTCACCGTCATCGACGCCACCACCGGCCCGGCCCGCGAGGCGGCCGCCCGGTACGCCGATGTCGTCCACATCCGGGCCACCACCCCCGAGCAGGCGGCCGCCGTCCGCGACGAGGTGCGGGCCAGGGCCGCCGGCCACGGGCGCGACCCCGGGGCGCTGCGGGTGCTGGTCGCGCTGACCGTCGATCTCGGCGACCGGGAGACCGCGCCGGAACCCGGCCTGGTGAGCGGACCGCGGCTCGCCGGGCGCGGTACCTACTTCCGGGGCGGCCCGGTCGACCTCGCCGACCTCATCGCCGAGTGGCACCGGGCCGGCGCGGCCGACGGCTTCCACCTCACGCCCATCACTCCCGAGCGTGACCTCGAAAGGATCGTCAACGGCACCGTGGCCCTCCTCCAGCACCGCAGCCTCTTCCGTACCTTCCACCCGGGCGGCACCCTGCGCGAGCACCTGGGGCTCGTGCGCCCCGCGAGCCGCTACGCCGCCGCCAGGTCCACCGCGAAGGAGGTCTGACCGTGTCCCGTCCGATGCACCTCGCCGCCCATTTCCCCGGCGTCAACAACACCACCGTGTGGACCGACCCCCGCTCCCGCAGCCAGATCGACTTCTCCTCCTTCGAGCAGCTGGCGAGGGTGGCGGAGCGGGGGAAGTTCGACTTCTTCTTCCTCGCCGAAGGGCTGCGGCTGCGCGAGCACAACGGCCGCGTCCACGACCTCGACGTGGTCGGCCGGCCCGAGTCGCTGACCGTGCTGAACGCGCTGGCCGCCGTCACCGACCGGCTCGGCCTCGCCGCCACCGTCAACGCCACCTTCAACGAGCCGTACGAACTCGCCCGCCGGCTCGCCACCCTCGACCACCTCAGCGCGGGCCGGGCCGCCTGGAACGTGGTGACCTCCTCCGATGCCTTCACCGGGGAGAACTTCCGCCGGGGCGGCTATCTGGACCGGGCCGACAGGTACACCCGGGCAGCCGAGTTCGTCGCCACCGCCCGTGAGCTGTGGGACTCCTGGACGCCCGACGGCGTGTCACGGCCCTTCGCCCACGAGGGGCCGCAGTTCACGATCTCCGGAGAGTTCACCGTCCCGCGCTCGCCACAGGGCCACCCGGTGGTCATCCAGGCCGGGGACTCCGACGAGGGCCGGGAGTTCGCCGCCTCCGCCGCCGACGTCATCTTCACCCGGCACGGCACCCTGGAGGCGGGCCGCGCCTTCTACGCCGACGTCAAGGCGCGGCTCGCGGCGTACGGCAGGGAGCCCGGCGACCTGAAGATCATGCCGGGCGTCACCGTGGTGACCGGCGACACCGACGCCGAGGCCCAGGAGCGCGCCGCCGAGATCCGCCGGCAGCAGATCTCCCCGCAGAACGCGATCCTCACCGCCGAACAGCTCTGGGGCGCCGACCTTTCCGCGTACGACCCCGACGGGCCGCTTCCCGAGATCGACCCCGTCATCGACTCCGGCCTCGTCAAGGGCAGGGTCCTGCACGGGGATCCTGTTGCCGTGGTCGCCCGCTGGCGTGCGATCGCCGAGGCCAAGGGGCTCTCGCTGCGGCAGACGGTCATCGAGACGACCGCCCGGCAGTCGTTCATCGGCTCGCCGCGGACGGTCGCGGCGGAGCTGACCGCGTTCGTCGACGAACGGGCCGCCGACGGTTTCATCCTCGTCCCCCATCTCACCCCGAGCGGCCTGGACGACTTCGTCGACCGGGTCGTCCCGCTCCTCCAGGAGAGCGGAGCGTTCCGCACCGAATACACCGGCTCCACGCTGCGGTCGCACCTCGGCCTCCCGGAGCCGGTATGGAAAGGTTGACCGCATGAGCACGGACGCACAGCAGCAGGAGCAGGGCGGCGGGCCGGACGCCGCACAGGACTGGCAGCGGTGGCACGAAGGGCGCGTCGTCGCCGTCGCCGCCCCGTACGGCCCGCTCTCCCTGACCGGAACCCACTGGCTCTCCGACTACCCGGAAGGGCGAATTCCGGCCGTCCCGGGACAGTGGCGCGAGGAGGGCGACGAGGTGGTCCTCACAGCCGCCGCGGAGGAGGGCGTCGTCGTCGACGGCAAGCCGCTGACCGGCGAGGTCAGGCTGGGGGCGGACCGTGGGCCGATCGACGACTCCCGGGTGGCGCAGGGGGAGCGGCGGCTGGTGGTGCTCCGCCGCGAAGGGCTCTGGGCGGTACGGGACTTCGACCCGGGGTCACCGGCCCGGCACGCCTTCTCGACCATCGAGGCCACCCCGTACGACCCCCGCTGGGCGCTGCCGGGAACGTTCCGTCCCTACGGCGACGACCGGACCGTGCGGGTGGTCAACGCGGACGGGGTCGAGCGCGGTCTCGGGCTCGGCGGTGAGATCGTCTTCACGGTGGACGGCGACGAGCACACGCTCCAGGTCGCGGTCGAACCCGACGGGTCGCTGTGGGCCGTCTTCGCCGACACGACCAGCGGGAACGGTAGCTACCGCTTCCGATTCCTGCGGCCCGCGGCGCCCGCCGCCGACGGCCGCGTGGAGGTCGACCTCAACCGCGCGCTGCTGCCGCCGTGCGCCTTCGCCGATCACTTCATCTGCCCGTTCCCGCCCCCGGGCAACACGCTCTCCGTCGCGGTCCCGGCGGGGGAGCGGAACCGGATCGACGCCTGACCCGCGAGAGGTCCCTCCGGCCCCGGGAGCCCCACGGCTCCCGGGGCCGGAGGCGTGTGTGACCCACGTGGCCGAAAGGCATTCTTGCGCCCCCTGTCCGGGCCCCTCGATACTCCGGTCAGCGATTGTCAGGGGCACGGCAACTCCGGAATCCGGGCAGGCCCCCGACTGCGCCTCACGGGCCCGCCACCCCACAGGAGGGCCCCCGATTCCCCTCGGAGGAACCCGAAGTGAGGATCAAGCGCACCAGTAACCGCTCGAACGCGGCGAGACGCGTCCGTACCACGGCCGTACTCGCGGGGCTCGCCGCCGTCGCGGCGATGGCCATTCCCACCGCGAACGCCGAAACCCCCCGGACGTTCAGTGCCAACCAGCTGACCGCGGCGAGCGACGCCGTGCTCGGCGCCGACATCGCGGGCACCGCCTGGAACATCGACCCGCAGTCCAAGCGCCTCGTCGTCACCGTCGACAGCACGGTCTCGAAGGCGGAGATCAACCAGATCAAGAAGTCGGCGGGCGCCAACGCCGACGCGCTGCGCATCGAGCGCACGCCGGGCAAGTTCACCAAGCTGATCTCCGGCGGCGACGCGATCTACTCCAGCACCGGACGCTGCTCGCTCGGCTTCAACGTCCGCAGCGGCAGCACCTACTACTTCCTGACCGCCGGCCACTGCACGGACGGCGCGACCACCTGGTGGGCGAACTCGGCCCGCACCACCGTGCTCGGCACGACCTCCGGGTCGAGCTTCCCGAACAACGACTACGGCATCGTGCGCTACACCAACACCACCATTCCCAAGGACGGCACGGTCGGTGGCCAGGACATCACCAGCGCCGCCAACGCCACCAACGGCATGGCCGTCACCCGCCGCGGCTCCACCACCGGCACCCACAGCGGTTCGGTCACCGGACTCAACGCCACCGTCAACTACGGGGGCGGCGACGTCGTCTACGGCATGATCCGCACCAACGTGTGCGCCGAGCCCGGCGACTCCGGCGGCCCGCTCTACTCCGGCACCCGGGCGATCGGTCTCACCTCCGGCGGCAGCGGCAACTGCTCCTCCGGCGGAACGACCTTCTTCCAGCCGGTCACCGAGGCGCTGAGCGCGTACGGCGTCAGCGTGTACTGACCGGTCCCACGCCGGCCAGGTACGGAGCAGTCCGTACAAACGTGCCCCCGTCCGGAATTCCGGACGGGGGCTCCCGCTCGCCGGGGAGCTCTTGAGAGGATGTCGCCACGACGGGTCGCCGCTACGGGGCGACGGGGGCGGGGCGACGGGGGCGGGCGCGCTCCTGGCCGCGCTCCGCTGGCATCAGGGGGTAGCAGGTCCGTGAATCGCATCGGAGTGACCGGTCACCGCTCCATCCCCGCCGAGGCCGAGGCCCATGTGCTCGCGGGTCTGCGGGCCGCGCTGTGCGGCCTCGACGGCGCGACGCAGGCGCTCTCCAGCCTGGCGGTCGGCGCCGACCAGCTCTTCGCCGACCTCGCCCTCGCCTGCGGCGCCGAACTGACCGCCGTGATCCCCAGCGGCGACTACGAGGCCTGCTTCGAGAACGCCGTCGACCTCGCCCGCTACCGGATGCTCAAGGCGCGCGCGGCGCAGGAGGTCCGGCTCGACTTCCCGCACTCCACCGACGAGGCGTACTACGCGGCGGGCGCCTACATCGCCGACCACTGCGACCGCCTGCTCGCCGTCTGGGACGGCCTCCCGGCCCGGGGCCTCGGCGGCACGGGTGACATCGTGACGTATGCCCGCACGCTGGGCCGCCCGGTCACCGTGATCTGGCGCGACGGCGTACTGCGCGGCTGACCCCGGAGGGCGCCATGACGGGAGGCCGCCCATGACCGGTGGGCGCCCGCCGAGCAGGCCGTACGAGGAGAGATGCTCCCGACCCCGTACGGCGGCCTCCCCGGCTCACACGCGATGTCTGACCAGCCAGTCGGTGTGCTCGGGCGACACGATCCGCTCGGTCTCGAAGACCGCCGCCGGCCAGTGCCGCTCGGTGAGGGTGGTCTCCATGGCGGCCTGCATCGACTCCAGGTCCTTCTCCACCAGCGAGTGCGCCGAGATCAGCGGATGGTGCCGCCGCATCTCGTTCCAGGCGAGACAGGCCGCCGCCGCCGCGGAGAACGCCCCCGTCAGGCCGAACGAGCGCCCCACCCCGAAGGCCTGGAGAACGCTCAGCGCCAGCGCCGGGAGCGTCAGCGCGACAATGGCGCCCGACCACAGGAGCGCCCCGCGCCGGGAGGCCTGCTGGCGCCTGCGGTACCAGCGCCGCTGTTCGATGAGCCGGTCCCGTACATAGGTTTCCTTGCGCACCGTGTAGGCCTTGTTCCGTAACGCGCGCATGGATTCCGTGATGAGGCCGCCGGAATCCGGCAGTTCCTCGCGCGGGTCGGCCCAGCCCACTTTCCGTAACTCCTGGAGGCCGTCCTCCAGACGATTGGCGAACAGCGCCTCCGGGTGCTCGGACGCGCTGTCGAACGGTGCGCCGTGGACCGCGTAGCGCCAGCAGTTGGACTTGATGAACTCGGCCGCAGAGCGGTTCAGTTGCCAGTGCGACTTTGCTTTGCGGTGGGAGGCGAGGAAGGTCGCGAAGAGCACGCCCAGATAGGCCAGCACCGCGGCGCCGTACAGGGCACGGGCCGCCGGTCCGTCCTCGGTGTGCCAGGGCAGCGCCGCGGGCACCGTGCCCGCCACGAGCAGCGCGAGCTGAGCCCGGGTGGTGTTCACGGCCTCACGCTGGCGGGCCACGGCGACCGCGTCGGTGTGGTGGAACAGCGTCGGCAGGTCGTCGTTCCTGAAGACCATGGATCTCAGCGGCTCGGGCAACGCCGTCATGGACGCCTCCGTCTGCAGTTGTCGTCTGACCCGGCCGGTCGTGGCGCCTGCCCCGCCCGGGCCACGAGAGTAGGGGGGAGGACCGGACGCGGCAAGAGCGTCCCGGCTCCTCGGACGGTCACCACGACAGGGTTCGGCCACTTCCGCGCGGGTGACCTTCCTCACATCGCGACTCTGTGGCAAGGTGGTTCAACTGGGCTGAACCAGACGTGAGTTGCTGCCCCCTGTGGGGGGGTGCGACCACCTCCGTGCGGGGAGGGGCCATCGAGAGTGACCGGGACGGCGGGCGTGCTCTCGCCGCGGTGCGCCGGGCGGGTCGACGCGCCGCGCGCCCGGGCGCGGGTCACGGGCGCCGTGAGCGAGGGCCGCGAACCCGTCCTGGACCGCGTGCGCGTCGCCCGGGCGCGACACGATCTCCCTGGCGAGGAGCTGGTGAACGGGTGAACCGTCGTCCCGCCGGAGCCTCCCGGCGCCCGCCGTCCGGGACCCGCGCGGTGCGCGCGCCCGGCACCTGTGCGAGCGCTCTCGCCGGCGGCGGGAAGCCTCTCACCTGCGCGTGCCGGCGGCGGGCCGGACAGCCCCTGGGCCCGCCGGTTCCGCCGCTCGTCCCCCGCTCACCCGAGCGGCCGAGCGGAAGGTGCGTTCCGAGTTTCGAATCCAGGTGTCAAGGCCGCTCCGCCGGCATGTGGAAGAGCCTCCGCGGTAGTAAAGTGCGCGTGCCGGAAGGTGTGATGACACGCAATCCGGCAGCGTTTCAATGTCCGGAAACAGACCCCTTCAGGATCCCCCTAGGACGGCCGTGAAGACCTACGGAACCACCCCCGCCTTCGCCTCTGCGAAGAACCGCGCGACCCTCTCGGCGACCGACGTTCGCAGCGCCGAGGCCGCCAGGAAGATCAACCGCGTATGCGGTGCGACAACGGCCAGGTCCACCCGGATCTCCACGTTCAATTCGGCTCTCTGAGCCGACGTCGGAAGCGGCTAGAATGACGGGATGACAGGACCCCTGGTCCCCTTCCGTGAATTCGTGCTGAAAGTGCACAGCAGGTGCGATCTGGCCTGTGATCATTGTTATGTCTACGAACATGCCGACCAGAGCTGGCTGACACGCCCCAAGACCATCTCTGACGAGGCAATTTCCTGGACTGCCCGGCGCCTGGCCGAGCATGCGACGACTCATGCGCTTCCCTCCGTAACAGTGATCCTGCACGGTGGGGAACCGCTCCTGGCGGGGCCCGCGCGACTGCGACGGGTCTGCGAGGAGCTCGGCTCGGCTCTGCACGGCATCGCTGAGCTGGACCTCAGGATCCACACCAACGGCGTCCAGCTCAGCCCTCGTTACCTCGACCTGTTCGACGAGTTCCACGTCCGGGTCGGGATCTCGCTCGACGGCGACCGCGCGGCCAACGACCGCCACCGGCGATTCGCCGATGGACGCAGCAGTCACCCGATGGTGCTGCGAGCCGTCGAACTGCTCCGCGAGGAGCGCTACCGCCACCTGGACCTCGGCCTGTTGTGCACGGTCGACATCCACAACGACCCGGTGGCTGTCCAGGACGCTCTCGCCGCACTCCGGCCCCCGCTCGTCGACTTCCTGCTGCCGCACGCCACCTGGGACGACCCGCCCCCGCGGCCGGACGGATCGCCCACCGCGTACGCCGACTGGCTCCTGACGGTCTTCGACCGCTGGACGGAGCAGGGCCGCCCCATGCCCGTCCGCATGTTCGCCTCGGTGCTCTCCAGCCTGAACGGCGGCCCCAGCCTCACCGAGTCCCTCGGCCTGGCCCCCACCGACCTCGTCGTCATCGAGACCGACGGGCAGCTGGAACAGGTCGACTCGCTCAAGAGCGCCTACGAGGGCGCCGCCGCCACCGGGTTCGACGTCTTCCGCAACACCTTCGACGAGGTCGCGGCCCACCCCGGCGTCCGGGCGCGGCAGCTGGGTCTGGCCGGGGTCAGCGAGACCTGTCGCCGCTGCCCCGTCGTGCGCTCGTGCGGCGGCGGGCTCTACACCCACCGGTACCGCTCCGGCAGCGGCCCCGCAGGTCTCGACAGCGGCTTCGACAACCCGTCGGTCTACTGCGCCGACCTGGCCGCCCTGATCCGGGGCATCGAGGAGCGCACGGCCGCGGCCACCGAGTCGCCCGCCGTCCGGGCGCCCGACGAACTGCTCGCCGCCCACCAGGACCTGACCCGGACCCTGCTCGCGGCTCTCCACGACACCCTCGACGGGCGGGGCGGGGCCCTCTGGGACGACGCCTGGCGGCTCGCGGCGACGCTGGAGGCGGAGACCCCGGGCGCCGAGGCGCTCGACACGGTGCTCGCCCACCCCTACACCCGGACCTGGCTCGTCGGCGCCCTGGAGGACGTCGAGGAGGGCCGCGGCCTGACGGGGCCCGCCGCCGAACGGCTCGGCGCCACCGTGGCCGCCGCCGCCGTCCGCGCCGGACACGACCTGTCCGTGCCGGTGGCGTACCGGGACGGAGGCCTGTATCTGCCCACCCTCGGCACCGTGCTCCTCGGCGGCCCGGGGGAGCGGGGAACGGCCGTGGTGCGCGCCACGGCCGACGGATTCCTCGTCCGCCGTCCGGAGGACGCGCCCGGCACGGAGCTGCGCATCGCCCCCGATGAGCCCGAGGGCCCGCACTGGCTGCCCGTACACGTCCTGCGCCGGGCGCCCGCCCCCGTACTCCTGCTGGACGACCTCGACCCCCTCCGCGACTGCTTCGACGTCCCCGCGACCGACCGCCTGGAAGCGGAGGAGGCCGACGCCTGGGCACACCGGGTCGGCGAAGCCTGGTCGTTGCTGGCCGACGCCGTGCCCGGCCAGGCGGCCGAGGCTGCCCGTACGTTGACCACGCTGACCCCCCTGTTCACCGGTGACGCCGAGCCGGGGCGCCACGGGCCCGGCGCGCTCGGCGTCGGGCCGTCGGCGGAGGCGAACGAGCTGGCACTCGGCCTGCTGAGCGGATTCCGCCGGGCGAAACTGCGGGCGCTCGGTGAAGTGACGGATCTTTACGCCTTGGACGGTACCTGGGAACATCGGACGCCTTGGGGGAACGAACACGTGACGTTCTCCCGACTGCTGGCCGAGACATTCGAACGGGCGGGGCTCGGGCTTTACGACCCGCGCTACCTCACGGGTGTTCCGGAAGCTCTCGACAAGATCGAAAACGCGGCGGAGGTGACGGTCGACGGAAAACAGCTGATCTCCGCTGTCCGCAAGGAGATCAGCGGAACCCGGAGTGCGACCGAGAAGAATGGCGGCAGGAGCTTCCCGTCGTCCGGTCATGCGGCGAACGTCATGGGATCTGACCAGAAAGTGACGTTCGAATGACCGAACGGCAGGGGGGTGGAAAGCGGTCCGCTCCGGAATGATGAGTTCGCTTCCACTCCCTATCCTCCTTCCGGGATGCGAGTGCTCACACAGGACGGGGGTCGTGTGCACGCATCGACGCAACAGCGAGCGGTGGGCCATCGGCCGTATTTCTTTCTGAGTTACGCCCACACGCCGGGGTACGGCGGCGGCACGGACCCCGATATGTGGGTCGAACGGCTTTTCCAGGACCTCTGCGGCCATGTGATGGCCATGACCGACTTACCCGCGGGCGCGCCCGCGGGCTTCATGGACCGGGAGATACGTTCCGGAGAGGGCTGGTCCGAACGGCTCGGCGACGTCCTCGCCACCTGCCGGGTCTTCGTCCCGCTGTTCTCGCCGCGCTACTTCGCCAGTGAGATGTGCGGCAAGGAGTGGTACGCCTTCGAACAGCGCGCCATCCACCACCGGGCCCGCTCCAACCAGCCCGCCGAGGCCATCGTCCCGGCACTCTGGGTACCGGTGCCGCCGAGCCAACTGCCCGGCTCCGCGGAGCGGTTGCAGTTCAACCACCGTGATTTCGGGGAACGGTACGTCAGCGACGGCCTGTACGGCCTGATCAAGCTCAGACTCTTCGCCGAGGAGTACGAACGGGCCGTCTACGAACTGGCCAAACGCATCGTGAGCGTCGCCGACTCGGTCCGCATCGACACCGGCCGGCCCGTCGACTACCGCCTCGCGCCCAGCGCCTTCGGCTCCCCCAGCAGCGGAGTCGGCGCCCCCCGGCCGATGCAGATCACCATCGCGGCGCCGACGCGCCACGATCTGCCCGAGGGTCGCAACAGCGACCACTACGGCGACCACCCCCAGGACTGGAACCCCTACTACCCGGCCGCCGCGCGCCCGCTGGCCTATGTGGCGGAGGAACTGGTCCGCTCCCTCAACTACCAGGCCGTCATCACCTCGTTCGACGAGGACCGGCACGACGGCAAGACCCCGCCCACCACCCCCGAGATCCTGCTCGTCGACCGCTGGGCCCTCCGGGACGAGGACCACCGCCGCAGGCTCGCCGCCTTCGACGCCGAGAACCGGCCCTGGGTGACCATGGTCGTGCCGTGGAGCCGCGACGACCACCAGAGCAGAGCGGCGGAGAGCGAGCTCATCGAGACGCTCGAAGCGACCATGCCGATCAAGATGGGCCAGGGCCGGGCCCTGTGCCGGGCCGCCGCGAAAGGAGTGCCCACCATGGAGGCGTTCGGTCAACTCCTGCCCCAGGTGGTCGAGGTGGCCGCCCAGCAGTACCTCAAGCACGCCAAGGCCTACCCTCCCGGATCCGGTGGCGGCTCCGGTGAGCGGACCCGGCTCACCGGCCCCATGGGCAGTACGAGCTACATCCCCGACCCGCACGACCCTGCGACGGAAGCGGAGGACCTATGAGTGCCGGTCGTGACGGGCGCATCGTCACCTTCTACTCGTACAAGGGCGGTACCGGGCGCACCATGGCGCTCGCCAACACCGCCTGGATCCTCGCGGCCAACGGCAAGCGGGTACTGGCCGTCGACTGGGACCTGGAGGCCCCCGGGCTGCACCGGTTCTTCCACCCCTTCCTCGACCCGGCCACCCTCGGCGCCACCACCGGCGTGATCGACCTGATCACCGAGTACGCCTGGGCCGCGACCAGCCCCGCCCAGCGCCCCGAGGACTGGCACCGCGACTACGCGCGCATCCAGCCGCACGCCGTGTCGCTGACCCCGGAGTCGCTCGGCTGGGAGTTCCCGCAGGGCGGGACGCTCGACTTCGTCTCCGCCGGACGGCAGAACCGCGAATACTCCGCGACCGTCTCCACGTTCGACTGGGACAACTTCTACGACCGGTTCGGCGGCGGCCACTTCTTCGACGCGCTGCGCGACGACATGAAGGCCAACTACGACTACGTCCTCGTCGACAGCCGGACCGGCCTCAGCGACATCGCCGACATCTGCACCGTCCACCTCCCGGACGTGCTCGTCGACTGCTTCACCCTCAGCGACCAGTCCATCGACGGCGCGGCCTCCGTCGCCCGCCAGATCGCCGAGCGCAACACCGGCCGTCCCATCGCCCTCTACCCCGTCCCGATGCGCATCGACGAGGGCGAGAAGGAGAAGGCGGACGCCGGGCGAGCGCTGGCCCGGCTCAAGTTCGACCGGCTGCCGCGCGACCTGTCCGGCGACGAACTCACCGCCTACTGGGGCGCGGTGGAGATCCCCTACCGGCCCTACTACGCCTACGAGGAGACGCTCGCCACCTTCGGTGACGAGGCCGGGCTCTCCAACTCGCTGCTCTCCGCCTTCGAACGGCTCGTCGCGGTCATCACCGACCGGGAGATCACCTCCATGCCCCCGATCGGCGAGGAGGTCCGCCTGCGGATCCGCGACGCCTTCACCCGGCGCAGGCCCGCCCTGCCCGCCGATCTCTTCCTCAGCTACGTGGCGGAGAACCGGATGTGGGCCGACTGGCTCGAATCGATCCTCACCCGGGCCGGTTTCCGGGTGGTCCCGCGCGACGTCTCCGCCGAACGCTCCCCCGACGAGCCCGCCGACACCACCGCGGAGAGCGCCGCCCGCACCGTCGTGCTGCTCTCCAGCGCCTACCTGAAGTCGCAGCGCGCGGTCGAGCTGTGGGAGCGGACCGCCGCGGAGGCCGTCGGCAGCGGCCGCCGCCGACTGGTTCCCCTGCGGGTCGGGGACGTACGCCTGAGCGCCCCCTACATCGACCGCAACCCCGTCGACCTCTTCCGGCTGGACGAGGTGCACGCCACCACCGCCGTGATGCGAGCCCTGGACCGCCCGGTGCAGGTGGCGGACGGGGTCTCGCCCGGGCCCCGCTTCCCCGGCACCGTGCCGAGGATCTGGAACGCGCCGCCCCGCAACCCCGGATTCACCGGCCGCTCCCTCGTCCTGGAGCGGATGCGCGACCAGCTCGGCGGCGGCCTGGCCGTCGTCCTGCCGCAGCCGCAGACCCTGTACGGACTCGGCGGCGTCGGCAAGACCCAGGTGGCCCTGGAGTACGTGCACCGCTTCATGGCCGACTACGACCTGGTGTGGTGGATATCGTCCGAGCAGACCGACGACGTGGTCGCCTCGCTCGCCGAGCTCGCCGTCCGGCTCGGCGCCCAGGGAGGCGACGACATGGCCGCAGCCTCCCAGGAGGCCGTCGACCTGCTGCGGCGCGGCGTGCCCTCGGACCGCTGGCTGCTGGTCTTCGACAACGCGGACGACCCCGAGCAGCTGCGCCGCTACTTCCCGCAGGGAGGTTCCGGCCACATCCTGGTGACCTCCCGCAACCAGAGCTGGTCCCAGCACGGGGACGCGCTGCCCGTGGACGTCTTCCTGCGCGAGGAGTCGATCGAGCACCTCCAGCGCCGGGCGCCGGGGCTCAGCGACGAGGACGCCGACCAGGTGGCGACCGCCGTGGGCGACCTCCCGCTCGCCGTGGAGCAGGCGGCCGCCTGGATCGCGGAGACCGCCACCCCCATCGACGCCTATCTCGAACAGCTCGCCCAGCAGGCGCCCCAGGTCCTCGGGCTCAACCAGCCGGCCGGCTACCCGGAACCGGTCGCCGCGACCTGGAACATCTCCATCGCCCGGCTGAAGGAGCGCTCGCCCGCCGCCGTGCGGCTCCTCCAGCTCTGCGCCTTCTTCGCCCCGGAACCGATCTCCGCGAACCTCCTCTACAGCAAGGAGATGATCGACGCGCTGAAGCCGTACGACTCCTCGCTCCAGGAAAAGCTGGTGCTGGGCCGGGTCATCCGGGAGATCGGCCGGTTCGCCCTCGCCAAGGTCGACCAGGTCTCCAACTCCATCCAGGTCCACCGCCTCGTCCAGGCCGTGATCAAGGCACAGCTCAGCGAGGAGGAGCAGCGCGAGGCCCGGCACGTCGTCCACCGCATCCTGGCCGGCGCCCGGCCCGACGACGACGAGCCGATCGACAATCCGGAGACCTGGCCGCGCTTCGCGACGATCTGGCCGCACCTCGGCCCCTCCGATGCCCGCAACTGCAAGGAGCCGGAGACCCGCAGGCTCCTGATCGACCGGGTCCGCTACCTCTGGAAGCGCGGCGACGTCAGGACCGCGGGCGCGCTCGGCGACGAGCTGCGGGAGATCTGGCGGGAGAAACTGGGGGAGCGGGACCTGCAGTACCTCTACCTCTGCTTCCACCTCTCCAACATCCTGCGCACCCGGGGTCGTTACGTGGAGGCGAAGGAGCTGGACGAGTTCACCCTGGAGCGGCAGCGGGCGGTTCTGGGCCCCGAGCACCCGCACACGTACATGACCACCAGCAGCCTGGCCATCGACCTCGGCCTGCTGGGGGACTACGCCCGGGCGATCGAGATGGCGACCGAGGCGCACGAGGGGTTCGGGCAGATCTTCCACGACTCCCACCCCCGGACCCTGGCCGCCGCCAACAACCTGGCCCTGAACCTGCGCAGCGTCGGCCAGTACGCCCGCGCCCGGGAGATCGACCAGGACGTCTACGACCTGCGCTCCCAGGTGCTCGGACCGGAGCACCCCTACAGCCTGTCCTCCGCCATGAACCTCGCCCGTGACCTGCGGGAGGTCGGACGGTACGAGGACTCGGTGGGGCTGCTCAGCACCACGTACAACAGCTTCAAGGAGACGATGGGCCGCAGCTTCCCCACCACGCTGAGCGCCGCGAAGAGCCTCGCGGTGTCGTTGCGCAGGGCGGGCCGGCTGGAGGACGCCCGCCGTCTCACGGTGGCGACCCGCGCCCGCTACCGGGCGAAGTACACCATCGCCAACCCCGACTCGCTGGCCTGCGACCTCAACCTCGCCGCGGACCTGTTCGCGGCGGGCGAGAGCGCCGAGGCGAGGGACACGGCGCAGGAGGTCGTGGACCAGTTCATGAAGGTGCCGGGGGAGAGGCACCCGTACACCCTGGCGGCGCAGAACAACCTCGGCGTCTATCTGACGGGGGCCGGGGAGACGGAGGCGGCGGAGCGGGTGCTGAAGCTGGTCGTCGCCTCCATGCGGGACACGTTCGGTCGCGAGCACCCGAACACCCTGTTCTGTGTGATGAACCTGGCCAGCGCGACGGCGGACCGGGGAGAGCTGGACATCGTGCTGAAGACCGAGCAGCGGCTGTCCGGGCAGCTGCGCGAGGCGCTCGGGGCGCACCATCCGGAGACCCTGGCCATGACCTCGAACATGGCGGTCACGCTCGCCGCCGTGGGGCGGGATGACGAGGCGGTGCAGTTGCGGGCGGAGATCGTCCCCGAGCTGTCGCGCCAGCTCGGCGACGATCATCCGCTGGTCCGGATGGCCCGGACCGACGAGCGGTTCCGGCGGGAACTGGAACCGATGTCGGTGTGACCGCCCGGCCGGGAGGGCTCACCCTCCCGGCCGGAGCCCCCGCACGGTCCCGTCCGGGGGCTCCCGCTCGTCCAGCAGCCAGTCGAGGACGCGGGGGAGCATGGGGAACGCGTCGAAGTGGGCCGCCTCCGGTTCGAGTACGGCGGTGGCGCCCGGTATCTGCCCGGCCAGCCAGCGGGAGTGGCCGACCGGGGAGAAGACGTCCTGCACCCCGTGCCAGAGGAGCACCTTGCCGGTGATCCGGCCGGGATCGAACCCCCAGGGGCTGCAGAACGCGATGGCGTCGTCGATCCAGCCGTACGCCGAGGTGCGCAGCCCCTCGCTGTAGTTGCGCAGCAGCATGGAGCGGATCCCCGCGTCGTTGACCACCACCCGGTCGGAGTCGGTCAGCTCCCGGCGTAGGTCGTCCAGGAGCCTGACCGGGTCCCGGCGGATCTGCGCCGAGCGCGTGATGAAGGACTCCGCCAGGCTCTCCGGGTCGTCTGCCGCGGTGGAGTACGCGAGCACGTTGGACGCGGTCATCCCGTCGAACCAGTCGAGACCGGCCGCGTCCGGGGGCGCGAGACTGACCAGCGCCGCGGTCCGGGTGATCCGTTCCGGCATCAGCGCCGCGCAGGCCAGGGCGTGCGGGGCCCCGCCGGAGCGGCCCACCACGGCGAATCGCTTCAGGCCCAGGGAGTCGGCGATGGCCCGGACGTCCTCGACGACGTCCGCGATCCGACGGCCCTCGTGCCGGTCGCTGCCGCCGTATCCCGGGCGGTCGTAGGTGATCAGCTGCGTATGGCGCTGATACAGCACCATGCCGCGGGGAGCGGGCCCGAGCCTGCTGCCCGGAGTGCCGTGAAGGAGGAAGACCGGTCTCCCCCGTGGATCGCCCATCCGCTCCACCATCAGATGCCGCCCGTCCGCCGCGAGCACCCGATTGCGCACCCGTTCCTCCTCCGCTCGGTCACCCGGCCGGCCCGGGCACGGTGTGCCCGGCGTGTGCTGCCCTTTCGATGATGACCCATCAGGGGCGTTACCGGGACTGTTGGGCGACAGGAACTGTGAAGGTACGGGGAGGCTCCCGGTGGACGAATTCCGTCGGCATCCGGACGGGTCGGTACACCATCCGGACCGGCACCGGCGAATACCGGACAGGACTAGTCCTCACCCAGGGGCTGTCGACGGTTGCACCGGGTGTTCGCGATCGGAACCGACGTGGCAAGACCCGGGGTAGGTGAACACCTCGCGGGCGTAGCGTCGCTGTCGTGTGCACGTCTGGAAGCCGACCTTGTGCGCGTTTCGCCGCGTCGGAATAGTGGGCGCCCCATCCTCCGTGTACGGGCACCCCACTTGCTCCGTGCGCGGCCCCACAGGAGGTCGAAGTTGAAGCATCGACGCATATCCAGGAAGCGTGCGACACTGGCCGGCTCGGCCGTCGTCGCCCTGGTCGCAGCGGGATTCACGTTCCAGACTGCGAACGCCAGTGACGATGTGCCGGTATTCGCGGCCAAGACCCTCAGCGCGGACGCGGCCGGAAAGCTGGCCACCGCCCTGGACCGGGACCTGGGCGCGGACGCGGCAGGCTCGTACTACGACGCCACGGCGAAGGCCCTTGTCGTGAACGTCGTCGACGAGGCGGGCGCCGAGCAGGTCCGCCAGGCGGGCGGCAAGGCCCGAATCGTGGAGAACTCCCTCGCCGAGCTGAAGTCGGCCCGGGGGACCCTCACCGACAAGGCGACGATCCCGGGCACCTCCTGGGCGGTCGACCCGGTGAGCAACAAGGTGCTCGTCACCGCCGACAGCACGGTCGACGGCGCTGCCTGGAAGAAGCTCTCGGCCGTGGTCGAGGGTCTCGGCGGCACGGCCGAACTCAACAGGACGGCGGGTGAGTTCACGCCGCTGATCGCGGGCGGCGACGCGATCTGGGGCTCCGGCTCCCGCTGCTCGCTCGGCTTCAACGTGGTCAAGGGCGGCGAGCCGTACTTCCTGACCGCCGGCCACTGCACCGCGTCGGTCACCAGCTGGTCGGACACCCAGGGCGGCTCGGAGATCGGGGCGAACGAGGGCTCCAGCTTCCCGGAGAACGACTACGGCCTGGTCAAGTACACCTCGGACACCGCGCACCCGAGCGAGGTGAACCTCTACGACGGCTCGACCCAGGCGATCACGCGGGCGGGCGACGCGACGGTCGGCCAGGCGGTCACCCGTAGCGGCTCCACCACCCAGGTGCACGACGGTGAGGTCACCGCGCTGGACGCCACGGTCAACTACGGCAACGGCGACATCGTCAACGGCCTCATCCAGACGACGGTCTGCGCCGAGCCCGGCGACAGCGGCGGCGCCCTCTTCGCGGGCGACACCGCGCTCGGTCTGACCTCGGGCGGCAGCGGCGACTGCTCCTCGGGCGGCACGACCTTCTTCCAGCCGGTACCGGAGGCGCTGGCCGCCTACGGCGCCGAGATCGGCTGACGTTCCACCGCGTCACGGCGACACGGAGAGGCCCCCGGCGTACCGGGGGCCTCTCCCTTGTGCGGTGCGGGCGGAACGGGAACCGGCGGCCGGGAGGTCAGGCGGCCTTGGGCAGATTGTCGGAGTCAGCCTTGGCCGGGGAGACGCCGAAGGCTTTCACGGCCTGGTAGTAGGTCCAGGCCGTGCCGTTGCACGAGGTCTTCGTCGCGCCCGAGTAGCGGGCGCACACGCGCTTGAGGTCCTCGTAGAAGGCGGAGTCGATGCGGGCCTTGTTGGCGGAGAACGTGCCGGCGGCCTTGTAGTTCCGGTAGCCGAAGTCATGGCGGGCGCAGGAGGTCTGGAAGGGGAAGCCGAACGGGTTGTCGGGGGAGCTGCTGCAGTAGTCCGTCGACCAGTTGAAGCCGTACGCCGACCAGGCGCCCTGGTTGTTGCGGGCGGCGTTCCAGGCGTTGTGGCTGGAGGCGCTCGTCTGGGTCCAGGAGCTGAGCACCTGGGGTTTGTCGGCGGGGGCGGCCGCGGCGGAGGCGGCGGTGATCAGGCTGAGCGGGAGCGACAGGGCGACCGCGGCGAGCGGAACCGTGAATCGACGACGCATGAGCGACCTCCGTGGGGTGAAAGGAGTGGTCCAGGCCGTGCTCCTCGTCGGGTGGTACGAGGCCGCTCCAGCATGTCGTCATGCACCTGTCATGACTAGGCGTCGCGCTGACCGGACATCAAGAATTGGTGCGCACGTCAGATGGGGCCGCCCGGCGGGGCGGCCCCATGAACGTTCTACCGAGCGGAAGGGGGGCGGGCGTCAGGCAGCCGTCGATCCGCCGGCCGTGCGTGCCGTCTCCGTACCGTCATCGTCCCGTCCGGCCCGGTGCCGCATCGACAGCAGCAGGGTCAGTGCCGTGCCGGCGACCGCCCAGGCCGAGAGCACCAGCAGGGGCCCGGTGACCGCGTTGCCCCGGAAGTAGGCGATCGAGCGGGTCACCCAGGTGCCCGCGCCCGGAGGGAGGGCCGGGCCGATCGCCCGCCAGAAGTCCGGGAGCATCGGGAGCGGGAAGGCTCCGCCCGCGCTCGGGTTGCCGGCGATGACGATGATCAGGACGGCCAGGCCGATGCCGACGATGCCGGTCAGCGCCTCCAGGGCGAGCGTGATCATGCCGACCGAGAAGACGACCAGGGCGCCGAGGCCGGCCAGGCCCCAGAAACTCCCCGGCAGGGCGCCGAGGATCGGGCCGATGATGACCGCGCCGCCGATGCCGCCCGCGATCGCGTACAGCGCCATGACCACGGTCCGGATCGTGGCCCGCTGCCGGTTGGCGGGTTTTGTGCCCGCGCTGATCGCCAGGATCGAGGCGCAGAGGTAGCCGCCGACGCACCAGCCGACCACCAGGTAGAAGGACGAGAGTCCGTCGAAGTCGTCGGCGGAGGCCGGCGCCACGTCCACGGTCCGCACGGCCCGCTGCTGGGAGCCCTCGACCTGGGCGATGATCTTCTCCAGGGCGCCGGAGAGAACGGTCCCGCCCCCGGAGGCGACCAGCAGGGTGTCGGTGCGGCCCTCCGGCGAGACGATCAGGGCGCCGTCGATGTCGCGGTTCATGATCTGCTCGCGGGCCTCGGCGGCGCTGCTCACCGTACGGGGGTCGAGCGGTCCGCCGGGGAGCCCGTCCAGCCGGTCGACGAGCTGCTGGGACATCTGCCGCGGGGCCACCACCCCGAAGGCCACATCCGTCGGCGTGGGCTTGTGCAGCGCTCCGACGTAGGAGGCGATGAACAGCAGTTGCAGTCCGAGCACACCGATGACGAGCAGGGCGGCCCGTGGGGTGACGGCGTTCTTCACCTCGTCGACGAAAGTCATGCCCCCACGGTCCCGGCGTGACGGCGTCCGCGCAGGCGGGGCGGGGCCGAACGGCGTAGCGCGGGGTCGGGCGGGCCTCGGGCTTTCCTTTCGTAAGGGCATGTTCTGCGGTAAGTTCCAGCCGTGGACGTGAGCTCTGAGGTCAAGGATGAGAAGGCCGTCGCGATGAGCGACGCATTCACGGCGGACTGCCCGGCCCGCACGGTGCTGAATCACGTCAGCAGCCGATGGGGGGTGCTGATTCTGGCCGCGTTGCAGGAGGGGCCGATGCGCTTCTACGTGCTACGGGACAGGATCGGCGGCATCAGCGAGAAGATGCTGTCCCAGAATCTGCGGGTGTTCGTGCGGGACGGGCTGATCGCCCGTGAGGTCGAAGCCACGGTGCCGCCCCAGGTGACCTACTCGCTCACCCCTCTGGGGCGGGAGCTGGCGGTGACACTGGGCGGCCTGGTCGAGTGGGTCACGCACCGGATCGGAGATGTCCTCGCCGCGCGCGAGCGCCATGACGACGTGAAGTGAACCCGCTGTCCGTCCGGCGCCCCGCTCCCGGTGGAGCGGGGCGTCTTTTCGTGTCGGGCGACTTCTCGAACGTTTCCCCGGGCCCGGCCGTCAGGCCTGCGCGCTATCGGCCCGGTCCGGGGCTGACCGACAGGTAAGCCCTTACCAATCGAAAGCTCAAAACCTAGGGTAAGCCCGACGGGTCGAGTGGCCCGGAAGGGAGAATTCGGTGGATACGGAAACCGCGCCGCGCGCCGGGGTGCGCGAGTGGATCGGGCTGGCGGCCCTGGCGCTGCCCGCGATGCTCGTGATCATGGATATGAGCGTGCTCCATCTGGCGCTGCCGACCCTGAGCCGGGATCTGGAGCCTTCAGGAGCGCAACTGCTCTGGATCACCGATGTCTACGGGTTCGTCATCGCCGGCGCGATGATCACCATGGGTACGCTCGGCGACCGCATCGGCCGTCGCCGGATGCTGATGATCGGTGCCGTGGCCTTCGGCTGCGCCTCGGTGCTCGCCGCCTACGCGCCCACCGCGGAGACGCTGATCGTGGCCCGCGCCCTCCTCGGCCTCGCCGGCGCGGTGCTGGGCCCGTCGACGCTGTCGCTGATCAGCGCCATGTTCCACGACGCCAAGCAGCGCGGTTTCGCCATCACGGTGTGGATGACGAGCTTCATGCTGGGCGGCGCGGTCGGCCCGTTGGTCGGCGGTGTGCTGCTGGAGGCGTTCTGGTGGGGTTCGGTCTTTCTCGTGGCCGTGCCGGTCATGGTGTTCCTGCTGGTGGCGGGCCCGTTGGTGCTCCCGGAGGTCCGTAATCCGGACGCCGGCCGACTTGATCCGACCAGCGCCGCGATGTCGCTGGCCGCCATCCTGCTGGTCGTCCTCGGCGTGAAGGAGTTCGCCGGGGAGGGCGTCACCTGGCCGGCGTTGTTCGTCCTGGTGGCCGGCCTCGCGATCGGCGCCCTCTTCGCCGTACGGCAGCGCCGGCTCACCGACCCGCTGCTCGACATGAGGCTCTTCGCCGACCGCGGCTTCAGCGTCTCCCTCGGAACGCTGACCCTGACCGTGGTGTTCATGCTGGGCAGTCAGTTCCTCATCGCCCAGTACATCCAGATGGTGGTGGGCATGGAGCCGCTGGAGTCGGCGGTGTGGAGCCTGCCGATGGTCGTCAGTGGAACCCTCGCGATGTTCATCGCCCAGGGCGTGGCGGCCCAGGTGGGCAAGGCGTACGTTTTCGGCGCCGGTCTCACGATCGCCGCCATCGGCTTCGCGGTGCTCTCCCAGGTGGACAGCGGCTCCGGGATCGGAACCGTCGTCACGGCGGCGTCGCTGCTGTTCGCCGGTCTGATGCCGGTCTCGTCCCTCGGGATCGGGATGATCGTCGACGCCGCGCCGCCCGAGCGGGCGGGCTCGGCCGCCGCGGTGGGGGAGACGACCCAGGAACTGGGCGGCGCCCTCGGCATCGCGGTCCTCGGCAGCGTGCTGAACGTCGCGTACCACGGGGGGATGACCGGCTCGGTGCCGGACGGCGTACCCGCCCCCGCCCGGGAGGCGGTCACCGACAACCTGCCCGCGGCCCTTGAGGTCGCCGGTCGGGTGCCCGCGGAGGCAGGGGCCCAACTCGTCTCCGTGGCAAGGGAATCCTTCGCCCAGGGCCTCTCATGGATCGCGATGGGAGCTGTCCCGGTCATGCTCGCACTGGCTGTCACGGCCACGGTGCTGCTCCGGAACGTGGGGCGCGCCGACGGGGGCGCGGACCAGGAGGGGGAGACGGGGGAAGCGGGAGAGGCCGGCAAGTCGACGTCCACGGCGGGGGCGGCGTCGTGAACTGACCCGACCGCTCGCCATGCGGCCGGCCATAGGTCGCCCTCTTGGGGGGAGATGAATGGCCGGCCGCGTCGGTGGCCGGGAGCGAGCACCCCGCCCCGCCAGTTTTTACCGACGCGTAACTTCCCTCTCCACCTTACTCGTGCGTAATTTGGCATGAGCACATAAAGCTTGTGGTCCGGGCCACAGGGCGCACCGCCATCGCACCTCCCTTGAGCCGCAAGGAGACCCCACGATGCTGCCCTGGATCCGTGCTGCGCGCGTTCCCCGCACGCGCAGTCTGTTCGCCGCGCTGCTCCTCGTCCTCACCGTTCTCGTCGCCCCCGCGGCGACCGCGACCGCGGCGACCCCGGCCGCCGCCGAGGCCACTTCGCGTGGCTGGAACGACTACTCCTGCAAGCCCTCCGCCGCCCATCCCCGCCCCGTCGTCCTGGTCCACGGAACCTTCGGGAACTCGATCGACAACTGGCTGGTCCTCGCCCCCTACCTGGTCAACCGGGGCTACTGCGTCTTCTCCCTCGACTACGGACAGCTCCCCGGCGTGCCGTTCTTCCACGGCCTCGGCCCCATCGACAAGTCCGCCGAACAGCTCGACGTGTTCGTCGACAAGGTCCTCGACGCCACCGGAGCCCCGAAGGCCGACCTCGTCGGCCACTCGCAGGGCGGCATGATGCCGAACCACTACCTGAAGTTCCTCGGCGGCGCCGACAAGGTCAACGCCCTCGTCGGCATCGCCCCGGACAACCACGGCACCACGCTGCTCGGCCTCACCAAGCTGCTGCCGTACTTCCCCGGCGTCGAGAGGTTCATCAGCGACAAGACCCCCGGACTCGCCGACCAGATCGCGGGATCTCCCTTCATCACCAAGCTCACGGCGGGCGGCGACACTGTCCCCGGCGTCCGCTACACCGTCATCGCGACCCAGTACGACCAGGTCGTGACCCCGTACCGCACGCAGTACCTGGATGGGCCGAACGTACGCAACGTGCTGCTCCAGGACCTGTGCCCGCTCGACCTGTCCGAGCACGTGGCGATCGGGACCATCGACCGCATCGCCTTCCACGAAGTGGCCAACGCCCTCGACCCGGCACGCGCCACCCCGACCACCTGCGCCTCGGTCATCGGCTGACCGGCCGCGCGACGACGGGCCGGGGTCCGCCGTCCGAGGTGCGGACGGCGGACCCCGGCCCGTCACGTCCTGCCGCGCCCGACGTCCCGGAGGGACGCGGCAGGGGTAGGGGGGTGGGGGAGGGGTGCTGCGGCGGTCAGCGGCTGTGGCGGCCCGCGGCGGCGGCGGCCCGTCGGCGCTGCGACGCGAACAGCACGGCCGCACCGGCGGCGAGGACTCCCGCGCCCCCGATCGCCAGATACGTGCTGCTGCTGGAACCGCCCGTCTCGGCCAGCACCTCCTCGGAGCCCGCCGCGTTGACCTCCGGGGCGTTGCCCTCAGCCTTCTTGGCCGGGGCGGCCGGGGCGGCGGCGGTGGCCTTCGCCCCGGTGTTCGCGTCGTCGTCCCCGTGGCCGTTGTGCTCGACCGACGACTTCTCGGAACCCTCGGCGATGGCGTCCTCGGACGGCGCGGAGGGCTCCGCCGCCGGGGCCTCGGCGCCGGAGTCACCACCGGAACCCTGCTGCCCCTCCTCCTTCTCCGCTCCACCGCCGGCCGAAGCGCCGCCGAACGTCACATCGGAGCAGGCGTAGAACGCCTCGGGGGAGTCGGAGCGCTGCCAGACCGTGTAGACCAGCTGCCGCCCCGAGCGCTCGGGGACCGTCCCGTCGAAGACGTACGAACCGTTCTCCAGCGCCGGGTCGGTGGCCTCGGCGAAGGGCTTCGCCTCCAGGTCCGACCAGGCCAGCGGCTTCGTGGGGTCGTAACCGGGCTTGGTGAGGTACAGCTCGAACGATCCCCGGTGCGGGGCCGTCGCGCGGAACCGGAAGGTGTGCTCGCCCGCGGACATCGCGGTGGCAGGCCAGTCGGCGCGCGGGAGGTCCAGTCCCTTGAACTTGTCGTTGGCCGCGCTGCACAGCTTGCCGTCCGGGATCAACTCACGGTGCTTGCCCTCCGCGTTGGCGATGTTCACCCCGTTCCAGTCGTACAGCGCCTGCGTCCCGCCCGCCGCGACCGCCGCCCGGCACGCCGCCGACGTCGGGCTCTCGGGCCCCTCGGCGAAGCACGCGGACACCCGGCTCACCGGGTCGGTGAGCGAACCGTGCGCGACGGCCGGGGCGGAGGCCAGCCCGGCCAGTGCGAGCGGTGCGAAACCGAGGGCGAGAACACCGGCGGCCTTGCGACGAACGGTCATGGATGGATCTCCTTCGAAACAGCACAGCTGTGAGGGTGGCGCTCAGCAAGCTAGCCGCTCCGAAGGTCGAAAATGCCTGATGGGAGGGGGTGGTGACGATCCTTATGGTCGCTTTAAGGAAGGGTTAGGCATGGGCTCAGGTAGCCCCTGCCCCCGCCGCCTCACCCCGTCCACCGGTACCGCCGCTCCGGCCGCCCTGTGCCTCCGTAGCGCAGGGTCACCTCGGCCCGCCCCGTCGCGGTGAAGTGCTCCAGGTAGCGGCGCGCGCTCACCCGGGACAGTGCTCCCACCTCGGCGCACTCCGAAGCGGACAGCCCCTCGGGGTGGTCGCGCAGGGTGCGTTCCACCAGGTCGGCCGTGGGGGCGGCCAGGCCCTTCGGCAGCTCGCGCGAGCCGGGCGGGCGGGTGCCGAAGATCTGGTCGACGTCCTCCTGGCGGGCCTCTCCCAGCCTGTCCAGGCGGGTGCGCAGCGAGGCGACGTGGCGCATCTGCTCCTGGAGCGCGGACCGGCTGAACGGCTTGATCAGATAGTGCAGGGCCCCCGCCCGCAGCGCGGCCCGGATCACCCCCGCGTCCCGGGCCGCCGTGATGAACAGGGCGTCCGCGCTGGGGCGCGAGGCGTCCCGCTCCTCCGCCGCACGCAAGGCGCGCAGCACCCCGATCCCGTCCATATCGGGCAGATAGATGTCCAGCAGCACCAGATCGGGGCGCAGCCGCTCGGCCGCCCGCAAGGCGTCGGCACCGTTGTGCGCCACCCCGACGACCGCGAAGCCGTCCATAGCGGACACATAGCGGCTGTGCAGCTTCGCGACCATGAAGTCGTCGTCCACCACCAGCACAGTTGTCACGCCGCCACGCTAGGCGGCGACCGCAATGACCACAACGTCCGTTGATACCGGAAGAGAGACAGCTTCTTAACGCGCAGGCAACATGTGGGCCACTTCACAGTTGAAAGGCGGAACCTGTGCGACTGCGCACTCTCCTCGCCCTCTTCGGGGCCGCGTTGCTGGTGGTGGTGGGGCCACCCCTGCTGTCCACCGGTGACGGTTCCGACACCGGCACCCAGATTCCCGGGCTCCGCTTCATGGTCCCCAACACTCCCGGCGGCGGCTACGACATCACCGCGCGCACCCTGGCCAAGAACGCCGAGGACGCCGGACTCACCCACAACATCGAGGTGTTCAACCTGCCGGGCGCCGGCGGAACGGTCGGCCTGACCCGGCTCGTCGGCGAACACGGCAACGGCAAACTCGCGCTCTCCATGGGACTCGGCGTCGTCGGAGCCGTCCACACCAACAAGTCCCCGAGCACGCTGGCCGACACCACCCCGATCGCCCGGCTCACCGAGGAGCCGGACATCGTCGTCGTCTCCAAGGACTCCCCGTACCGGACCATCGCCGACCTGCTCGCCGCCTGGAAGAAGGACCCGGCCGGCGTCCCGGTCGGCGGCGGCTCCTCGCCCGGCGGCCCGGACCATCTCGCCCCGATGCTCATGGCACAGGCGGCCGGCATCGCCCCGAGGACGGTCAACTACATCCCGTTCGACGGCGGGGGCGAACTCCTCGCCTCCATCCTCGGCAACAAGGTCGGCTTCGGGGTCTCCGGCCTCGGCGAGTACCGCGACCAGATCGAGGCGGGCGAGCTGCGCCTGCTCGCCGTGACCGGTCCGAAGCGGGTACCCGGCCTGGACGCCCCCACCCTGCGCGAAGCCGGCCTCGACACCGAGTTCACCAACTGGCGCGGCGTCGTCGCCCCGCCCGGCCTCTCGCCGGCCGAACGCGACAAGCTCACCGGCCTCATCCGCGAACTCCACGGCACGAAGGAGTGGAAGGAGTCGATGAAGAAGAACGGCTGGGACGACGCACTCCTTATCGGCGAACCCTTCGGCGACTTCCTCGACGAGCAGAACCAGCGCGTCGCCACCGTTCTCAAGGAGCTGGGGCTGTGACCACCGGACCCACCGGACCCACCGGACCCACCCAAACCCCCGGCCCCGCGGCCCAGCCGGGCGCCGAAGCCGCACAGGAGGGGAACGCCACCCTCACCTGGCTGCGCGAGCACTCCGAACTCGGCGTCTGCGTCCTGCTGTTCGCGCTCGGCGTGCTCGTGCTCACCGACGCCTTCACCATGAGCGTCGACATCGCCCAGCGCGGTCCCGTCGGCCCCCGGACGGTCCCCTTCGTCATCGGCGGACTCTTCCTCCTCATCTCCGTCCTGCTCGCCGGCGACGTCCTGCGCGGCGGCCGGGGCGAGGCGGAGGGCGGCGAGGACGTCGACCTCGACGAACCGGCCGACTGGCGCACCGTCCTCCTGCTCACCGGGGTCTTCCTCGGCGCCGCCGTCCTGATCGGCCCCCTGGGCTTCCCGATCGCCGGGGCGCTGCTCTTCTGGGGCTCCGCCTACGCGCTCGGCAGCCGGCACCACGGCCGGGACCCGCTCATCGCGGCCGGCATCTCCCTCGCCACCTATTTCGTCTTCGACAACCTGCTCGGTGTCCCCCTTCCGGGCGGCCCGCTGATGGGGGTGCTCTGACCGATGGATTCCCTCAACTCCCTCATCGACGGCTTCGGTACCGCGCTCACCCCGATGAACCTGCTGTGGGCCGCGATCGGTGTCCTGCTCGGGACCGCGATCGGCGTGCTCCCCGGCATCGGCCCGGCGATGGCCGTGGCGCTGCTGCTCCCGGTGACGTACGGACTCGACCCGACCGGCGCGTTCATCATGTTCGCCGGGATCTACTACGGCGCGATGTTCGGCGGCTCCACCACCTCGATCCTCCTCAACACCCCCGGGGAGAGCGCGGCCGTGGTCGCCGCGATCGAGGGCAACCCGATGGCGAAGGGCGGACGCGGCGCCCAGGCGCTCGCCGCCGCCGCGATCGGTCACTTCGCGGGCGGCATGATCGGCACGATCCTGCTGGTCGTCCTCGCCCCGACCGTCGCCTCCCTCGCCATCGGTATCGGCGCCCCCGACTACTTCGCCATCATGGTGCTGGCCTTCATCGCCGTCACCTCCGTCCTCGGCGCCTCCCGCATCCGCGGCATCGCCTCGCTCCTCATCGGCCTCACCATCGGACTGGTCGGCCTCGACCAGATGACCGGCCAGCAGCGCCTGACCTTCGGCTCGCTCCAACTGGCCGACGGCGTCGACGTGGTCATCGTCGCGGTCGGACTCTTCGCGATCGGCGAAGCGCTCTGGGTCGCCGCCCACCTGCGCCGCTCCACCGGAAAGCCGATCCCCGTCGGCAGACCGTGGCTCGGCCGCGCCGACCTGAAGCGCACCTGGAAGCCCTGGCTGCGCGGTCCCGTCATCGGCTTCCCCTTCGGGGCGATCCCGGCGGGCGGCGCGGAGATCCCCACCTTCCTCAGTTACGTCACCGAGAAGCGGCTCTCCAAACACCGTGACCAGTTCGGCAAGGGGGCCATCGAAGGCGTCGCGGGACCGGAGGCCGCCGCCTCCGCCTCCGCCGCCGGAACCCTCGTCTCGATGCTCACGCTCGGTCTGCCCACCACCGCTGTCGCCGCCGTGATGCTGGCCGCCTTCCAGCAGTACGGGATCCAGCCCGGCCCCCTGCTGTTCGAACGCGAACCGGAGCTGGTCTGGGGCCTCATCGCCTCGCTCTTCGTCGGCATGGTGCTGCTGCTCGCCCTCAACCTGCCGCTCGCCCCCGTCTGGGCGAAGCTCCTGCGGATCCCGCGCCCCTACCTGTACGCGGGCATCCTCTTCTTCGCCGCCGTCGGCGCGTACGCGGTCGGCGGCGAGTCCCTCGACCTGGTGATCCTCCTGATCATCGGGTTGATCGGGTTCGGGATGCGGCGCTACGGACTGCCGGTGCTGCCCGCCGTCATCGGGGTGATCCTCGGCCCGGCCGCCGAACAGCAGCTGCGCCGCGCGCTCCAGATCAGCGACGGGAGCGTGTCCGGCCTGGTCAACACCCCGTTCTCCGTCACGGTCTACGCGATCGTGGTGCTGATCGTGGCGTGGCCGCTGATCAGCCGGCTGATCGTCCGGCTGCGCGGCGGCCGGAAAACGGCAGAGGGGTCCCGCACTGTCAGTGGCGGCTGAGAACATCGGCTCCATGACCACGATCGACTGGGACGCGGCTGCCGGATCCTTCGACGAGGAGCCCGACCACGGGCTCCTCGACCCCGCGGTGCGCGACGCCTGGGCCGGGCGGCTGGAGAGCTGGCTGCCCGGCACCCGCGCCGACGTGCTGGACCTGGGGTGCGGCACCGGCAGTCTCTCCCTGCTCGCCGCGGGCCAGGGCCACCGTGTCACCGCCGTCGACCGCTCGCCCCGCATGGCCGACCGGGCCCGCGCCAAGCTCGCGGGGACCGGTGCGGAGATCCTCGTCGGGGACGCCGCCCGGCCCCCGGTCGGGGAGCGGGTGTTCGACGTCGTCGTGGCCCGGCACGTCGTCTGGCTGCTGCCCGACCCCGCGGCGGCCCTGGAGCACTGGTTCGGCCTGCTGAAGCCGGGCGGGCGGCTCGTGCTGGTCGAAGGGGTGTGGGGCGGCGCCGGCCTGTCCGCCACCGCGCTCACCGCCCTGCTCTCCGCGCACACCGAGCGCATCCACCACGAGGACCTGGCCCCCGACTCCCGGCTGTGGGGGAAGAAGGTCGACGACGAGCGCTATGCGCTGGTCGCCCGCGCGATGCCGCCGCACCGGCACACCGAGGTCGTCGACGTCCACCTGATCCTGCGTCGCGGCCCGGACGTCCTGCTGGCCCGCCGCTCCAACACCGGGTACGCGGACGGACTGCTCCACATGCCCTCCGGCCACGCGGAGGACGGCGAGGACGTCCGCGAGGCGATGATCAGGGAGGCCGCCGAGGAGATCGGCCTCGATCTGGAGCCCGAGGAGCTGAAGGTGGCCCTCGTGATGCAGCACCGGGGCCCCGGCGGCGGGGCGCGGATGGGCTGGTTCTTCGTCGCGGAGCATGACCCGGCCCGCCCGCCGCGCAACGCGGAGCCGGAGAAGTGCTCCGAGCTGGACTGGTTCCCGCTGGCCGCCCTGCCGGACGACATGGTCGCGTACTGCCGTGCGGGCCTGGACGGTTACCGGTCGGGCGAGCACTTCATGATCCACTGGCACCGGGACGGGGAGCCGATCGCGTACGTTCCCGGCGGCGCCGGCCGCGCCGTCCCGCTGCCCGCCGCCGGGGAGGTCACCGGGCGGGTGCACCACATCGAGCTGTGGGTGGCGGACCTGGCGGAGGCGGAGCGCGGCTGGGGCTGGCTGCTGGGCCGCCTCGGCCATGTCCCGTACCAGCGCTGGGCCCACGGCCGCAGCTGGCGGCGCGGTGACACGTACGTCGTGGTGGAGCGGTCGCCCGACCTGGCCGCCGGCGACCACGACCGCCGCCGCCCCGGCCTCAACCACCTGGCGTTCCACGTCGCGGACCGGTCCGCCCTCGACGCCCTGGTCGCCGAGGCCCCGGCGTACGGCTGGCGGCTGCTGTTCCCCGACCGCCACCCGTACGCGGGCGGCGAGGGGCATCACGCCGCCTATCTGGAGGACTCGGCGGGGTACGAGGTGGAGCTGGTCGCCGACTCCCGGCCCCGCCCCTGAGCCGCCTGCGGTCCGTACGAAAGCCGCGCCCGGCGGTCCGTACGCCCCCCGCCCGGCGGTCTGTACGAAGCCGCGCCCGGCGGCCCGTGCGAGCCCGCCGCCGGGTGGTCCGTACGAAGCCGCGCCCGGCGGTCCGTGCGAGCCCGCCGCCGGGTGGTCCGTACGAAGCCGCGCTCGGCGGTCCGTGCGAGCCCCCCGCCCGCCATCGCCGCCGGGGCCGTTCAGCCGAGCAGGGCGGTCAGCCCCTCCGTCCGGGCCAGGCGTTCCAGGTCGTCCAGGGCTCGGACCGCCGCCCCGGCCGCCGCCGGATCGCGCCCGGCCAGACCGCTCTCCTCGAACTCGTCCTCGTCCAGCCGCAGGACCGAAGCGCCGTCGGCCGAGACCCACAGGTCCAGGTCCAGGTCCTCGACCGCCAGCACCCCGTCCGCCAGCACGGCGGGCCGGGTGATGTCGCAGTACCAGCCCTTGAGCCGGCCGTCGCCGGTGCGGACCTCCTTCACCGCGAACCACCGGTCCCGCCAGTAGTGCTCGGTGAGGACGTCGCCCGGCTCGAACCGGACGAAGCCGAAGTCCCGCACTCCGGGGGCGGCCCAGGGCGCCCGGACGGTGACGCGGACGCCGTCGTCCCGGACCAGCTCAGCCGGATACCTGATCTTGGTGCGGCCCGCCTTGGACAGGGCGACGACGAGGCCCTTCGTACGGCCCGCGCGGGCCTCAGAGGGTGCGGACATGGCGGACCTCCGTCG
This sequence comes from Streptomyces sp. NPDC026589, assembly GCF_040638385.1. Lineage (NCBI taxonomy): Bacteria > Bacillati > Actinomycetota > Actinomycetes > Kitasatosporales > Streptomycetaceae > Streptomyces > Streptomyces sp. NPDC026589. The sequence goes on from NZ_JBEZYG010000004.1 coordinate 49,660, forward strand.
CGCAGACCTGGTAGCCGAACCACTGGTTGACGGCCAGCATCGGGCCGTTGCCGGTGTCGTTGGAGGTGTACGCGTCCGTGTATCCGGCGGCCCGGGCCCGGTGCAGCGAGTCGTTCTTCGCGAGCTTCGCCAGGCCCCGCCCCCGGAAGTCCCGCAGGGTGCCGGTCATGCCGCTCAGATACGTCCGCGCGCCGTCGGTGGTGGCCGCGCTGAACGCCGCCACCTTCCCGTCCACCAGCACCACCGAGGTGAGCCCCTGGTCGAAGGCCGGGTGGTGCCAGACGCTCGTCAGCCAGTCCTCGTAGTCGTCCAGCTCGGAGGTGATGTCGCCCGGCTCGTCCGCCGTCACCTCGGCGTCCGCCTCGAACAGCGGCCGGGGATCGTCGGCGAAGGCGGAGCCGGGACGCAGCTCGACGCCGACCGGGAGCTCCTGGCGCGGCGGCAGGGTCCCGCCCGCGAGGTCGAGGCGCTGGAAGTGCGCGGAGCGGCTGGGCCGGTAGCCCCGCTTACGGGCGAACTCCAGGCTCTCCGCGTTGTCCAGGACCCATGCGTACAGGACGGTGGCCCCGACCTCGGCCAGGTGCTCCTCAGCCGTGCGCAGCAGCAGCGAGCCCGCGCCGCGGTTCGTCCGGCCGGGAAGCGTCTGCGGGGTGAAGTACCCCTGCCCCGGCTCCGGGCTCTCGTGGGCGATGCCCGCCTGCGCCGTGGCGATGATCTCGCCGTCCTCCTCGGCGAGCAGCAGCCGGTAGTGCCGGTCCGGATGGGCGTGGGCCAGGTCGTGGACGATCTGTTCGGGGGTGGCCACCATCCAGGGGACCGAGGCCCGGCGGGCCTGGGTCCACGCCTCCGCGTCGGACGGCCGGAAATCGCGCACGATCACAGTCATGCGGTGGACCGTATGCGCAGCCGCTCCCCGAACGCCTCCCCTTTTTTCGCCGGTGGGGGAGAATCGGCCCGTGACTGACAAGATCGTCCTCGACCCGGACTCCGGCATCGCGCCGTACGAGCAACTGCGCACCCAGCTCTCCGAACTGGCCCGTTCCGGCGCGCTGCCCGTCGGCCACCGGCTCCCGACCGTACGCGGCTTCGCCGAGGAGCTGGGCCTCGCCGCCAACACCGTCGCCAAGGCCTACCGGGCCCTGGAGGCGGACGGGGTGATCGAGACCCGGGGACGCAACGGCACCTTCGTCGCGGCTGCCGGGGGAGCGGCCGAACAGCGGGCGGCGAGCGCCGCGCGGCTGTACGCGGAGACCGCCGAGCGGCTCGGCCTCACCCGGCAGCAGGCCCTGGCGCTGGCCAAGGACGCGGTGCGCGCGGCGTACGGGGACTGAAGCGGTTCACCGCGGGCGCACCCGTAGCGGTCGGCCGGCTGTCACAGATACAGCCCCGCGTCCGACCCCGCGTCCTGCTTCGGTACGGACGCGGGGCCGATGCCCCGGCGCAGCGCGTACAGCTCGGCGAGGGAGTTGCCCTCCCGGCTCACCCCTTCGTCCGTGCCCAGCCAGGCCGCCGACTCCTGACGGGTCAACGGCCCGACCTCGATCCTGGCCAGACAGCGGCCGGGGCGCACGACCGCCGGGTGCAGCCGCTCCAGGTCCTCATTGGTGGTGACCCCCACCAGCACGTTGCGGCCCTGGCCCAGCAGGCCGTCCGTCAGGTTCAGCAGCCGGGACAGGGCCTGGCCCGCCGTGTGCTTGGCCTCGCCGCGGATCAGCTCGTCGCAGTCCTCCAGGAGCAGCAGCCGCCACCGCCCCTTCGCCGTGCCGTCGTCCTCGCCGATCGCGATGTCCATGAGATAGCCGACGTCGTTGAAGAGCCGCTCGGGGTCCAGCACACAGTCGACCTGGCACCAGTCGCGCCAGGAGCGGGCCAGGGTGCGCAGCGCGGACGTCTTGCCGGTGCCGGGCGGGCCGTGCAGCAGGAGGAGCCGGCCCGCGATGTCGTCCGGCGTCACCTTCATCAGCCGGCCCATCGCCTCGGCCACCGGCGCGGTGTAGTTGGGGCGGACCTCGTCCCAGCTTCCGGCGGCGATCCGGCGGGTGGTGCGGTACGGGCCGCGGCGCGGCGAGACGTACCAGAAGCCCATGGTCACGTTGTCGGGCTGGGGCTCCGGCTCGTCCTGCGCCCCCTCGGTGGCCTGGCCGAGGACCTTCTCCGCCAGTTCGTCGCTGGTCGCGGTGACGGTGACGTCCGCGCCGCGGTTCCACCGGGACGCCAGCAGGGTCCAGCCCTCGCCCTCCGCGAGCGTCGCGCTGCGGTCGTCGTCGCGGGCTGCCCGCAGCACGGTGGCGTCCGGCGGCAGCAGCGTCGCCCCGGCCCTGACCCGGTCGAGGGAGGAACTGTGCGCGTACGGCTGCTCGCCCGTCACGAAGCGGCCGAGGAAGAGCGCGTCGACGACGTCGGACGGTGAATCGCTGTCGTCGACGGTGAGCCGGATCGGCAGAGCGGATTCGGGGGAGTCAGGCATGGCGCCCATGATCCGGCACCGGTTGCCCCCGTGCACCCGGGTTTCGCAGGCTCGCGTGCCGGGCCGGCGGCGCGCCCGGAAACCGACGGGGCGACAGCGGGGCGTCAACGGGCGCCCGTTGAACGACCGGGGGCGGACGGAAGCACTCCATCCCTATTTTTGGCATGAACACTTCCGGTGCGGTGCGTGTGCTGCTACTACGGAGTAGGCAGATATCCCCTGCTCAAGGAGGTCCCATGAAAATGTCCAGACTCGTGGCGTTCTCGTCCTCGCTCCTGCTCGGCGCCGCCCTCGCCCTCACCGGCGCGGGGATCGCGAACGCCGACTCGTCCGCCGCGGCCGTCGACTACGTCGCCCTCGGTGACTCGTACTCCTCCGGTGTCGGAGCCGGTGGCTACGACGGCTCCAGCTGCAAGCGCAGCAGCCGCGCCTACCCGGCCCTCTGGGCGGCCGCCAACTCCCCCTCCTCGTTCGACTTCGCCGCCTGTTCCGGCGCCCGGACCGGAGACGTCACGAGCAGTCAGCTCGGCCGCTTGAACGCCTCGACCGACCTCGTCTCGATCTCCATCGGCGGCAACGACGCGGGTTTCGCCGACGTCATGACGACCTGTGTCCTTCAGTCCGAGGCCACCTGCCTCAACCGCGTCGCCACCGCCCGCGCCTATGTCGACTCCACCCTGCCCGGCAGGCTCGACTCCGTGTACACCGCCATCCGCTCCAAGGCCTCCTCCGCACAGGTCGTCGTCCTCGGCTACCCCCGCTTCTACCAACTCGGCGGCGGCTGCATCGCCGGTCTGAGCGAGAAGGAGCGCTCCGCCATCAACGGGGCGTCCGACCACCTCAACACGGCCACCGCCAAGCGGGCGGCGGACCACGGCTTCACCTTCGGCGACGTCAGGACGACCTTCGCCGGGCACGAGATCTGCTCGGGCAACGCCTGGCTGCACAGCGTGAACTGGCTCAATATCGGCGAGTCCTATCACCCCACCGCCGCCGGACAGTCGGGCGGCTACCTTCCCGTTCTCAACTCCGCTCTCTGAGCGGAGCCCCGGCGCCTCCGGCCGGAACGCTCCGCCTCCGCCGTCCCCCACGCGGCCTGCGTGCGGGGGCGGCCCGGCGACCGCTCCGAACCGTGCGAACCGCTCGAACTGTCCGAAGTCGCCCTGGAATCGCGCAGATTCGGTAACGAGGCGTCAACCTCCGTATGTGTGTGCGTAATCCTGTGGCCGGGATACACGGGTGTCACCGCGGGACGATAGGGTTAACCTGCCCGGACCGGGTGCCCTCGTACGGGTGGGGAGTGACATGGAACAGATAACGGTGCGAAGCAGGCCGCGTGTGCCTGCCATCACATGCGGGAGCGGTGCGACCAGTACGCGCCTCGACCGCCATCTCGCGGTGCTCGGCGGCCCCGTCGTCCCGCAGCGCGAGTCGGCGGAAGCGACGCTGCTCATGCGTGAACTGACCTCGCGTGATGCCGCGCACACCCGCAGGAGCAGGAGCGCACGCGTGTCGCTCTTCGCGCCGCTGCGGCGACTGCGGCGCTCGCTCTTCGGCAGCCGCCGCTGACCCATGGCGTCGCCCGTCGGGACCGGCCCGCCGCTCGGGGCGGTTCAGACGATCACTCCGTCCCGGCGCAGCACCGATGTCTGCTCGTCCGTCATCCCCAGGGCTCGCAGCAGCACATCGGTGTGCTCACCCAGCGCCGGTACGGCGCCCATCCGTGCCTCCTCGCTCCCCGGAAGCGTGATCGGCGGCAGCAGCGCCCGCAGCGGCCCCACCGGTGTCCCCACCTCCCGCCACCGGTCCCGTGCCGCGAGCTGCGGATGCGCCGCCACATCGGCCACCGTGTTCAGCCGCGCACAGGCGATGCCCGCCGCCTCAAGACCGGCCAGCGCCTCCCGCCCCGTCAGGCCCGCCAGCGCCCGGCCCACCGCCGCGTCGGTCCGCTCCCGGTTCGTGGTCCGTGCCGCGTTCGTCGCGAAGTCCGGGTCGTCGGCCAACTCGGGCCGCCCGAGCACCTGTTCCGCCAGCCGCCGCCACTCCCGGTCGTTCTGCACGGAGAGCAGCACCTGCTCACCGTCGGCCGTCGCGTAGGCGTCGTACGGGGCGATCACCGAGTGCGCGAGGCCGGTGCGCGCCGGGGGAGCGGAGCCGTGCGTCCCCTGGTGCAGCGGGTGGCCCATCCACTCGGCCAGCGCGTCCAGCATGGAGACCTCCACCGGGCCGCCCCGCCCGGTGTTCGCCCGCCGCAGCAGCGCCGCGAGCACCCCGGAGAACGCGTACATCGCCGCCGCGATGTCCGCCGCGGGAATGCCCGCCTTCACCGGCCGGTCCGCCGTCCCCGTCACCGAGACCAGGCCGGCCTCGCACTGCACGAGCATGTCGTAGGCCCGTTTGTGCGCGTACGGCCCGTCCGCGCCGTAACCGGAGATGTCGACCGCCACCAGGCGCGGGTGCGCCGCGCAGAGCGAGGCGGCGTCGAGGCCGAGCCGGGCCGCCGCCCCCTGGGCCAGGTTCTGGACGAACACATCGGCCCCGGCAACGAGTTCACGGACCACCGCGAGGCCGCGCGGATCCTTCAGATCGACGGCGAGGGACTCCTTGCCGCGGTTGCACCAGACGAAGTGCGAGGCGAGACCGCGCGCCGCCGTGTCGTAGCCGCGCGCGAAGTCGCCGCCGTCCGGGCGCTCCACCTTGATGACCCTGGCTCCGAGGTCGGCGAGCTGCCGGGTGGCGAAGGGGGCGGCGACCGCTTGCTCGACGGCCACCACGGTGATGCCGTCGAGGGGGAGTGGCGAGGTGTTCATGCCTCCGTGCTTACCCTCTGAGCGCCGCTCGTGCCACCTCCGGCCGCCCTGCGGACCTCCCGGCCCGCCGCTCCGCCGGCTCCGGCGCCTCGCCGCTACAGCAGCGCGAACTGCCCCTCCGGGCCCTCCTCCTGGTGCCCGAGCACCGATGCGGGACGCCGTGCCGAGGGCGGCACCGGCAGCACCCCGGCCGCCCGCAGCTCGGCGGGCCCGATCCGCGGTCCCGCCTCCAGCGCCGCCCACAGCTCCTGCCGGGGCCCCGCCGTGCCGTCCAGCAGAGCAAGCACCGTGATGAGTTCGAGCAGCTCCGAGGTCCACTCCCGGGGCCAGCCGCGCGCACCGACCGCGTCCAGACCGTCCGGGGCGGCCCCGTCCGGCCCCCGGCCCGTCACCGCCGCGGCCCGGCACCCGAACCAGAGCTCCAGCACCCGCACCCCGCCCGCCGTGAACTCCCAGGCCGCCGCGGGCACCGGCGAGATCCGGCCATCGCCGACGAGCAGCGCCTCACTCTCGGCCTCATGGACCAGCTCGGTGGGGCGGGCCGGGAGGGCCGCCCGCACATAGGGCCTGCGCCCGCCCGGCAGCCGGGGCCGCTCCCCGCCCCGGGCCCCGCGCAACTGGAGCCGCATCAGCTCCCGGCCGAGCGCCACCCCCGACGCCCACACCTCCGCGTCGGCCGGCAACGGGACCCGGGGGCCGGTGGTGGAGGACCGGGCGGCGGCCAGGACCCAGGCCAGCACCGCTTCCGGGGTGAACGCGTCCGGCTCCGCCGCTCCGCCGAGCCGCCCGCGCAGCAGGTCCGTGAGGCCGGGGGCCAGGTTGGGTTCCGTGCCACCGGGCCTGCGGTAGAGCGGCCTGATCCGGCCGGGCCGCCCGGCGGGGGAGTGCCCGTCGGGCAGCAGCGCGGTCACGGACAGGGCGGGCCCGGAATCCTCGGGGGCGCAGCTGTGCTCGACCACGAACAGCTGCCGCCCGTCGGCGACCCGCCACAGCTCCGGACGGGCCGCGTCGATCAGCCGGTGGTCGGGGAGCAGCCACTGTTCGTCGTAGGGGCCGTGGAGGATTCGCACGGGGTCGGGGCAGGGGCCCGGGGTCCGGGCGAAGCGGCCCGTTCCGGCGGACCGGCCGGGCAGGGCGGCGACCGAGGTGTGCGGCGTACGGGAACGGCTGGGCGCGAACAGCCGCTCCTGTTCGGCGGGGCCGGCGTCGGCCAGCCGTTCCCAGCGGGCCCGGAGCGCCACGGGGTCGGGGCCGATCACCCAGGCGCGGCCGGTCCGCAGCGGCCGTACGGACCACGGCATCAGCTCGTCCAGCGACAGCAGGCCGTCCGGGGACGGGGGCCCGTCCGAAGGCCGGGGTGTCCCCGGAGGCAAGGACCGGGCGATTCCGCCGCCGTCGCCGTCGCCGCCGACCGCTGTCCCGTGCGCTGTCACCTGCCCGTCCTCCCCTGTCCGCCGTGACCCTTTCGCATCGTAACGGCGGGCGGCGCGCCCGTGGGGCGGGGTCAGTGGGCCTCCACCGTCACGGAGAAGGAGAACCGGTCGCCCCGGTAGCGGATCCGGGCCACGTCCACCACGCGCCCTTCCTCGTCGTACGTCACGCCCGTGTAGTGCAGGATCGGGCTGAGCAGCGGGACCTGGAGCAGCTCGGCGGTGACGGGGTCGGCGAGCCGCGCCTCGACCGTGTCGGTGATCCGGGAGATCCTCACCCCGACGACGTCGCGCAGGACCTTGGTCATCGGCCAGCGTTCGAGGTCGGCCACGTCGATCCGGGCGGCGATGTCGGGACGGACCGCGTTCTCCGCCCAGTTGGTGGGCTCGTCGCTCTGCCCGTCGCGGCGCAGCCGCCGGTAGCAGGTCACTTCGGCGCAGTCCGGGAAGAACTCGGCGAGATCACCGGGCACCGCCCTCGGGCCGTGGCCGAGAACGGTCGTCGCCTCCCCGGACTGCTGGGCCACGATCGCGTCGACCGAGCCCAGCAGCCGGACCGGGGAGACCCGCCGGGCGCGCGGCTCGATGAACGTGCCGCGCCGCCGATGCCGGCTGATCAGCCCCTCCGCCTCCAGCTCCTTGAGCGCCTGGCGCATCGTGAGCACGCTGACCCCGTAGTGCGCGGCGAGCTGCTCCTCGGTGGGCAGCCTGGCGGAGGCGTCCTGGGGGCGGCCCAGTATGGAGGCCCGCAGGGACTGGGACACCTGGTACCAGAGAGGCAGCTTCCGGTTCAGGACGAGGGAGTCGGGGGCGAAGGCGGGCGAGGGCGGCGCGGGGACCGCCTCGGCGTTCCCGCCGGCCCCGGCGGTGGCGTCCCCGCCGGTCCCGGTCCCGGTCGTACCCGTGGCGTTCCCGCCGGTCCCGGTCCGGTCCGTGCCGGTGGTGTCCCCGCCGGTCCCGGTCCGGTCCGTGCCGGTGGTGTCGCCGTCGGTTCCGGTCCGGTCCGTGCCGGTGGTGTCGCCGTCGGTCCTCCGGGTGTCCGCCCCGGCTCTCTCCTGGCTCTCCGTCATGTGGTCCCCGTCCCGTCCCCTCCGGCCTTCCGCCGTCTATGGCCGGAAGTTGCGGCTCAGACCCTGCCATACGTCGTCGTAGCCGCGCTGAAGGTGTTCGGCGGCGGCCGCCTGGGCGGTCGCCGTGACCGGCCAGCGGGTCTCGAACATGAAGGCCAGGCCGTCGTCGATCTTCTGCGGCTTCAGCTCCGCCGCGCTCGCCCGGTCGAAGGTCTCCCGGTCCGGTCCGTGCGCCGACATCATGTTGTGCAGGGAGCCGCCGCCCGGGACGAAGCCGTCCGCCTTGGCGTCGTAAGCACCGTCGATCAGGCCCATGTACTCGCTCATCACGTTGCGGTGGAAGTACGGCGGGCGGAAGGTGTCCTCGCCGACCAGCCAGCGCGGGGCGAAGACCACGAAGTCCACCCCGGCCAGCCCCGGGGTGTCGGACGGCGAGGTCAGCACCGTGAAGATCGACGGGTCGGGGTGGTCGTAGCTGATCGTGCCGATCACGTTGAACCGGCGCAGGTCGTAGACGTACGGGGTGTGGTTGCCGTGCCAGGCCACCACGTCGAGCGGCGAGTGGTCGTACGTCGCCGACCAGAGGTTCCCGCAGAACTTGTTGACCACCTCCACCTGGCCCTCGTGGTCCTCGTACGCGGCGACGGGCGCGAGGAAGTCCCGTGCGTTCGCCAGGCCGTTGGCGCCGATCGGGCCGAGGTCGGGCAGCGCGAACGGGCGGCCGTAGTTCTCGCAGACGTATCCCCGCGCGGTCTCCTCCAGCAGCTCCACCCGGAAGCGGATCCCGCGCGGGATCAGCGCGACATGGCCCGGCTCGGCGCGCAGCAGGCCCAGTTCGGTGCGGAGCAGCAGTCCGCCGCGCTCGGGGACGATCAGCAACTCGCCGTCGGAGTCGCTGAACACGCGGTCCGTCATCGAGGAGTCGGCGTTGTACAGGTGGATCGCCATGCCCGCGCGCTGCGCGGCGTCGCCGTTGCCGCCGAGCGTCCACAGGCCGCTCAGGAAATCCGTGCCGGGCGCGGGGTCGGGCAGCGGATTCCAGCGCAGCCGGTTCGGATCCGGCACGGTCTCGGTGAAGGGCGCCGAGCGCAGGCCCCCGTTGTCGATGCGGGTGAACGCCGGGTGGGCGGCCGAGGGACGGATCCGGTAGAGCCAGGAGCGGCGGTTGTCCGCGCGCGGTTCGGTGAAGGCGGAGCCGCTCACCTGCTCCGCGTACAGCCCGAGCGGGGCGCGCTGGGGGGAGTTGCGGCCGTGCGGCAGCGCCCCGGGAACCGCCTCCGAGGCGTGCTCGTTGCCGAAGCCCGAGGAATACGTCAGCCCCTCGGCCGTCTTCCTCGCCTGGTCGATCGCGCTCATCCCGCACTCCCGGTGCCCAAGAAGCCATCGGATCCGCCGGACGGTGAATCCTATGTACTACCGTAGGAATAGGAGCGGGGCACGTCAACGGCATACATCGCGCCATTCGTGGCCTGTGTCGCGCCCATCGCGCGGTGCGGGGAGGGGGCCTGCGGGCGGGCGTCGCCGCCGTCCACCGGGTGGCCGGTGCGGTGCGTCGGGTTTGAGTCGGGGCACGGCATCATGGGGCCCGTGCCCCAAGTCAACCCGAACCTCCGCCGCGCCCCCGTGCAGCAGCGCAGCGCCGACCGGCTGGCCCGGATACTCGACTCGTGTGCCGGCCTCCTCGACGAGACCGGCTACGAGCAGCTCACCACGCGGGCCGTCGCCGAGCGCGCCGACGTGCCCATCGGCTCCGTCTACCGGTTCTTCTCCAACAAGCGGGCGCTCGTCGACGCCCTCGCGCTCCGCAACCTGGACACCTACGCCGACCGCATCGCCGCCCGGCTCGCTGACCTCCCGTCCGGCGACTGGCGTGCCGCCATCGACGCGGTGCTCGACGTGTACCTGGCGATGAAGCGGAGCGTCCCCGGCTTCGCGCTCGTCGACTTCGGGCCGCCGTTCCCCGCCGAGGGCGCGGCGGACGACGCCAACCGGCGGCTGGCGGACCGGCTCGTCGCGCTGCTCGCCGGCCACCTCGGCCGACGGCCCGACGAGGCGCTGTCCCGGGCGATCCTGGTGAGCGTCGAGGCCGCCGACGCGCTCCTCCAACTGGCCTTCCGCACGGAACCGTCGGGGGACGCGGCCATCGTCGCCGAGACGCGGACCCTGGTCAGGTCCTACCTCGCCCAGACGCTCGACTGAGCAAGGGTCCCCGGGCGGGGAGCCTTCGGCCGCTCCGCGTGCCCGGCCGCATGCCTGTGCGCCTTGCGAGGGCCCCTTGACCGGGAGCCTTCGGCCGCTCCGCGTGTCCGGCCGCGGGTGCGCCCGCATGCCTGTGCGCCTTGCGCGCCGCCCCTGGCGGGGTCCGCCCGTCTCCCCGCCGTCCGGCCGCCGTACTGAACGCCATTCCGGTCCCCGTGGGACCCGCTCTCTAACATCACCGTGTTGACCTGGGGTTTTGCTCGTATTGCTCACACGTCAACATCTTGTTAACGCCGCGAGAACGCCCCTAACGTCATCCGGACCGCCGACACCGGTGGGAGTTCAAGGATGAACGTTAGGTATCCCCCATGCTGACAATCCTCGGCTTCGCCATGATCGCGACCTTCCTGGTCCTGATCATGACGAAGAAGATGTCGCCGATCGCGGCGCTGGTACTGATCCCCGCACTGTTCTGTGTCGCCGTCGGACAGGGAGCGCAGCTCGGCGACTACGTCATCGAAGGCGTCGGCAACCTCGCGCCCACCGCGGCCATGCTGATGTTCGCCATCGTCTACTTCGGCGTGATGATCGACGTCGGCCTGTTCGACCCGATCGTCCGGGGCATTCTGAAGTTCTGCCAGGCCGACCCGATGCGCATCGTCGTCGGTACGGCGGTGCTCGCCGCGATCGTCTCGCTGGACGGCGACGGCTCCACCACCTTCATGATCACCGTCTCGGCGATGTATCCCCTCTACAAACGCCTGAAGATGAGCCTGGTCGTCATGACCGGCGTCGCGGCCACCGCCAACGGTGTCATGAACACCCTCCCCTGGGGCGGCCCCACCGCTCGTGCCGCCACCGCCCTCAAGCTGGACGCCTCCGAGATCTTCGTGCCGATGATCCCGGCGCTCGCCATGGGTCTGCTCGCCGTGTTCGTGCTGGCGTACGTGCTCGGCCTCCGGGAGCGCAAGCGCCTGGGGATGCTCACGCTCGACGAGGCGCTCGCCCGGGAGCCGGAGCCGGAGACCGTGTCCACCGGTGCGGGCGGCGCCGGCGGTGAGGACCGCCTCCGCAAGGGCGCCGCCGCCTCCGCGGGCGGTACGGGGACGGGTACGGGTGCCGGCAGCGACGCCGCGGCCGACCCCGCGGACGGGGGCGGGGATGACGACGAGTTCCAGGGCCTTGACCCGAACCGGTCCACGCTCCGCCCGAAGCTCTACTGGTTCAACGCCGGACTCACCGCCGCCCTGCTGACGGCGATGATCATGGAACTGATGCCGATCCCGGTGCTCTTCCTGCTCGGCGCGGCCCTCGCGCTCACCGTCAACTTCCCCCACATGCCCGACCAGCGGGCCCGGATCGCCGCGCACGCCGACAACGTCCTCAACGTCTCCGGCATGGTCTTCGCCGCCGCCGTCTTCACCGGAGTCCTCACCGGCACCGGCATGGTCGAGAACATGGCCGACTGGGTCGTCGGCGCGGTCCCCGACGCGATGGGCCCGCACATGGCCATCGTCACCGGCCTGCTCAGCCTGCCGCTCACCTACTTCATGTCCAACGACGGCTTCTACTTCGGCGTCCTCCCCGTCCTCGCCGAGGCAGGCGCGGCCCACGGGGTCTCGCCGCTGGAGATCGCGCGCGCCTCCCTGGCCGGCCAGGCCCTGCACATGTCCTCGCCGCTCGTGCCCGCCGTGTACGTCCTCGTCGGCATGGCGAAGGTCGAGTTCGGCGACCACACCCGCTTCACCGTCAAGTGGGCCATCCTCACCTCGCTCGTGGTGCTCGCGGCGGGCGTCCTCTTCGGCATCATGTAATGACCCGCACACCGCGAACCGGGCCCGGCAGGGGCTGGCTGCTGCGCCTCGTCATCGCCTTCGCCTTCGCGCAGGGGGCGGTGTCGATGGCGCGGCCCGCCGTCTCCTACCGGGCCCTCGCGCTGGGCGCGGACGAGGCGGCCGTCGGCGTCATCGCCGGGGTCTACGCCCTGCTCCCGCTGTTCGTCGCCGTGCCGCTGGGCCGCCGCACCGACCACGGCCGCTGCGCGCCCCTGCTGCCGCTCGGCGTGCTCCTGATCTCCGGCGGCTGCGCGGTCAGCGGCATCGTCTCCTCGCTGCCCGCGATGGCCGCCTGGAGTGGGGTGATGGGCCTCGGCCACCTGTGCTTCGTGATCGGCGCGCAGTCGATCGTGGCCCGGCAGTCCGCGCCCGACGAACAGGACCGCAACTTCGGGCACTTCACCATCGGGGCCTCGCTCGGCCAGCTCATCGGCCCGGTCGCCGCGGGCGCGCTCATCTCGGGGCAGGGCGGGGCCCTGGGGCGTACGAGCGCGCTCGCCCTCCTCGTAGCGGCCGCGGTCGCCGCCGTCGCCCTCGCCTCGCTCTGGCGCATCGAGCACCGCCGGGAGGCCGGCCCCGGGGGCCGGCCCGGCGACAAGGTCCCGGTCCGCGCGATCCTGGGCGCGCGCGGCGTCCCCGCGGGCATCTTCATCAGCATGGCGGTGCTGTCCGCCACCGACATCCTCACCGCCTACCTGCCGGTCGTCGGCGAACACCGCTCCATCGCCCCGGCCACCGTCGGGCTGCTGCTGAGCCTGCGGGCCGCCGCCACGATCGCCTGCCGGCTGGTCATGTCGCCGCTGCTGAGGCTGCTGGGCCGCAGGGCCCTGCTGACCAGCAGCTGCCTGCTCGCCGGGCTCCTCTGCGCGGGCGTCGCCCTCCCCGTGTCCGTCCCGGTCCTCGCCGTCATGCTCGCCGTCCTCGGCTTCTGCCTCGGCGTCGGCCAGCCGCTGTCCATGACCACCGTGGTCCGGGCCGCCCCCGACCGGGCCCGGTCCACCGCGCTCGCCCTCCGGCTGACGGGCAACCGGCTCGGCCAGGTCGCCGCCCCCGCCGCGGCGGGGCTGATCGCGGGCGCGGTGGGAGTGGCCGCCCCGTTCGTGCTGCTCGGCGTGGGCCTGATCGGCGCGGCGGGACTCGGCCTGCGCGGCGACGGACGCCCGGAGCCGTCACCGGCGCCCCTGGGCACGGGGTCGGTACCACCCCTGGAGACGGAGCCGGCACAGGCACCCCCGGGCACGGAGTCCGCCCTCGCCCCGCCGGACCCGGTGCCCGCGGCCGTACCGCAGGACACCCCGGCCCGCGGCGGCCCCGTACCGCCGACCGCACGGAAGGGGGCCGAGTACCCCGGCTGACCGGCCGGCAGCGGGCCCGTACCGCCGACCGCACGGAACGGGCCGAGAGCCCCGGCCGAACCGGCCCCGCCGGACCCGTATGCCCCAACCTTCGCGCGAGTCATTCCCACACCCCGCCCGGTGGGCTAGCTTCCACACAGCCGCTCCCCACCGCGATGCCACCACTTCCTCCGGGCGGACCCTCATGACGCGCGCGATCTCCCTGCACCAAGTCAGCAAGAACTACGGCCGGGACCGGCGGGCCGTCGACCGGTTCACGCTCTCCGTCGACCCCGGCGAGTTCGTCGTGCTGCTCGGGCCCTCCGGCTGCGGCAAGTCCACCGTGCTGCGCATGATCGCGGGCCTGGAGGAGATCACCGAGGGCGAGCTGCTCCTCGACGGGGAGTACGCCAACCACACCCCGCCGCGCGAACGCGGCATGGCGATGGTGTTCCAGAACTTCGCCCTCTACCCGAGCATGACCAACCGGGCCAACATCGGCTTCCCGCTGAGACTGGAGAACCCCCGCGAGGACAACACCGCGCGCGTCGAGGCCACCGCCCGGATGCTCGGGATCGGGCACGTCCTCGACCGCTACCCGGCACAGCTCTCCGGCGGCGAGCGCCAGCGGGTCGCGATGGGCCGGGCCATCTCCCGCCGGCCCTCCGTGTTCCTGATGGACGAGCCGCTCTCCAACCTCGACGCGAAGCTGCGCAGCCATCTGCGTGCCGAAATCGCCCTGCTCACCAAGGAACTGGGCGTCACCACGGTCTACGTCACGCATGATCAGGCCGAGGCGATGTCCCTCGGCGACCGGGTGGCCGTGATGCGCGGCGGAGTCCTCCAGCAGGTCAGTCCGCCCCGCGAGGTCTACGCCCTGCCGGACAACGTGTTCGTGGCCGCCTTCATCGGCACCCCGCGCATCAACCTCCTCCAGGCCGTCGTGCACGCCCCGCTGGAGGGCCGGATGTCGATCGACCTCGGGAGGCAGCGGCTCGCCCTGCCCGAACCCCTCAGCACCGACCACCAGTTGCTCCGGATCCAGCAGGGCCGGCGGATCATCGTGGGGCTGCGCTCGGAGGCGGTCCGGATCGCCCCGCCCAGCCAGGCCCGGCCCGGCGAGGTCGCCCTCAGCGGCATCGTCGAGCACGTCGAATACCAGGGGCACGAGGCGCTGGTCCACCTCAGGACCGGTTCGCGGCCCGCCGTGGTCCCGGACCTCGAATCCGCCCGGCCCCGGACGATGCCCCGCCGCCGCAGGGCCGCGGCCGGCGGGGGAGGCGGGGTCGGTGTCCGGAGACGGCTCGGGGGGCGGACGGGCGGCCGTATCAGCGGTCCTGTCGTCACCCTCGACGAACCCGCCCCGGACCCCACGGAGCCCCGGGGCCCCGACCACCCCTCCGCACCCTCCGGCGACCTGGTCGTGCGCACCGGACCCGACCTGCGAGTGCGGACCGGGGGACAGGTGCCGCTGCTGGTGGACCTGGCCCACCTGTACGTCTTCGACCACTACGGTCGCCGCATCTGCCCCCTGCCCCGGGACGCCCCCGGCTTCGACGACCTTCCCCGGAGCTGAGGGGCCCGCAGGCTCAGCGCCCCGTCGAGCCGTCGATCAGCTCACGGAGGATGTCCGCGTGACCGGCATGGCGACCGGTCTCCTCGATCATGTGCGCGAGGGCCCAACGGACGCTGGGGGCGGGGTCGTCCGAGCGTGGGCGGGGCACCGGCGCGCCGAGGCCGGTGCACGTGTCGAGTGCGCTGTTCGCCTCAGCGACCGCCTCCCGGTAGCGGGCGACGACCTCGGCCACGCCGTCCGCGGGGGCGGCGTGGAAGGTCGCCGGCCAGTCGGCGACCCGCTTCCCGAGGAACAGGGAGCGCTCGACGTAGGTCAGGTGGTTGAGCAGGCCGAGCAGGTTCGTGCCCGAGGGCACCGCGGCGGCGCGGGCCTCCGGTTCCGGGGCTCCCTCGACCTTCGCGGCGATCGACTCGCGCAGGTAGTCGAGGAAGCCGCGCAGCACCTCGGCCTCGCTGCCCCCGGCCCGGGGCGGCGGGGTGTCCCGGCGGCGTCGCGGGCGGGGCTCGGCGGTCATGGGTGCCTCCTGGGATCCGGGTTCGCGTGCTCGTTCCAGTCTTGGCCGGTCCACTGCCGCCAGGGCAAGGGATCATGCCGTTACGGCAAGGCGGCGCGAGCAGGGATGCCCGTGCCGGGGCGTGCGTGCCGGGCGTGACCGGCGTCTCCCAAGCCTCCCTGGCGTCAGAAAACTAACGGCGCTAGTTTGGGTGGGTGCGACGTGCTGCCCCGCGCCGCACGGCTTCGGCGCTCCGCACAGTTCGGCTTCGGCGCTCCGCGCACCTCGGCTCCGCACAGCACGTCCGGGAGGAAACAGCCATGAAGGCGCATGACCAGATGTACATCGACGGTGCGTGGCGGCCCGCCGTCGGACAGGACACGATCGCGGTCGTGAACCCGGCCGACGAGCAGGTCATCGCCCGCGTGCCGGCGGGAACGGCCGAGGACGTCGACGCGGCGGTACGGGCGGCGCGCGCCGCCTTCCCCGCCTGGGCCGCGACCCCGCCCGCCGAGCGCGCCTCCCGGCTCACCGCGCTGGCCGACACGCTGACCGCCCGCAAGGACGAACTGGCCGAGACCATCACTGCCGAGCTGGGCTCGCCGCTGCCGCTGTCCCAGAAGGTTCACGCGAGCGTGCCCGTGCTGGTGGCCGCCTCCTACGCCGAACTGGCCGGCCGCCACGCCTTCGAGGAGCGGATCGGCAACTCCACCGTGCTGCTGGAGCCGGTGGGCGTGGTCGGCGCGATCACCCCCTGGAACTACCCGCTCCACCAGATCGTCGCCAAGGTCGCCCCCGCCCTCGCCGCGGGCTGCACCGTCGTCCTCAAGCCCGCCGAGGACACCCCGCTCACCGCGCAGCTCTTCGCGGAGGCCACCGAAGCGGCCGGTCTGCCGCCGGGCGTCTTCAACCTCGTCACCGGCCTCGGACCGGTCGCCGGCCAGGCGCTCGCCGCCCATGAGGACGTCGACCTGGTCTCGTTCACCGGCTCCACCGCCGTGGGCCGGCAGATCGGCGCCACCGCCGGGGCCGCCGTCAAGCGGGTCGCCCTGGAGCTCGGCGGCAAGTCCGCCAACGTGATCCTGCCCGGTGCGGACCTCGCCAAAGCGGTCAACGTCGGCATCGCCAACGTGATGACCAACTCCGGCCAGACGTGCAGCGCCTGGACCCGGATGCTGGTGGACGCCGACCGGTACGAGGAGGCCGTGGAGCTCGCGGCGAACGCTCTCACCAAGTACGTGGTCGGCGAGCGGGTCGGTCCGCTCGTGAACGCCAAGCAGCGGGACCGGGTGCGCGGTTACATCGCCAAGGGCGTCGAGGAGGGCGCCCGGCTGGTCGCCGGCGGCCCGGACGCGCCCCTGGAGACCGGCTACTACGTCAGCCCGACCATCTTCGCGGATGTCACGCCGGACATGACGATCGCCCGCGAGGAGATCTTCGGCCCGGTGATCTCGATCCTGCGGTACGAGGACGAGGACGACGCCCTCCGTATCGCCAACGACACCGTGTACGGGCTCGCCGGCGCCGTCTGGGCCGCCGACGACGAGGAGGCGGTGGCCTTCGCCCGCCGGATGGACACCGGACAGGTCGACATCAACGGCGGACGGTTCAACCCGCTGGCCCCGTTCGGCGGTTACAAGCAGTCGGGGGTGGGACGCGAGCTGGGGCCGCACGGCCTGGCGGAGTACCTCCAGACCAAGTCGCTCCAGTTCTGAACCCCGCAACCCTTCCCGCACAAGGAGACTGCTCGTGGTCCGCGCCGCCGTACTGCCCGCCGTCGGAGCTCCGCTGGAGATCACCGACATCGTCCTGCCGGAGCCCGGCCCCGGCCAGGTGCGCGTCTCCCTCGCCGCCGCCGGCGTCTGTCACTCCGACCTGTCCCTGTCCAACGGCACCATGCGCGTCCCGGTGCCCGCCGTCCTCGGCCACGAGGGCGCCGGTACGGTCCTGGCGGTCGGCGAGGGTGTCACGCAGGTGGCCCCGGGCGACGGCGTGGTCCTCAACTGGGCCCCCTCCTGCGGGGCCTGCTTCCACTGCGGGATCGGCGAGGTCTGGCTCTGCGCCGACGCCCTGAAGGGGACCGCCAACCTCCACGCCCGTACGGCCGACGGCACCGACCTCCACCCCGGCCTCAACGTCGCGGCCTTCGCGGAGGAGACCGTCGTCGCCGCGAACTGCGTGCTCCCCGCCCCCGACGGCATCCCGCTCACCGACGCCGCCCTCCTCGGCTGCGCGGTCCTGACCGGCTACGGGGCGATCCACCACAGCGCCCGGGTCCGCGAGGGCGAGAGCGTCGTCGTCTTCGGGATCGGCGGCGTCGGCCTCGCCGTGCTCCAGGCCGCCCGGATCGCCGGCGCGTCCCGGATCATCGCGGTCGACGTCTCCCCGGCCAAGGAGGAGCTGGCCCGGCAGGCGGGAGCCACCGACTACGTCGTCGCCTCCGCCACCACCCCGCGCGAGATCCGCAAGCTCACCGGCGGCCGGGGCACGGACGTCGCGGTCGAGTGCGTCGGCCGGCCCGCGACCATCCGGGCCGCCTGGGAATCCACCCGGCGCGGCGGGCGCACCACGGTGGTCGGCATCGGCGGCAAGGACCAGGAAGTCACCTTCAACGCCCTGGAGCTCTTCCACTGGGGCAGGACCCTGACGGGCTGCGTCTACGGCAACAGCGACCCGGCCCGCGATCTGCCCGTCCTCGCCGACCACATCCGCGCCGGCTGCTTCGACCTGTCGATGATGGTCACCGAGCACATCGCCCTGGACGGCATTCCCGCCGCCTTCGACAACATGATCGCGGGCAAGGGCGGCCGCGCGCTGGTGGTCTTCCAGGCCCGGCCCTAACCTCACAGGGCAATACACCTAAGGCCGTCACGCCGCCGGGTTGATTGCGGGCGTTGGTCGCGCTGGCCTCCCACTTCAGGTTGGGGACGGCGTTGACGCCGGTGCTCCCGCCGGGCTGGATGGTGCCCAGGTCTCAGACGGCGACCGTCGCATCCCCCACGCAATGGGCGTCCGTGCTCAGCGTCGTCTCCCTCTCGTTCTCTCCCAGCGCTTCACGCGCCTTCCTGACCTTGGCTTCGTCTCGCGGGCTCTTAATCAACTCCGTCGCACAACGGCCGAGTGGCTCCGAAAGGCCAGGCTCCGCCATGGGGCGGAGGATCAGGGCGGTCCCGCGCGCCGGCACGTTCCCGATGTTCGCGACCATTACATCGGCGGGGTCGTCCTCGTCATCGGAGGGTTCGCGCATGAACTTGCCCTCGATGACGGCGCTGTCCACCTTCTGCACGGTGAAATCGAGGTTGTAGGTGCTACCGCCCTCAATCGAGATCTCGCTTCCCCCGTTCGTATTCCCTCCGAAGACCGTGGCCTTCACGGCGAAGGTGTAGGCACCCGGCCCGGCGTAGCCGAAGTTCGAGTTCCAGCCGCCCACAGACGTACCGCCCTTCTTGGCGGTGATGGAGTCAAAAGCCTCGCAAACGTCCGTCTTCGACCACGAGGAGCTGGGCGTGGCGTGATAGCAGACGGCCGAGGTGCGGGCCCGCATGACCGTGCCGTCGGTCTCCACGCACAGCGTGACGTCAGCCTTCTGCTGACGCGTTCCCTTGTCCGCGGCCTCAGCTCTGCCCGCAGCGCGAAAGCGGCGGTGGGGCTCTGCGGCCCGACCACCCGGGTGTCGGTTCAGAAGGGGAGAGGAGCGCGTCGCATGCGCAGTCGCGCTCCGGCTTCGTCGATCACGACCTCAGCACCGACCCAACCGTCCCGGAAGGCTGCCTCAAGTTCAGTGATGGCGGAGAGGGCCACGGCCTTCTCCTCCCCGCGTGGGGAATCCGCACCCCACCCGGCCGGAAAGGGGCGGTACAGCAGGAAGCGCAGGTGACCGCCGAATTTCCGCACGAGACGGACCGGTCGGAGTCCCGCCGTTACCAACGGCTTCACGCCGTACGGGTTGCAGGGGGAGCTCGTCGCGAAGACGTGCCGCGTGCCGGTGCCGGCAAGGTCGGCCAGCGCCCGCGCGTTCATCAGACCGCCCAGCCCGTGTCCGCGCCACTCGGGCTGGACCGCCGTGGTATCCCAGTGAGCGACCCGGTCCCACTCGTGGGAGGGAAGCGGCACTTCCTTGGCGAGGTTGAACTCCCGGCCCCGCGGAAAATAGACCATGCGATAGCCCACCGGTACACCGTGACGGAGCGACGCGTAACACAGACCGCCCCCGTCAAGGCAGTACTCGATGAACTCCCCTGAGCTGCGCTCGAAGACGGTCTTCTCTGGCAGAGCGGCGTAGATGCGCTCCTGCATGGTGAGGATGAGCCCGCGGTCCCCAGGCCCCAGCCGGACGATGTCGAACATCACGCCACCCCGGTCGTGGCAATGAAGAAAAGCAGATACGTCCTCATGCCCACGACTCCCTCAAAAAGAGCGGCTGCGGCCGATAGCCAGCGTGACCTACCCGCGCGGGTCACCGCGAACCGGCTCCCTGATCTACTGGGCCGGAAACCGCCAATGCGGCCTCGGCGGGGCCCGCCCCGGCGGGCGGCGTGGTCCAGAACGGCGCACGGCCGCCCGAGCAGACCCGGCGGGATCGCGCCGCGCTGGTCGGCCATGATCAGCCGTACGGACCCGATGTCGTCGAACGTCGAGTCGCACATGCTGGTCCGGGGGAGCCCTCACGTTGAGTAACGCCCCCAGGTGACAGGTCATCACTTTGCTCTGATAACGGGTGAACCGGAGAAGCGGCCGGGTCACCCAGCGCCGTCGCTCTGCCGGTCCCCCACGGCCCGCCGGCGCAGCTCCCGCTCCAGGCAGCGGCGCAGGGGCTCGGGGAGCCTTTCGCCTTGGGCGTGGGTCACGCGCGTTCCGGCTACCGCCCTCAGTTTCGCGTTGGAGTGCTGCGAGACGTTCACCAGCACGTCCCACGCCTCCTCGGGTGAGCAGCGGGTCAGGGCGATGGGGACTCCACACGCCTGGTCGATCACCGCGAGGCTCACTAAGGCCTGCTCCAGCTGACGGACCTGTTCCAGCGCCCGGTCCAGTTCCGCCCCGGTGTCACCGGTTCCCGCCGGGCGGGTGCTGTCCACCGCCGGGTGTGCGCCGTCCGGCGGGGGCGGGCCGTAGCGGACGGCGGGCGCGGTACTCCCCTGACCGGGAGAGGCAGAGGCGGCCATGGACGTCATCTTCCCGCCGCACCGTACGCAATGCATCACGACACAGCCCCGGGCGCACGTACCCCGGCCGCGCAGGTCAGGAGCCCTGCGCACGGTCCGCCGGGGTACTCACGTGAGGGGCATTCCGCTCAGAGCGGCCCGAGCAGGGGTCAGGGTCTGCTGAGCACGTTGTCGGGGCGGCACACCGCGCAAGCCTGGACACCCTCGGCCAGCTCCGCACGGGCACGCTCCCCACTGACCGGCCGCAGCGCCCTTCCCCCGGCGAAGCAGTCGCCCCGGTGAATCTCAGCGACGGGCGCCCCGATACCGACAGCAGAGATCCCCCACTCAGGCGTCGGCGTGCGACGCGGCCCAGGCCGGGCGGCGGCCGGGGGCCGCGCGGCGCGCTGGGGCTGCGCCGACCTCTCGACAGCCGCGATCTGCTCACGCACCCGATCCAGGGAGAGGACCAGCCACGTTTCCAGTGTCCGGAGACGCTCCAGGTCAGGAGGCAGATCACCCATGCCCGATCGGCTCCTCCGGCTCACGCCGCGTCCGCACGCCGGCCCCCGCCGGCTCGCCGCCTCAGCTCCACCCGGGCCGCAGGCGTCCACCCGGCCGGAGTCGACCAGAACGGATGCCACTCGATCCTCACCGACAGCAGGAGCAGCCGACGGCGCAGCTCCGTGGCACCGCGCGGACGCGGCACGGCCAGGGCGCGGTAGGTGTCGTGCCACTCCCGCTGGGCGCGGACAAGATCGTCGGGGAAGGGGAAGCCGTCCATCCACCTATCAGAACATGCGTTCGATTTCTTGTGCCACTCCACTGCTCACCGGGCCCGGCCGGTGCCGGCGCACCGCCTCCGGGGTGACCGGGCCGCGTTTTCCAGCCCGCACGCCGCTGCCGCCACGTTCCCCGGCACCGGCCCCGCGACCACGAGCTTGGCGTCCTTGGTCACGGCCGCCCGGTGCGGACGGCAGGCGGCGCTGCGGCTGTGGAGCGGGCACATGGCCCTGGTCGCCGAGACGGGCGCCGGCTTGGACGCGGCGGCGATGTTCCGGGCGCTGGAGGAAGAGGAGGTCGCCCCGCGGCGCCGAGGTCGAGGCCGCGGCGGCGCTGCTGTCGAGGAAATGCCGCAGGAGGGCCGCGTACATGCGGAAGGCTCCGGGAACATGTGCGAAGGCCGCCAGGGGCGGACACTGGAGGAGTGAGGCGCTCACGGGTGTGCGCGGTGTGCGGGGCCGGTCTCCCCCGGGCCGGATCGGCCCGGCGGCGGTACTGCTCCGACGCCTGCCGCGCCGCGGCCTACCGCGACCAGCAGACCAGCCGGCGGATCATCGCCGTCGGCGTCCTTAACCGCCGAAGCCGTTCCGGCCGCTCCGCGCCCTCTTGAGCTCGACGTTGGAAAATCTTAGGCCAGCTCGTTCCAACCTGGTCACTCCGCGCGCTCGTGGGCCAGACCCTTCGTGAGCTGCGCTTCTAAGGCCCCTTTGTCATTTCTTGGTGCTGGGGTGGTTGGAGTGTCAGGGTCCCCCGCCCCAAAATTGGGAGTGAGCAGGACAAGGGCAGCCGGGACTGGTGAGTCCCCGGTTGTTCACACTCGGCCGTTGGGGAGTACAGAATCGTTCCCTTGCGTGTCTCGGCTCGCGTCGTGTGCTGAGAAAGCTTGTTGCGATGGGTGAACGCGGTAGCGATGGACCATGACAGATCCTTTCGCACTGTGTCCCCTTCCGGTGCCTTGCGAATCGCCGTTGGTTTCGCTTACTCCGGCCGCTCCCCCTCCCTGCGAGGCGTGGGAAACAGCCGCCGATGATGCGCAGCTCTGCCAGGAGCCGGCACAGGAGGGGCTGGTGACAGGCTTCAACTGACTTTGCAGCTGTTCCGGCTGGCCGGTTCCTTCAAGAGTGGAGTGTCGGTTACGGCCGATCGAAGAGGCTGCGCGTCTCTTGATCGGCCGTTGCGGCCGTGCCCCCGCCCCTGCTTCGTATGGCCACGCAGTCGAAAAACGGGCTGTCTCGCTTCGGAATTGCTCATTCCTATTGCCTTCCGATCACACGCTGTCAGCGACTTTCAGGCGCCACTCCAAGGCCCACCAGAGGTAGCGCGGCCCACTTGGAGAAGAGCCCGTCGGTGCCCGAGCGCGCTGAATTCGGAGACGGCCGGAAGATGGCCTAAAAAGTCCCGCTTGAACTGCGCAGATGTCCGGAACTTACGGGGACGTGGATCCACGGCGGTCTTAAAGTGGATGTTCACAGCATCATGGCGACTGTTCTCTTAAATCTGCCAGGACCGTGCTGGGGCCGGGGAGCGGGGGAAGGTGTGCCTAAAGGGACGCGAAATACTCGCTTGGCTGCTCTTCAGCAGGAGGCAAAGTGGACCAACGGGGATTTGGCCCGGGAAGTCAACCGGCTCGGGACTCTTCACGGCCTGCGCCTGGCCTACGACCGAACAGCGGTCGCGCACTGGCTGTCCGGGTCCCGCCCGCGCCCTCCCGTGCCCGCCCTGGTGGCCGAGGTCCTCAGCCGCCGCCTGGGCCGACTGGTGACCCCCGAATGGACGGGGCTGGCATCCCCGCAACAGGCGGCATCTTCCTCCACCGCGCACCCGATCCTCGCACTCGCCGAATTCGCCGTCACTGACGCCGACTCCGACCGACGAGGCCGTCCTGCGCGCCTCTTCTCCGTCCAGGAGATCGAAGCCGAACTCAGCGGAGCAGCTATCCGGCTGCGCGATTCTGACAGCCGCCGCTCATCCACCGCACAGCGCCTCGAACACCTCAGCAGTTTTTTCTTCGAACACGTCCAGCGCTACGGGGGGCTGACGCTCGGCACCACCTTGTCACGCTACATAGCCGATGAGACACCGCGCCTCCTGGTCGTGCGCAGCACCGAGACCGACAGGCCGGAAGTCCTCACCGCCCTTGCCCGGCTCAGCTACGTCCAAGCCGCTATAGCGGCCGACAGCGGCCGTCCAGGGCTTGCCCAGGGCTACTACCAGCACGCGCTGAGACTCGCCCGGCGGGCCGGTGCCCGGCCCGACTACGCCATCACTCTGCGCGCCCTGGCCACCTTGGCGGACAGCCTTGGCGAGAGAGCGCTCAGTTGGAAACTCACGGGCCACGCCATCGAGATCGCAGGGCCGAACGCGGCGCCTGCGCTCCGGAGCTTCCTCTACTCCGGTCATGCCCTCACTCTGGCCCGGACCGGTGACCGCCCCGCTGCGCTCCGTGCGCTCGCCACCGCCTTGCGGATACACCAGGAGGACCTCCAAGCGACAAGTCCCTTCGAGACCTACACGGAAGCGTCGCTCCAGTACCAGCGCGCTCTCGTACTCAAGGCTTTGGGAGCAGGTCCTGACCACCTCCAGGCCCTCCTGGACTCCCTGAGGACAAGACCCGTCGACCACCACAAGGCCCTGGCCATCACCCACAGCCAGATCGCGCTCGCCCTTCTTCACGCAGGGCAGTGGGACCAGG
This sequence comes from Streptomyces sp. NPDC026589, assembly GCF_040638385.1. Classification (NCBI taxonomy): domain Bacteria; kingdom Bacillati; phylum Actinomycetota; class Actinomycetes; order Kitasatosporales; family Streptomycetaceae; genus Streptomyces; species Streptomyces sp. NPDC026589. The sequence goes on from NZ_JBEZYG010000004.1 coordinate 73,490, forward strand.
CGCTCCCGCACGCCCAGAAGGCATTCGCCAGCGCCCGGACAGTCTCCTCCATGCCCGCCCGCACGAACGTGGCAGAACTACGCCAGTCCATGGCAGCCTTCCGCCGCCGCGTATAGACCTGCCCTCCAGGCCGACCGTGCCGAGCCCCTTCGGGGGACGGTAGCCGCCGCCCGAGAGTGGTCTGTGCCTCGCCTCGTAGCAGAGTCTGCTCATGTGCGGAGGCAGAGAACATCTGAGGCGACAGAGTGCGGGGTGTTGAAGCCCACACACCTCAGGACCAGGTGACGGGCAGTTCCGTCGGCCGGGTAAAGAGGTAGGTGTCCGGTTCCCAGGCGATGTCCTCGTGCTTGGCCGCCAGGGCCAGGTCCGGCAGTTGTGTGAAGAGGGTCGAGAGCGCGGTCTGCAGGTAGAGGCGGGCGATGTTGACGCCGAGGCAGAAGTGGGGGCCGGTGCCGAAGGTGATGGCCGGGTCCTCCCGTGTGCTGCGGTCGAGGCGGAAGCGCTCCGGTTGTTTGTAGTGCTCGGGGTCCCAGGTCGCGGCGACCCAGGGGGTGACGACGGCGTCGCCGGCCCGGATGCGGACTCCGTGCAGTTCTGTGTCGGCCAGGGCGAGCCGGGGCATCGACGTCATGCCGTTGTGGTGCAGGCGCAGGAGCTCGGCCACCGCAGTGGGCCACAGACCGGGGTCGCGCCGTATGCGGGCGAGCTGGTCGCCGTGCCGCAGCAGTGTGTAGACACCGGTCGTGACCGGCCCGGTGACCGGTTCGGCGGAGGTGACGAACAGATACATCACCGTGGCGTGCAGATGCTCCGCGGTGATGGCCCCGTGCTGGTGAGCGCGGATCAGCGCCTCGACCGGGTCACGCGGCTCGCATCCGTCGTCGTAGTCGGCCTTCTTGGCTTCGATCACTTCGGTCGCGAAGTCGAGCATCCACCGGGTGGAGGTGTCGATCTTGGCGGCCGGTGTCGTGTAGTCGACCTGCGAGCGCAGCCGGGGAACGATCTTGCGGCGCTGACGTGGGGCCACCCGCATGAGGTCACAGGCGAGGGTCGCGGCGAGCGGATGTGCGTAGGCGCGGTGCAGGTCTGCGGGGTTGGGGCCCTCGCGCAAGGCTATCGCGAGGTCGGAGGCGGCCAGGGCAATGGCGGGCTGGATTGCCGCCGCGGCGGCCGGGTTGAAGAACGGCTGGACCACGCGTCGTACGGTGGTGTGCTCGGGCGGGTCGAGGTTGAAGATGCCGCCGGGCACGCTGTTGAAGTCGTCTCCGGCGATGCGCTGCCCGCCGGGGCAGGTGAGATTGCGGGAGAAGTTGCGGCTGGATCCGATCGCGGTGATGTCGGTGCGGCGGGTGACCAGCCAGGCGCGGTGCCCGGAGGGGAAAGTCACCGGCGCTATCGGCCGTTCGCGTCGCAGGATGTCGAACATCTCGGGCGGCAGGCCGTGGCCGCGGGTGGGGAAGGAGTCGGGCCAGGTCAGTTCATCGGGGATCGTTGTTGCCACGGTCGTTCCTTTCATCGGTGAGTACGGACAGGGTGTGGCCCGTTCCTACGGTGAGGCCGGGGACCTGGCCGGTGGCCACCACGTCATAGAGGGGCACCCGGCGGTGGTAGACGAACAGGGTGCTGGGCCGTGCGAGCATGCTGGCGGCGTCCAGCAAAAGTGGGGCCTCGGCGAAGATGTAGCGGGTGTTGCTCTCGACCTGGGCTGGTGTGGGGTCGGAGTCGAGGGAGGTGGCCAGGGCGGTCCGGGTCATCGCGTGCACCGCTTCCCGCATCGGCCGTTGCGTGCGGTAGGCGCTCTCGATGCGGGCCCGGCTCTTCTGGTAGCGCGGGTGGGAGGCGAAGCGGGTCATCACATGCACCCGGGCGTCGGTGTCGGACATCCCGCAGTCGGCCAGGGTGCGGCGTGCGACGTTGCGCATGTTGTGGATGACGCGCTTGGAGCGCTGGACCGCGTGCCGCGGCGGCTTGCCCGCGGATATGTAGCGCAGCGCCGATTCAGGGGCCCCCGGCAGGACCACGTGCACGTCGGAGAACGACCTGGCCGCGCTCTGGCACAGGTCCGCTACGGTCTGCGTGGAGTAGAAGGAGTTGAACGGCGACAGGCCCAGCACCAGGGTGCCGTACCGCTCGCCCAGGCGCGGGTTGTGAAGGTCTACCCCCTCTACCCGGAATCCGCTGGGGCCTGAGAGGTCTTGTGCCGCGCTTTCCGGAGGTGCGTCAGTACCGGTGAGTGGCGGTGAAGCTGTACTGATTCGGCTCATGGCAGTGGCCCTATTCCTCGGGTCGGTTGGGGTGGGTCGGTTGGGAGAGCTGTGGGGGCCAGCTCACTGGTCCGGTGTCGCTGAGGTGTCTTCGGCCGGGTGGGTAGGGCTGTCGGGCACAGCCTCCGGGCCGGCGTGGGCGTCGATGATCAGGGCGTGAGGGCAGTCGAGGTAGTTCGCCCAGAACGCATCCCCATACCTCGCGCGGCCCTCGTCGGAGACGGTCGGGCGAATCCACGAGACGCCGTCGAATCCGGCCGCCTCGAGAGCTTGCTCGTGTGCTGCCGTGGACCAGCGGAAGAAGTCCAGGTCCAGCACCTCCGGCCCTACCCACGCCCGCAGGTGCCCCGGCGTGCCCTCCGCCGGTGACTCCTGCGAGCTCAGGAGCATCCCGTAGCCCCGGTACCACTGCGGATCCGTGGAGAACTCCGGGTTGAGGACCGCGGCCACGAACCGCCCGCCCGTCGCGCGCAGCGCTCGTCGCGCCGTCATACAGAAACCGTGCAGCGCCTCTTGGCTGGACGCGTAGGGCAGCACATACACGGCTGTGACCACGTCGAAGGACTCAGCGATGCCCGGCAGAGCGCCTGCGTCGGGATCGGCGGCGTTCGCTGCCAGGTACTCCACGCCCAGCCCCTCGCGCTCCTCGCGCCGATGGGCGTGCTCCACCATGGCGGCCGACTCGTCCACCCCCACCGCGCGGGCCGCCCCGGCACGGCGCAACCGACGGGTGTACAGCCCACTGCCGCACCCGAGGTCGAGCACGTCCCGTCCCACGATGTCACCGACCGCGTTCAGGAAGCTGTACGCCTCGACATGCTCCCGGAACGGCATCTGCTCCATGCTGCTTTCGTACGCCGCCACCGCTGTGTCGAACTGGGAATCCACCGTCATCTCCTCGCGCTCAGGCGTCGTCGTGCACGGCCCGCCCCGAAGGACTCCCGGCGGTGCACGGGTTCGTTGTTCTTCGTGTGCTGCTCCTTCGTATCGCCGCGATACGACGCGGTACGAGCCTGCGGGCTGCCAGAAGCGTGAACGCGTTGAACCCTGCTGTGATGGTGAGGAACCGCCAGTCCCGAAACCGAATCGGCCAGGCCCAGACACATAGACCCGCCGCACGCGTCCCCGGCCTGGAGGGCTGCAGCACGCTCCCGGCGCGCCCGGGGCGGCCCGCCGCGAAGCCGGCCCGCCCCGTCCATTAGGGGCCGGACCGGAGTCGGCGTCACCAACCAACCCGACTGGCTCTGGGCAGGCGCGAGGGCAGCCGCAGCGCTGTGGGCCGGGGCGCCCAGCCGCCTACGTGGCCTCGGCAGCCGTCAGCTCTGCAGCGGCACCAGGACCGGAAGGAAGGTGCAGCAGGAACCCGGCCGCGACCCACTCAGCCCGCCGGCGGGTGGCACACCTCGCCCCGTTCGCATCCGCATGCGGCCCCCGAGAACCATCCGCCCCGCCCCGCCCTCAGGGTGCTTTCCCCAGCGGGCCTTCGTCTGGCCCGCCCCCTGGTTCGCCTGCACAGGACCGTTCAACAGGTTCACGCCCTTTTGGTTACCGAGACCTTCCCTTCCTGGGGTGGGACTGGCTCTCTTGAAAGGAAAGGAACCGGCGGGGTCGCGGGCTCCGCCTCCCCGGACCCGGCCCCGGGCTCCACCCGCAACAACCGGCCCCGCGCACCCCGCGTCCCCGCTTCATCCACCGCACCGCCGACCGGAGAGTGGACAGCTATGACAAAGGACGTTCCGATCAGCCAGGCACCGGGAGCGCTGCCTCTCCTCGGCCACCTCCTGCCGCTGGTACGCGACCCCCTGAAATTCCTCACCTCACTGCCCGCCCGCGGAGACCTGGTCCACATCCGAATCGGCCCCATGAAGGCCCTTCTGGTGTGCGACCCGGGACTGACCCGCCACGTCCTGGTCAACGACCGCACCTTCGACAAAGGCGGCCCGGCATTCGACCAGGGCAGGGAAGTCCTGGGCAACGGCCTGCCCCTCTGCCCCCATACCGACCACCGCCGCCAGCGACGGCTGGTCCAGCCCGCCTTCCACCCTGACCGCCTGCCCGCGTACGCCCGCCTGATGACCGAACAGACCGACACCGCCACCGGCTCGTGGACCGACGGCCAGACCATCGACGCCTATACCGAGATGCAGAACATCGTCGCCCGGGGCCTGGTGGCAACCATGTTCGCCGACACCCTCAACCCCACCGCCATCACCGAGGTACTGGAGGACCTCGGCGCCATCACGGACGGCATCTTCCGGCGCATGATCACACCACCGCGCCTGAACATGCTCCCCACCCCCGGCAACCGCCGCTATTACCAGGCCCGATCCCGCCTGCGCCAGACCATGGCCCGCGCCACCGCGAACCGCCGCTCCGCCGCCACCGGCCACGACGACCTGCTGTCCGTACTCCTCGGCAGCCCCGATTCCCCCGAAGACAGCCATGACCAGAGCCTTTCCGACGCCGAGATCATCGACCAGCTGATGGCCTTCTTCTTCGCCGGCATCGAGACCGCGGCCGCCACCCTGGCATGGGCACTGCACGCACTGGCCCAGCATCCCCACATCGAAGAACAGCTCCACGCCGAGGCCGACAGCGTTCTCGCCGGCGCCGCAGCCACACTCGACGACGTGCCCAGGCTGGAATACACACGCCGCGTCCTCATGGAATCCCTGCGACGCTATCCGCCGGCCTGGCTCGTCAGCCGCACCACCACCACCGACACACACCTCGGCACGCACCCCGTCCGCTCCGGCACGGCCGTCTTCTTCAGCCCCTATCTCATCCACCACCGAACCGACCAGTACGACAACCCCGAGCAATTCGACCCCGACCGGTGGAGCAGCTCCCGCCACCTCAACCCACCGGACGGCTCCTTCATCCCGTTCGGCGGAGGCGCCCGCAAGTGCGTCGGCGACCAGTTCGGCATCACCGAAGCCGTCATCATCCTGGCCACGATCGCCGCACGATGGCGCCTGGAACCCCTGCCCGGCCGCCCCGTCCGCCCCGCCTTGGCCCTTACACTCAGCCCGCAACGGCTGCACATGCGCCTCAGGCCCCGCACATAGCACCGCCCGGGTCCCACCTGCACACCCCGCGTCGGCTTCACTCAGCCCACAGAGGACGAAGGCGAGCCGGTCGGCCTCGATGCGGTCCGCGTACGGGTGTCGGCCCCGCTCGCCGTACAGGTTCCGCAGCTGGCTCTCGGTGACTTCCTCGCCCGGCGCGAGTCCGAGCGCGGCCAGGCCGCGGCCCATCCAGCGCCCGGCCGGGACACCGGCCTGCTCCTGGGCGGCGCGCAGCGGCATTCGGGCAGGGCGGCGGCCGTCGCCGACGACGGTCTGACGCAGGTAGTAGCGGTACATCTGACCGGCCCGGATCACCCTGATATCGACTGTCAGACAGACCACGCCACACGGCTCTGACCTACGAGGAAGGGCCGGTCCGTCGGAGGGCCCGTCCGGCGGCAGCACCGGCCGGACCTTCCTTCCCCGGTGCCCGCCTGGCGGGAAGCGGCCTCGGGCCGGATTGCGAATGTCGTCGCTCTCCGGCGGTCGTCACTTCACCGCCCGAGCGCGGCAGCGAACACCTGAGCACCACCCGGTGCCGAAGAACGAACACCACCAACGCGCACCGTCCGTCAGCCCCTGGCGACAGCCAGGGGCTTCGTCGTGTTGCCCGGAGGAGACCACGTGCCCACCTTCGAGACCCTCCCCCGCTTCACCACCGACCTCCAGCACCTCACCTCCGCCTAGCGCCGGCGCTTCCACCGTGTCGTCCTGGACGCCTTCGTGCCGGACCTGCGCACCGGCCGCCAGTTCCGCCCCGGCTTACGCGTCAAGCGCGTACAGCGGTCCACCGGCGTCTACGAGATCACCTGGTCCATGGGCTCCGGGCCCGCAGGACGCGCCACCTGGCAGTTCGGGCCCGAGGTCTACCCCGGCATCCCCACGTGATCTGGCGCCGCGTCGGCACCACGACATCCTCACCGGCCCATGAGTCCGGGCGAGTTCAGCGGCACAGAGAGTAGCTGAGTAGGCGTCGGCGGCCTTCGTGCTCGGGCAGCCCGAGTCCGGGCGATCAGAGTTCCAGACCTCGCGTCGGCCTCGGCCCCGTACGCCGCCGCATAGCCGGCTTCCGCGATGACGTGCTCAAGTCTGCTGATCGCCCGCAGCCCGGCCGGCGGCGCGTCGCCGGCGAGCCTGTCGAGCTCCTGCTCGACCTGGTCCAGGAGCGCGACGAGCACGTCGGGAACCGAGACTGCGCGGGTTTCGACGTCGCCGATGTGCCGGGCCCAGTCGTCCTTGAGCTGCCTGGTGTCGTAGAGGTGCGGGGCGTTCCGGTCCACATCCTCCCAGCTGAGCGGGTAGCTGGTCTCGCCGCGCCAGCCGCACGAGCACGCTCCGCAAAGGCTGGGCGCCGGCGGCCTGCGCAGCTCACCCGAGAAGATCCACCAGTCGTTGCTCTCATGGAAGTTCGCGCCGCTGCCTCCGTCGAGCAGCACCGTTGCCGGTTCGATCCCGTCGGTCAGGAGGGGGCACGACAGCGGCGCGCCCCGGTTCCGGCCGCGCCGCTGTCGAGCTGTGGTCAGCCCTCGGGGGAGCCCCGGGTCAGTGGAGCTTGTTGACGGCGGTCTTCGTCGTGGTGCGGAAGGCCGTCAGCGGGGCGTCCTCAAGGTCGCCCATCTGGCCCCAGCGGACGAGGGTGACGGTGCGGCCGTCGCGGCCGACGGAGAACAGGTGGATGTCGGAAATGCCGATCTGCGGGTCGGCGGTGTCCAGGCTGTAGACCCAGGCGCCCTCTTCGACGGCGAGCTTGCCGCGGGAGGCGCTGACGGCCTGCAGGCCCGGATTCTGCTGCTCCAGCAGGGTGCCGCAGCTGGCAAGGGCCCCGCGGAGGGTGTCGACCAGCTTCACGGCGTCGGCCTCGGTACGGGCGACGGTGGTGACCTGGACGCCGTTGGTGTCGAGCTCGGTGCTGAACTCGCGGTAGCGGGTGTTCTGCGCCGGGATCTTGTACGGGGCGCAGAGGACGCCGCCGTTCTCCGGTACGCCGGTGAAGACCTGGGTGGCGGTCCACGGCGTCGACGACGGCGGCATCTGGGAGGCGGCGAGGAAGGCGGGCTGGGCAGCGGCCTGCGCCGGGGCTGTGGCGAGGGCCGCGAGGCCCAGTGCGGCAGCGGCAGCGGTGGCGAGTGCGGTGCGGAGCTTGTTCATGGTGGTGGATCCCCCGTCGGGTCGTTCGTTCGGTCAGTGCTCAACCAGCGTGGGGCCGGCGCCCGCTGGCTGCAACGATCACGCGCCCACCAGCCGTCCCGGAACCATTCCACCCCCGCTGACGTGCAAGGACGTGAAGGATGGGATGCAGGGCCGAGGGGGATGGAATGCCGAAGGACGCCGCCGTCGAGGAGTTCGCGGGGCTCGTGCGCGCGCTGAAGGCGCGGGACGGGAGGAGTTACGAGGCGCTGGGCCGGCGGCTGGGCGTCAGCGCGTCCACCCTCCACCGCTCCTGCTCGGGCGCGACTGTCCTGGAGGAGTTCGCCGTGGTCGACCGCCTCCGCCCTCATGTGCGGGGCGGACGAGGAGGAGCGGCGGGCCCTGGAGGCGGCCTGGGCGGAGGCGGATCGCGCCCGCCGCCGAGCGGCCTCACGCGTCCACGCCTGTGCCGGCCGTGTCGGCCGCGCCGGAATCGAACCCGGAACCGTCGCCATCGCTGCCGCTCTGCTCGGCCACCCCACCCAGCTACGTGTCTCGAGCCCGCGCGCCCCACGTAGCCATCAGTCCTGTCCACGTCCTCGCCCTGGTGCGCGGACTCGTGGAAGAGGCCGCAGAGCCTCGCGCGGATCGCTATCGGTACTTCAAGTCCCTGTTCGGCACTGAGCTCCACGAGGCAGCCGCCATCCGGTGCGGCTTGGTGGAACGCGCCAGCGGCGACCTGCGCGCCACACCAGCCGGACTCGACTTCTACGAGCGGCATCTGCGCCACCTGCCCGGCATTGCCGCCAACTACTGGTACGACCAGCCACATGTGGCCGACGCCGTCACGGAGATCAACCGCACCTACGACCAGGCCACAACGGAAACCCTCACCGCATGATCGACATCTCGAACACGCCCTAAGGCGAACCACGCCCCAGAAGTCCGGGGCCCGGGACGTCGACGTCACCGGGCCCAGCGGCCGGGCGTCCATCTCGCCCTCCTCGACCAGCCGGGAGGCCCCGCTACGTCCGTTCCGCCCGGCGCTCCTCGTCATGACGGGATCCCTCCACCGGCCGGGCCTGATCTCCGGCTGGGGCCCCGGTCCGCTGACGGCTCCGGGAGACCGCCACACCGACCAGGCAGAGCAGCCCGCCGAGTACCCCGAGCGGCGTCGGCACCTCGTCCAGCAGCAGCCACGCCATGAGCACCACCAGCGCCGGGACGGCGTACGTGGTGGCGCCCATCCGGCCCGCGGTGGTCCGGGCCAGGGCGTAGCCCCAGGTGGTGAAGGCCAGTGCGGTCGGGAAGACGCCCAGATAGATCATGTTCAGCGTGGCGGACATGGGGGCGTCGGCCGCCTCGGAGACCAGCACCCCGGTGAACGGCAGGCAGGCGACGGCGCCGATCACGCAGCCGAAGGTGTTGATCTGCAGCGAGGAGCCGTGCACGAGCGCCGGCTTCTGGCTGACCACGCCCAGCGCGTAGACCACCGCGGCCAGCAGGCACAGCGCCACGCCCAGCACGGAGGAGCTGCCGTGCCCGGACATCGCGAGGCCGACGACGACCGCGCCCGAGAACGAGATGCCCATGCCCAGCAGCAGGCGGCGCGGCAGCCCTTCGCCGAGCATGCGGGCGCCCATCAGGGCCATCAGGATCGGCCCGATGTTCACCAGCATGGCCGCCGTCCCGGCGTCGACCTCCTGCTCACCCCAGTTGAGCGCCACCATGTACAGCCCGAACCAGAGCACGCCGGAGGTGATGATTCCGCGCCAGGCGCCGCGCCCGGGCAGCCCCTCCCGCCGTACGAGGAGGATCGCCCCGAGCACCAGCGCGCCTGTCACCAGCCGCCCGAGGGCGAGGGCGCCGGGGGAGTAGGACTCGCCCGCACTCCGGATGGACACGAAGGCGGAGGCCCACAGCACAACAGTGGTGCAGGCGGCGGCGGTGGCGCGCCGGCGGTGGGCCGGCGGGGAGACCGGAAGAAGCGTCGGGGTCGTCGTCATGGCCACGACCGTAGGCCCGGAACGCTTCGGCCCCCACCGAATTGTCCATGCCCGTCAATCGACGGCCGCCCCCGCGCTCAAGCCCGTTCGGCACGGTCGGTCAGCGACGACGGGTCCATGCCCAGCCGGTCCGACAGTGCCCCCGCCCCCGCCGGAGTCACCCGTACCGCTCTCCCCGACCCCACCCGCTCGCACCACCCCGCCGCCAGCACATGCGCGCACAGCGCCGCCCCCGCCGCCCCCGCGAGATGGGGCCGTCGCTCCGTCCAGTCCAGGCAACACCGAGCCAGGGGGCGTCGTCCGGACCGGTCCAGGGGGATGCCCAGGGCGCCGAACCAGTCCAGCCCCGCCTCGGTCAGCGCGAACCCGGTGTCCTGCCGCAGCAGCCCCCGCACCGTCATCGCCTCGGTGATCCGGATGCCGAGCCGACCGGCGAGATGGTCGTAACACGTACGCCCCCGGGCCAGCGCGCTGCTGACGCTCGCCGCCCGCAGCGAACGCGGCTGCTCCGGGGCGTCGGGCGCCGCGTGCGAGGCCAGTCCCTCCACCAGGTGCGCGGCCCGCTCGTCGGCCAGCCGGACGTAGCGGTGACGGCCCTGCCGCTCCTCCGCGAGCAGCCCGCCCGCGATCAGCCGCCCGAGGTGCTCGCTGGCGGTGGACGGGGCGACGGAGGCGTACCGGGCCAGCTCACCGGCGGTCCAGGCCCGCCCGTCGAGCAGGGCCAGGCAGAAGGAGGCGCGGGTCTCGTCCGCGAGGAGGGCGGCCAGTGCGGCGAGTCGCGGGGCCGCCGCGTCGTGCGGCCGGGGGCGCTGTCGCGGGGAACGGTCCATGCGTCCAGGGTGCGTCAGGGACGGTTCGGCGCCGGCCGAACCGTCGCCGCGTCCTCGCCCACCGGCCGCGCGTACTCCTCGTACTGGATCGCCAGCCCGTCCAGCAACGCCCGCAGCCCGGTCTCGAAGGCCCCTTCGTCGACCTGGCGGCGGTGGTCGGCGAGCAGGTGGGCCTGGCCGAGGTGAGGGTAGTCGGCGGGGTCGTAGGCGGTCTCGTCGTCGACGAAGCCCCCGGCGAAGGAGCCCAGCGCCGAACCGGTGATGAAGTAGCGCATGAGCGCCCCGATCCGGGTGGCCTGGGCGGGTGGCCACCCCGCCCCCACCATCGCCCCGAACACCGCGTCGGCGACCCGCAGCCCCGCCGGGCGCCGCCCGGGGCCCCGGGCGAGGACCGGGACGATGTGCGGGTGCGCGGCGAGGGCGGCCCGGTAGGAGAGCGCCCAGTCGTGCAGGGCCTCGCGCCAGTCACGCGGGTCCGACTCCTCGAACATCGACAGATCGACCTGTACGGAGACCGTGTCGGCGACAGCGTCGAGGATCTCCTCCTTGTTGCGGAAGTGGTTGTAGAGCGAAGGGCCGCTGACCCCCAGGACGGCCGCCAGCCGACGCGTGGAGACGGCGTCCAGCCCTTCGGAGTCCACGAGCGCGCTCGCCGCCCCGACGATGCGGTCTCTGCTGAGGAGGGGCTTGCGCGGTCGGGCCATGCGGCTCATAGTAGGGCCTGCGAACCAAAAACTAGCAGTGCTAATTAAAGTGCGCCCGAGCGGCGCTCGCGAGAGGCGGTGGTGGGCACGATGGACCTGACGCTCAGCGAGGAGCAGGAAGCCGTCCGGAAGCTGGCCGAGGACTTCGTCGCCCGCGAGGTCGCCCCCCATGTCGTCGCGTGGGACCGCGCCGAGAATGTCGACAGGTCGATCGTGAAGAAGCTCGGGGACCTCGGCTTCCTCGGTCTGACCGTCCCCGAGGAGTACGGCGGCTCCGGCGGCGACCACCTGTCCTACTGCCTGGTCACCGAGGAGCTGGGGCGCGGCGACTCCTCGGTGCGCGGCATCGTCTCCGTATCGCTCGGGCTGGTCGCCAAGACCGTCGCGTCCTGGGGCGACGAGGAGCAGAAGCGGGCCTGGCTGCCCCGGCTCACCTCCGGCGAGGCGATCGGCTGCTTCGGTCTCACCGAGCCCGGCACCGGATCGGACGCCGGGAACCTCGCCACCCGGGCCGTGCGCGACGGCGGTGACTACGTCGTCAACGGCACCAAGATGTTCATCACCAACGGCACCTGGGCCGATGTCGTACTGCTCTTCGCGCGGACGAACGACGCCCCCGGCCACCGGGGCGTCTCCGCCTTCCTCGTCCCCACCGACACCCCCGGCCTCACCCGCCACACCGTCCACGGCAAGCTCGGCCTACGTGGCCAGGCCACCGCCGAACTGGTCCTCCAGGACGTCCGGATACCGGCCGGTTCCCTCCTCGGGCCCGAGGGTAAGGGCTTCTCCATCGCCATGTCCGCCCTGGCCAAGGGGCGGATGTCCGTCGCGGCGGGCTGCGTGGGCATCGCGCAGGCCGCCCTGGACGCGGCTGTGCGCTACGCCGGTGAGCGCGAACAGTTCGGCAAGGTCATCGCCCGCCATCAGCTCGTCCAGGAGCTGCTCAGCGACATCGCCGTGGACGTGGACGCGGCCCGGCTGCTGACCTGGCGGGTCGCCGACCTGGTCGACCGGGGCCAGGAGTTCGCCACCGCCGCTTCCAAGGCCAAGCTGTACGCGTCCGAGGCCGCCGTCCGCTGCGCCAACAACGCCCTCCAGGTCTTCGGCGGCTACGGCTACATCGACGAGTACCCGGTCGGCAAACTGCTGCGGGACGCCCGCGTGATGACGCTCTACGAGGGCACCAGCCAGATCCAGAAGCTGATCATCGGGCGCGCGCTGACCGGCGTCTCCGCCTTCTGACCGGCTCGCGGGTTCGTACGGGTGTCTGAGTACGGGCCTGAGTACGGGCGCGGATGTGGCGTGCGCCACGTCGGCGGATGCTGAACCCATGAGTGACACGACATCCGTCAAGCAGCAGAGCACCGCCGCCTTCTACCTGCAGGCGGTCGCCTCCTTCATGGTGGCGATCGGCGCGGTCGCCTTTGGAATTTTCTTTCTCGACGCCGACGCCTGGGTGCGCGGCTTCCTCGCCATCGGCGTGCTCTACCTGGTCACGTCCTGCTTCACACTCGCCAAGGTGATCAGGGACCGCCAGGAGGCCGGTCAGATCGTCAGCCGGGTGGACCAGGCCCGGCTGGAGAAGATCCTCGCCGAGCACGACCCCTTCCAGAAACTCTGACCCGGCAGGATCGACCGGGCAACCCCTAAGCGCTTGCTCAGGTTCGGGGTATGGTGTGCGTCCTGTTGACGGAGAGGGGTCCTGGCGATGAGTACGGCGGAGGAGACGAGCGGCGAGGACGCGCCGTGGGGCGAGGTCACTCCCGAGGCAGCCAGGCGGCTCCTCGTCGCCGCCGTGGACGCCTTCGCCGAGCGCGGGTATCACGCGACCACCACCCGTGACATCGCCGGCCGGGCCGGGATGAGCCCGGCCGCGCTCTACATCCACTACAAGACCAAGGAAGAGCTGCTCCACCGGATCAGCACGATCGGCCATGAGCGGGCGCTGTACGTGCTCGCGGCCGAGGCCGACCGGGACGGCACGGCCGCCGAACGCCTCGCCGGGGCCGTCCGCTCCTTCGTCCGCTGGCACGCGGAGCGGCACACCACCGCCCGGGTCGTGCAGTACGAGCTCGACGCGCTCGGCGAGGAGCACCGCACCGAGATCGTCGCGTTGCGGCGCCGGAGCGACGCGGTGGTGCGCCGGATCATCGGAGAAGGGGTGCGGGACGGCGAGTTCGACGTCCCCGACGTCCCCGGCACCGCCCTCGCGGTGCTCTCCCTCTGCATCGACGTGGCCCGCTGGTTCAACGCCCGGGGGACCCGCACCCCCGACGAGGTCGGCGAACTGTACGCCGGCCTCGTCCTGCGGATGGTCGGAGCCGGGCAGACCCAGAAGTAGCCGGCGGCTCCAGAAGTGGCCGGGGCTTCCGAGGCGGCCGTCGCTTTCTCAAGTATCAGAAGTAGTAGCGGGACACCGACTCGGCGACGCAGGTCGGCTTCTCGCCGCCCTCGCGTTCGACCGTGACGACCGCCGTGACCTGCACGCCGCCGCCGGTCTCCTCGACCTCGCGCAGCACCGCTGTCGCCCGCAGCCGCGAGCCGACCGGGACGGTCGAGGGGAAACGGACCTTGTTGGTACCGTAGTTGATGCCCATCTTCATGCCCTCGACCCGCATCACCTGCGGCACCAGGGCGGGCAGCAGGGAGAGCGTCAGATAGCCGTGCGCGATGGTCGTGCCGAACGGCCCGTCCTTCGCCCGCTCCGGGTCCACGTGGATCCACTGGTGGTCGCCGGTCGCGTCGGCGAACCGGTCGACCCTCTCCTGGTCGATCTCCAGCCAGTCGCTGTGTCCCAGCTGCTCGCCCACTCCGTCCCGCAGCTCCTGCGCGGACGTGAAGATCCTCGGCTCTGCCATGTTCCCGGTTCCTGCCTTCCGGCTCGGCGCACCATCAGGCGCGATGTCTAAGCGCTTGCTCAGCATCGTTGTGCGGCGCGTTCCTGTCAACGACATGGCAGTAGATTCGAGGGGTGCCCCAGATTCCCCAGACACTCCACGAACTCTCGGTCGGCCAGCTCTCGGCGCGCAGCGGCGCGGCCGTCTCGGCCCTGCACTTCTACGAGTCCAAAGGCCTGATCAGCAGCAGCCGCACCAGCGGCAACCAGCGCCGCTACTCGCGGGACGCGCTGCGCCGGGTCGCCTTCGTGCGCGCCGCCCAGCGCGTCGGCATCCCCCTGGCCACGATCCGGGAGGCGCTCGCCGAACTGCCCGAGGAGCGCACGCCCAACCGCGAGGACTGGGCCCGTCTCTCCGAGGTCTGGCGCAAGGAACTGGACGAGCGCATCGGGCAGTTGCACCGCCTGCGCGATCACCTGGCCGACTGCATCGGATGCGGCTGTCTGTCGTTGGAGACCTGCGTGCTGTCCAACCCCGACGACGTCGTCGGGGAGCGGATCACCGGTTCCCGTCTGATGCCCGAGCGCCGGAAGCCGCCCCGGCGCGCGTAGTTCCCGGAGCGCGAGGCATCACGCCGCCGCCGTGGCCGGCCTCCGGTGCCGCGGCAGCCGGGCCCTGGCCAGCGTGCGGTCGGTCAGGGCGGGCTGCGGCACCGCGATCCCGCAGCCCGTGCACACCGGACCCGCCCACGGCGCCTCGCCCCGCTCCTGCCGCCACTCGATGCCGGTGTCCGCGCAGACCGGGCAGGCGGAGCCGGGGTCGGCGCCCAGAGCCGCGATCAGGCGGCGCAGGACCTCGGCGAGCGGTTCGGTGGGGTGGATGTCCGGGTCGGAGCAGCGGGCCACCCCGTGACCGCCCCAGGTGCGGCGGTGCCAGTCGTCGAACGCACCGGGCCGCCGCAGCCCCGCGTGCTTCTCGCGCCGCCGCCGGTCGGCGAACCCCGCCTCGTACGCGAGCCAGACGGCCCGCGCCTCCTCCAGCTCGTCCAGCGCGCCCAGCAGACGCGCCGGATCGGGCGCCCGGTCCTCGGGGTCGATCCCGTGCCGGGCGCACAGATGGTCCCAGGTCGCCCGGTGCCCGTACGGGGCGAACCTCTCCAGACACTTGCGCAGCGAATACCGCCGCAGGGCCAGATCCCCCATCGGATCGCGGACCTGTCTCGCCATACTCCGGAAACCGGCCATGACACCGCCACCTCCGTCGCTCGTCCTTGGACGTCATGGAATGGACGTACGCCTGCCCGTTTCGGCTCCATCGAAAGATGAAATCCGTCCATTGGCCGAGACTCCCCATGTCGGGAGGGCTGCCGGGGCGGAAGCGGAGCGGCGCGCGGACGGGTGGTGCGAGGGTGTGCGGCCCTCGCGCGGGTGGCGAGAACCAATGGCGGCGTCACGGCCCCGTCGGTGGGCCCCGGCCCCGGCCGTCGCGTTCCGGGGGCGGTGGAATGCCAGGTCGGAGCGGTGCGGCCAGAAGGCGGCCGGTGATCGGGATCACGTGCCGGCAGGAGGCTGATTAGTGAAATATGCGTGATCTGCGGGGTTCTGACCGGCCATCAGGCCCATGTGCGCACATCTACGATCAGCTCCGTATTTGATCACCCACACAGGTGATTGACAGGAATTGATTCTTGTAGGGGAGAACGTGAACAGACGGTTCACGGCGGCGGCCATATCCCTGGCCATGTCCGCCACGCTCGCTGCTTCAGCGGGCACCGCTCAGGCGCAGGACGGCGGTGACGGAAGACCCGCCGTCACCGCCTCCGGCCCGGCGAAGCGCGTCACCGAGGCACCGGACATCGCCGCGGCACAGCTCGCGGCCAAGCTCTCCGGGCAGCGGGTGGAAGCCCTCTCCGAGCGCGCGGCCGACGCGGGCACATGGGCCAATCCGGACGGCACCCTCACGACGGAGACGTACTCCGGCCCGGTACGGGTCAAGGAAGACGGCCGGTGGAAGTCCCTGGACACCACCCTCGTGGACACCGGCGCCCAGTTGGAGCCGAAGACGGCCGTGGCCGATGTCGTCCTCTCGGACGGCGGCAAGGGTGACTTCGCGTCGGTCAGCCGGGGCAGCCGCACCTTCGGTCTCGACTGGGGCAAGACGCTCCCCGCGCCCCGGCTGGACGGCGACACGGCCGTCTACCCCTCCGTGGTCCCCAACGGTGATCTGCATGTCACCGCTCTGCCGCACGGCTTCTCCGAGTCACTGATCCTCACGGAACGGCCGACGGAACCGGTCGAACTGCGCCTGCCCGTCACCCTGGACGGCATGGAGCTGGAGAAGACTCCCCAGCGGCATCTGCGGCTGGAGGACAGCTCCGGAGATCTCGTCGCCAGCGCCCCCGCCCCCCGGATGTGGGGCACGGGAACCGACCCCGTGTCGGGTGACCCGCTGCGTCACGCCGAGATCGCCACCGCCGTGGAGCAGGGCCCCGAGGGCACGGTGCTGGTCCTCAGGCCCAGCGCGGCGTTCCTCGCCGACCCCTCCGTGACCTACCCGGTCACCATCGACCCGACCACCACCCTGGCCGCGTCCACCGACACCTGGGTGGCCACCAACTACCCGGACTCCCAGCGCGGTTCGACCGAGCTCAAGGCCGGCACCTACGACGGCGGCACCACCAGGGCCCGCTCGTACGTGAAGTTCGACGTCGCCAGGTTCGCGGGCAAGAAGGTCCTCAACGCCGAGCTCCGGCTGCACTCGTACTGGTCCTCCAGCTGTTCCGCCACCGGCTCGGGCGTCGAGGCCCGCCGGATCACGGGCGCCTGGGACCCCAGTGGGGTGACCTGGGGCGCCCAGCCCGCGACCACCGCGACCGGCGCCGCCGTGTCCAGGTCCGCGTACGGCTTCAGCTCGGCCTGCCCCGCCAACTTCATGCGCTGGGACGTCGACGGCATCGCCCAGGCGTGGGCGGACGGCCAGGCAAACCACGGTCTCCAGATCAGGGCCGTGGACGAGGGCGACTCCTTCAGCTGGCGACGCTTCCGCTCCGCCAACTTCGTCGACGGCGCACAGGGTCCGACCGAGCCCGCGCTCTCCGTCACGTACAACACCCGGCCCGGCGCGGCCGTCGCTGTGAACCCGGCGGCGGGTGCCGTGACCGCCGACACCACGCCCACCCTCCAGGGCAGGGCCGCCGACGCCGACGGCAACACCGTCCGCCTCACCTTCGAGGTGTGGAACGCCGACGGCACGGCCCGCATCGCCCAGGGCGTCTCCCCGTTCGTCGCCTCCGGCACCACCGCCGCCTGGACCGTGCCCGCCCTGGCCGCGGGCTCGTACAAGTGGCGCATCGCTGTCTTCGACGGCACCGAGTGGAACGGCACCTGGTCCGCCTGGCGGCCCCTGACCGTCGACCCGGCCGTCCCCGCGTCGCCCACCGTCAGCTCCGCGCAGTACCCGGCAGACGGGCTGTGGCACGGGGACTCCGGTCTGGTCGGCACCTTCCGGATCGCCGACGGCACCGGCAAGGCGGTCTCCGCCGAGTACGCCTTCAACGGTGGTGGTCCGACGGCCGCCGCCCTCACCTCCGGGGCTGCGACCGTCTCCTGGACGCCCGCCACCCGCGGGGCGCACAGCCTGCGCACCCGGGTCCGCAACGCGGCCGGCACCTGGTCCGACTGGCGTGAACACACCTTCCACGTCGGCGTCATCACCGGGGTCCTGGCCACCTCGTTCATCAACGAGATCTCCGAGACCCACTTCGGGACCCTCCTGCACCCGGTGGACGACACCACGGAGGAGGTCGAGGAGTTCCCGGAGGAGACGGTCGTCGAGGAGGACGACACCCCGCCCGGCTACGTCGAGGTGGAGGACCCCGAGGTCGAGGAGACCGAGGACTCCGCCGGGGCCGACGCGACCGCCCAGCTCCCTGACGCCGCGAACAGCTCCATCGTGGGCACGAGCCCCGACGGCGCCACCCAGACCCTGGTCGACATGCCCACGGCGGCGGCCTCCCCGGCCGAACTGAGCGAGACCGGCCTGGTGATCTACCCCAACACCCAGAAGGACGCCGACACGATCGCCGTCCGCAGCAGCACCAGCGCGGTCGAGGTCTTCCACCTGCTGCGCGGCCCGAGCGCGCCGCAGTCGTTCAGCTACACGGCCGGCATCCGGCCCGGCCAGGAGATCACCGCGGTCAGCGAGAACACCTTGATGATCTCCGACGCGCAGGGTGACGCGACCGCGTTCATCTCCGCCCCGCTGGCCCTGGACGCCCTGGGCAGAACCGTGCCGGTCTCCATGCGGCTCTCCGGCAACGAGATCATCGTCTCCCTCGCCCCCGCGCCCGGACAGACGGTGGCCTTCCCGGTCCTGCTCGACCCGGGCGCCGGATACGGCGACCTGACCCCCGCGGAGCGGCGTTACTGCTCCACCAACCCCTACGACTGCAACAAGGCCCGCAAGGACGCCGAGAAGGCTTTCGCCGAGGCCGCGAAGCGGTACTCGAAGAAGTCCCTGTACCAGGGGACCGGCGACGCGTTCCGGCACTGCTACTGGAACGCGCGCATGGAGATCAACATCGACCATGACACCGCATACGAGGTCGCGACCCGCCATGAGTCGGAGTCTCGTGGTGTCGACAAGGAGATGGATCTCCGCAACAACAAGATCGGCCGCAAGATCGGCCGGGACTACCGTGGTAAGAGCAAGGCGAACCACAAGGCCCGCGACAAGTGCATCAGTTACACGAAGAACGGAAAACTGTGGATCATCAAGAGCAAGAAGCTTGTGAGGAGCAACGCATGACCTCTCTTCTCGCGCGTCGTGTCGCGTCCGTGCTTCTGCTGCTCCAGGTTGCCTACGCGGCGCTGCTCCAGATCGCCTTTCTGACACTCGGGCCGGACACCGCGGAGATCGACCACACCGATCCCTCCGGCTTCAGCCCGCTGAACGCCGGCCTGGCGCTGTTCACCCTGGTGGGTCTGGCCGGTGGTGCGGTCCTGCTGGGCCTGGAGCGCGTACGGTCCCGGGCGCCGCGTGCGCTGACGGTGACCTGGCTGGCCCTGGTGGGCCTCGGCCAGACCGTGTTGGCAGTGGTGGCCCTGGCCACCCACGACAGCTCGGCGGGCCTCGGCCTGCCGGTCGCCCTGCTGTTCGCGGCGGGCTGTGCCGTGGTGGCCGTCGCCTGTGCGCTGACCATCCGTACGGGCTCCGGAGCGCTCCGGGCGAAGACGGCCGGCTGACGCGACGGGCCGATGGCCCGTACGGAGGCGGCTCCCCGGAGGACTGGGGAGCCGCCTTCCGGCGTCCCGCCCTCGCCGGGTGCGGGCACCGCTCCCGGAGAGGGCAGGACACCGCGGCGGAGTGCGGGCCGTGCCGGCCACCTGACCAGGGGAATTCAGTGGTGCCACCCTTGCCCGATGAGGTTGTGTGCCCTCATGAACACAGCTTCTCCGCGCCTGGAAAAGGTCACCCCCGACAACGTGCTCGCCGCCTGTCGGCTGGAAGTCGCACCCGAACAGCGCGTGTTCGTCTCCCCGGTCGCCCAGTCCCTGGCCGAGGCCTATGTGCATCCCGCCATCGCCTGGCCCCGGCTGATCTGTGACGGCGAGCGCGTCGTCGGCTTCGTGATGGCCTTCTTCGACGTGCCGTTCGACTTCGACGCCGGGGCGCCGGACGCCCCGCCCCGTTCCGGGCTCTGGCGGCTCGCCGTCGCCGCCGACGAGCAGGGCCGGGGCTACGGGCGGTTCGCCGTGGGGGCGGTGAACGAGGAGGTCCGCCGGCGGGGCGGAACGGTCTCGACCGTGACCTGGAAGCCCGGCGAGGGCGGCCCCGAGGAGTTCTACCTCCGCCTCGGCTACCGCAAGCGGGGCCTCACGGACGACGGCGAGTACCTCGGCGACCTGGACCTCACCGCCTGACCGGACGCGGGGGCCTACCCTCCGTACCGCAGATACCTCCGCCGCTTCGCCCGGAACGCCGACAGGTCCCGCCGCCACGCCCGTACGACCGTGTCGGTGTCCGCGCCCGCGTCGATCATCGTGCGGACGCGGGTGTTCCCGGTGAGCTTGTCGATCCAGTTGTCCGGCCGCCAGGCGAAGCCGCTCCACGTCTGCTTCGCCGTCACCAGCAGGGCGATCCCGGTGCGGACCGGATCGAAGACCTCCCGGTCCTGTACGTGCACCTGCACCCCGCCCACCGTCTTCCCCGCGAACTTGGAGAAGGTCGGCGCGAAGTACGCCTCGCGGAAGGCCACCCCGGGCAGCTCCAGGGCGTTCGCGGCGGCCGCCCAACGGCGGTCGACGCCCTCCGCGCCCAGCAGCTCGAAGGGGCGCGTGGTGCCGCGGCCCTCGGAGAGGTTCGTGCCCTCGAAGAGACAGGTGCCGGAGTAGACGAGAGCCGTCTCGGGCGTCGGCATGTTCGGGCTCGGCGGCACCCACGGCAGCCCGGTCTCGTCGAAGAAGTCCGAGCGCCGCCACCCCGACATCGTCACCACGTCCAGCCGCACCGGATCCTCGTGCAGGAACTCCGCGTTGAAGAACAGCGCCAGCTCCGCCACCGTCATCCCGTGCGCCTGGGCGATCTCCCGGCGGCCGACGAACGTGGCGAACGCCGGGTCCAGCACCGGGCCCAGCGCCGCCCGCCCGGTCACCGGGTTCGGCCGGTCCAGCACGACGAGGCGCTTGCCCGCCAGCGCCGCCGCCTCCATGCAGTCGTACAGCGTCCAGATGTACGTGTAGAAACGTGCCCCCGCGTCCTGGATGTCGAAGAGGACCGTGTCCACGCCCGAGGCGGTGAAGACGTCCGCGAGCGGCTGCCCGCTCTTGAGGTACGTGTCGTAGACCGGCAGCCCGGTCGCCGGGTCGTCGTAGCGCCCCTCGGAGCCGCCCGCCTGCGCGGTGCCCCGGAACCCGTGCTCGGGGCCGAAGACGGCGGTCAGCTCCACCCGCGCGTCAGGGTGCATCACGTCGACGATGTGCCGGACGTCGGCCGTGACGCCGGTCGGGTTGGTGACGATCCCGACCTTCTGGCCCCGCAGCAGGCGGTAGCCGTCGGCCGCCAGCCGGTCGAAGCCGGTGAGCACCCGGCCGCGTCCGGGCCCGGGGCCGCGCCTGGGGGCGGCCGACGCCGCGGCGGGACCGGCGCCAGCCACGGTCGCCGCAAGCGCGCCCACGGCGCCTCCCGCGGCCAGCACACCACGTCGGGACAGGCTCATTCCGCTACCTCCATGATCGCGCCGACTGTCATGGCCACGCACGCTAGCGCGGGCCGGGGCCGCACGGAACGACCTGGACCGCGCCGATTCCCCCAGCCGGTCCCGGAGATCCGTACGGGCCCAGGCCGGTCCGTTCGCGCCCCTTCCCGGATCACATACCGACCGGTTAGTCTGCCCGTCGCAGCCGGATGGGAAGGGCGGGATGACGATGGGTACGGTGCAGGGCGCCGGCGTAGTGGTCACAGGGGCCGGAGGCGGCATCGGCGCCGCTCTGGCCCGCAGGTTCGCCGCCGGGGGCGCGCGGGTCGTCGTCAACGACCTCGACCTCGCCCGGATCGAACCGCTCGCGAAGGAGATCGGCGGCTTCGCCGTCGCCGGGGACGCCTCGGGCATCGTGGACGCCGCCCGGGAGGCGCTCGACGGCACGGTGGACGTCTACTGCGCCAACGCGGGCCTCGCCTCGCCCGGCGACGCGTTCGCCGACGAGGAGGTCTGGGCCGCCGCGTGGGACGTCAACGTGATGGCCCACGTCCGCGCGGCCAGGGCCCTCCTGCCCCACTGGCTGGAGCGCGGCAGGGGCCGTTTCGTCACCACCGCCTCCGCCGCCGGGCTGCTGACGATGATCGGCGCGGCCCCGTACAGCGTCACCAAGCACGGGGCGGTCGCCTTCGCCGAGTGGCTCTCCCTCACCTACCGCCATCGCGGGATCAAGGTCCACGCGATCTGCCCGCAGGGCGTGCGCACCGACATGCTCACCGCCGCCGGTTCGGCCGGCGAGCTGGTCCTCGCTCCCGGCGCCATCGAGCCGGACGCGGTCGCCGACGCGCTGTTCGAGGCGATGGACGCCGACCGCTTCCTGGTCCTGCCGCACCCCGAGGTGGCCGGCTACTACCAGGCCCGCGCCGCAGATCCCGACCGGTGGATGGGCCAGATGAACCGCCTTCAGCAGAAGTGGGAGGCGAGCGGCGCGTGAACGACCCGACCCCCGCCCCCGCCACCCCCGCCCCCGCCACCCCGGCCCCCGGCGGCTCGATCTACGCGGCCCAGCCGTGGCTCGCCCTGCTCAGCGACGCCCAGCGCGCCCCCGTCACCCCGCCCGCGACCGTGCTGCACGCCTTCCGCGCCGCGGTCGGCCGCGCACCCGAGCACCCGGCCCTGGCCTACTTCGACGGCCGCCTGAGCTACCGCGAGACCGACGAGCTGTCCGACTCGGTGGCCGGGCACCTCGCCGCCCGGGGGCTGCGCCGCGGCGACCGCGTCGCGATCATGCTCCAGAACAGCCCGCACTTCGTCCTCGCGCTGCTCGGCGCCTGGAAGGCGGGCGCGACCGTCGTCCCCCTCAACCCGATGTACAAGTCCGGTGAGGTCGGCCACGTCCTCGCGGACGCCGGGGTCACCGCGCTGATCTGCTCGGACCGGGCGTGGGAGACGTATCTGCGGGAGACCGCGGCGGCTGCCCCGCGCCTCACCGTCGTGCTCACCGCCTGCGAGCTGGACCTCCAGACCGTGAACGACCCCCGGGTCCTCGGCTTCGAGCGCCTCCCGGCCCCCGGCCCCGACGACCTCGCCGACGACCTGCTCACCGCGGGCCGCGCCGGGAACCCGGCCCCGGCCGGCCGGGAGCTCACCGCCGCCGACACGGCGCTGATCAGCTACACCTCCGGGACGAGCGGCACCCCCAAGGGCGCGATGAACGCCCACGGCAACATCATGGTCAACGCCGAACGCCAGCGCACCGGCCATCCGATCGCCGAGGGCTCCGCCTATTTCGCGCTCGCCCCGCTCTTCCACATCACCGGCATGGTCTGCCAGCTCGCCGCCTGCGTCGCCAACGCGGGCACTCTGGTCCTCGCCTACCGCTTCGAGGCGGGCGTCGTCCTGGAGGCCTTCGCCGCCCACCGCCCCGCCTACACCGTCGGCCCCTCCACCGCCTTCATGGCGCTGGCCGCGCATCCGGACGCCAACCCGGACCACTTCGCCTCGTTCCGGGTGATCTCCTCCGGCGGCGCGCCCCTGCCGCCCGCGCTCGTGGAGAAGTTCCGCGCGGGCTTCGGCCCGTACCTCCGCAACGGCTACGGCCTCACCGAGTGCACCGCTCCCTGCGCCTCGGTCCCGCCCGAGCACGAGGCCCCCGTGGACCCTGTCTCGGGCACGCTGTCCGTCGGCGTTCCGGGCCCCGACACCTTCGTACGGATCCTCGACGAGACCGGCCGGGAGGTCCCCTTCGGGGAGCAGGGCGAGATCGCGGTGCGCGGCCCCCAGGTCGTCTCCGGCTACTGGAACCTCCCCGAGGCCACGGCCGCCGCCTTCCCGGACGGCGAGCTGCGCACCGGCGACATCGGCTGCATGGACGCGGCGGGCTGGCTGTACGTCGTCGACCGCAAGAAGGACATGATCAACGCCTCCGGGTTCAAGGTGTGGCCGCGCGAGGTGGAGGACGTCCTCCACACCCACCCGGCGGTGCGCGAGGCGGCCGTCGTGGGCGTGGCCGACGCGTACCGGGGGGAGACGGTCCGGGCGTACGTGAGCCTGCGCCCGGGCACCTCGGTGGAGCCCGGCGAGCTGAGCGCCTACTGCGAGGAACGGCTCGCCGCGTACAAGTATCCGCGCGAGGTGGAGATCCTGGCCGAGCTGCCGAAGACGGCGAGTGGGAAGATCCTCAGGCGGGAACTGCGTTCCCCCCGTTAGAACGACGTCGAAACAGCGCACGCACGGTACGAAAGGAAGGTGGCGGCTCATGGCCAAGGCGACGGATCAGAACGGCACTCCCGTCCCCCAGAGGCTGCTGGCCGCCGCCACCCGGCTCTTCGCCGAGCGCGGGTACGACCGCACCTCGGTCCAGGAGATCGTCGAGGCGGCAGGCGTCACCAAGGGGGCGCTCTACCACTACTTCGGCTCCAAGGAGGACCTGCTCCAGGAGGTCTACGCCCGGGTGCTCCGGCTCCAGCAGGAGCGGCTGGACGCCTTCGCGGACGCCGAGGCGCCCATCGAGCAGCGGCTGCGCGACGCGGCGGCCGACGTGGTCGTCACGACCATCGACAACCTGGACGACGCGGCGATCTTCTTCCGCTCCATGCACCACCTGAGCCCCGAGAAGAACAAGCAGGTGCGCGTCGAACGCCGCCGCTACCACGAGCGCTTCCGGGCCCTGGTCGAGGAGGGCCAGCGCGGCGGCGTGTTCTCCACGGCCACCCCCGCCGACCTGGTCGTCGACTACCACTTCGGCTCGGTCCACCACCTCTCCACCTGGTACCGGCCGGACGGCCCGCTCAGCCGCCAGGAGGTCGCCGACCACCTCGCGGACCTGCTGCTGCGGGCCCTGCGCCCGTAGCGGGGGACGGGGACGGCCGACGGATCGTGCCATCAACTGGCCCGCTCCGCCGGTCGGGGCGAGGCTGGATGTATGTCGTACGTCCTGCCTCCCGATGAGGTGCCGGAGTTCCCGGGCGAACCACCGTCCGTTAATAGAACGACCATGTCCGGTTTCCGCTCTTGACGGAGCACTGTCATTTCCTTGAGCATCGGTCACGCACCGCGCACCCCTGGGCCGCTTGTCCGGGCCCACGCTCCAGGACCCGGCCGGATCACCGCGCGGCCGGGGACCCCCCGCACGTTCCGTCACTCCCCAACGGAATCCGGAGCCCGTGAATGAGACCGAACCGTTTCACCCTGCGCAGATCCCCGACGGCCGCCCTGGCCGTCGCCCTCGCCGCCGTCCTCGGAGCCGGAGCACCGGCCGCCCAGGCCGCCGACGCGCCGGCGTCGCCGACAGCCGCCGCCGCGGCGCCCGACATTCCCCTGGCCGGCGTCAAGGCCCACCTCACGCAGCTCTCGACGATCGCCGCGAACAACGGCGGCAACCGCGCCCACGGCCGCCCCGGCTACAAGGCGTCCGTCGACTACGTGAAGGCCAAGCTCGACGCCGCCGGATACACCACCACGCTCCAGCAGTTCACCTCCAACGGAGCCACCGGCTACAACCTGATAGCCGACTGGCCCGGCGGCGACCCGAACAAGGTCCTGATGGCCGGGGCCCACCTCGACTCGGTCTCCTCCGGCGCCGGGATCAACGACAACGGCTCCGGCTCGGCCGGCGTCCTGGAGACCGCCCTCGCCGTCTCCCGCGCCCAGTACCAGCCCGACAAGCACCTGCGGTTCGCCTGGTGGGGCGCCGAGGAGCTGGGCCTGATCGGCTCGAAGTACTACGTCAACAACCTGCCGTCCGCCGAGCGTTCCAAGCTCTCCGGCTACCTCAACTTCGACATGATCGGCTCGCCCAACGCCGGTTACTTCGTCTACGACGACGACCCGGTCATCGAGAAGACCTTCAAGGACTACTTCGCCGGCCTGAACGTCCCCACCGAGATCGAGACCGAGGGCGACGGCCGCTCCGACCACGCCCCCTTCAAGAACGTCGGCGTCCCCGTCGGCGGACTCTTCACCGGCGCCGGCAACACCAAGTCCGCCGCCCAGGCGCAGAAGTGGGGCGGGACCGCGGGGCAGGCCTTCGACCGCTGTTACCACTCGTCCTGCGACACCACGAGCAACATCAACGACACCGCCCTGGACCGCAACAGCGACGCCGCCGCCCACGCCATCTGGACCCTGTCCTCCGGCACCGGCGAACCGCCCGCCGGGGACGTGTTCAGTAACACCGCCGACGTCGCCATCCCGGACGGGGGAGCGGCAGTGACCTCGCCGGTCACGGTCACCGGACGGACGGGCAACGCCCCGGCCGCCCTCCAGGTCGGCGTCGACATCAAGCACACCTGGCGCGGCGACCTGGTCGTCGACCTGGTGGCCCCGGACGGCACCGCGTACCGGCTGAAGAACTCCAGCAGCGGCGACTCGGCCGACAACGTCATCACGACGTACACGGTCAACGCCTCCGCCGAGGTGGCCAACGGCTCCTGGAAGCTCCGCGTCCAGGACGTCGCCCGTCAGGACACCGGCTACATCGACAGCTGGAAGCTCACCTTCTGACTCCCGCGTCACGTGTACGGGCGCCGCCTCCTCCCGAAGAGCACCTCGGGAGGGGGCGGCGCCGCTGTCCGTCACACGTACCGCTTGATCTCCCGCCGGGCCAGCGACCGCTGGTGCACCTCGTCCGGCCCGTCCGCCAGCCGCAGCGTCCGCGCCGAGGCCCACAGCTCCGCCAGCGGGAAGTCCTGGCTCACCCCGCCCGCGCCGTACAGCTGCACCGCGGAGTCGAGGATGTCCACCACCGCGCGCGGGGTGGCGATTTTGATGGCCTGGATCTCGGTGTGCGCGCCCTTGTTGCCCACGGTGTCCATCAGCCAGGCCGTCTTCAGCACCAGCAGCCGCAACTGCTCCACCGTGACCCGGGCGTCCGCGATCCAGTTCCGCACGACGCCCTGCTGGGCGAGCGGCTTGCCGAAGGCCGTACGCGCCACCGCCCGTCGGCACATCAGCTCGATGGCCCGCTCCGCCATCCCGATGAGCCGCATGCAGTGGTGGATCCGCCCCGGGCCCAGCCGCGCCTGCGCGATGGCGAAGCCGCCGCCCTCCTCGCCGATCAGGTTCGCCGCGGGCACCCGTACATCGTGGAAGACCACCTCGGCGTGACCGCCGTGCGCGTGGTCCTCGTACCCGTACACCCGCATCGCGCGCCGCACTTCGAGACCCGGGGTGTCGCGCGGGACCAGGATCATCGACTGCTGGCGGCGGATGTCCGCGCCGTCCGGGTCGGTCTTGCCCATCACGATGAAGACGGCGCACTCCGGGTTCATCGCCCCGGAGATGTACCACTTGCGACCGTTGACGACGTAGTCGTCGCCGTCCCGGGCGATCCGGGTCTCGATGTTCGTCGCGTCCGAGGACGCCACGTCCGGCTCCGTCATCGCGAACGCGGAGCGGATCTCCCCGGCGAGCAGCGGCTCCAGCCACCGCTTCTTCTGGTCGTCGGTGGCGAACTGGAAGAGCACCTCCATGTTCCCGGTGTCCGGGGCCGCGCAGTTCAGCGCGGTCGGCGCGAGATGCGGGGAGCGTCCGGTGATCTCCGCGAGCGGGGCGTACTGGAGGTTCGTCAGCCCCGCCCCGTACTCCGCGTCGGGCAGGAAGAGGTTCCACAGCCCCTGCCGCCGTGCCTCGGCCTTCAGCTCGCCCACGACCGCCGGGGTGTCCCAGGGGGAGGCCAGCCGGGCCCGCTGCTCCTCGGCGACCTCCTCGGCCGGATACACGTGCTCGTCCATGAACGCGAGCAGCCGGCTCCGCAGCTCCTCGGTACGGGCGTCGAATGCGAAGTCCACGGGGTTCAGCCTTCCTGGAGGGTGGTGAGGCCGTGCTCGATGAAGACGGGGACCAGATCGCCGATCCGGTCGAAGCCCGCGCCGACGGTCCGGCCGAGGGTGTAGCGGTAGTGGATGCCCTCCAGGATCACGGCGAGCTTGAACCACGCGAACGCGGTGTACCAGGAGAGGGCGGAGGTGTCCCGGCCCGAGCGGGCCGCGTAGCGCTCGATCAGCTCGGCGGGGGAGGGGTGCCCGGCCGCGCCGCTGGTGGTGGAGACGGGAGACTCCGGCAGGTCGAGGTCGGAGCTGTACATCACCAGGAGACCGAGGTCGGTCAGCGGATCGCCGAGCGTGGACATCTCCCAGTCGAGGACGGCCCTGATCCGGTCGTCGGGGCCGAGCAGCACGTTGTCCAGGCGGTAGTCGCCGTGGACGACGGTGGGCGCGGGGGAGGAGGGCAGCCCGCGGCCGAGGGAGGCGTGCAGCTCGTCGATGCCCGCCAGCTCGCGGTTGCGGGAGGCGTCCAACTGCTTGCCCCAGCGCCGCAACTGTCGGTCCAGGAAGCCGTCGGGCCGCCCGAAGCCCCCGAGCCCGACCGCTCCCGGGTCCACGGCGTGCAGGTCGACCAGGGTGTCGACGAGCCCGAGGACCGCCGCCCGGGTGCGCTCGGGGCCCAGCGGGGCGAGCTGTTCAGCGGTGCGGTACGGGGTGCCCTCGACGTACTCCATTACGTAGAACGGGGCGCCGATCACGCTGTCGTCCTCGCAGAGCAGCAGCGGCTCCGGCACCGGGACGGCGGTGGGGTACAGGCCGCTGATCACCCGGTGCTCGCGCGTCATGTCGTGCGCGGTGGCCAGCACATGGCCGAGCGGAGGCCTGCGCACCACCCACTGCCCGGTCCCGTCGCCGACGACGTACGTCAGGTTCGAGCGACCGCCCTCGATCAGCCGCGCTTCGAGGGGTCCGCTCACCAGCCCCGGCCGCTCGCGGTCGAGATGGCCGCGCAGCAGCTCCGGGTCGAGACCTGGTGGGGGGAGTGAGCTCATGGTGCGTACCTCCGGGCGACGGAACGAGGCGACTGGGCGAGCGACTGGACGAGGCGACTGGACGAGGCGCCTGGACGATCGGGAACCATGATGCCGACCAGTCGGTATGCCGTCCAGTCCCCCCGTGATCCGGCGGCGCGGGAGCCGGCCCGACCCTTTCGGTGAACCGCATCCCTGAATAGAGTTCACGTATGCATACAGATGATCTGGTGATCGAAGACGTCCGGCTCACCCCGATCCTCGTGTCCGATCCACCCCTGCTGAACACCCAGGGCGTCCACCAGCCGTACACCCCGCGCCTGATCGTGGAGGTCGTCACCCGGGGCGGAACGACCGGCGTGGGGGAGACCTACGGCGACGGCGCCTACCTGGAGCCCGCGCGCTCCCTCGCCGCGGCGCTCCCGGGCCGGGCGGTCACCGATCTGAACGGGCTGTTCGCCCTGGCCGAGGAGGTGTGCGGCGCATCGCGCGCCGCCGACGACCGGATCCACGCCGGGGGGCTGCGCGGAGTCAGGAACGCGGAGAAGATCCGGCTCTCGGTCGTCTCCGCCTTCGAGGTCGCCTGTCTGGACGCCCTCGGCAAGGCCCGGGGCCTGCCCGTGCACGCCCTGCTCGGCGGCAAGGTCCGGGACACCGTCGAGTACAGCGCCTACCTCTTCTTCCGCTGGGCCGCCCACCCCGGCCCCGGCGAACGGGACGACTGGGGCGCGGCGCTCGACCCGGCCGGCGTCGTCGCCCAGGCCCGGCGCTTCGCCGACACCTACGGCTTCGGCTCCCTCAAGCTCAAGGGCGGCGTCTTCGAGCCCGACCGGGAGATCGCCGCGATCCACGCCCTGGCCGAGGCGTTCCCGGGCCGCCCGCTGCGCCTGGACCCGAACGGCGCCTGGTCCGTCCCCACCTCGCTGTACGTCGCCGAGCAGCTGAAGGGCGTCCTCGAATACCTGGAGGACCCCACCAGCGGCACGGCCGGCATGGCCGCCGTCTCGGCCGGAACCGACGTCCCGCTCGCCACCAACATGTGCGTCACCACCCTCGCCGAGGTCCCCGAGGCCTTCGCCCGCGACGCCGTCCAGATCGTCCTGAGCGACCACCACTACTGGGGCGGACTGCACCGCACCCGGGAACTGGCGGGCATCTGCCGCACGTTCGGCGTCGGACTCTCCATGCACTCCAACACCCACCTCGGCATCAGCCTCGCGGCGATGACCCACGTCGCCGCCACGGTGCCGGACCTCGGTCACGCCTGCGACAGCCACTACCCCTGGCAGACCGAGGACGTCATCACCGAGCGCCATACCTTCACCGGGGGCCGGCTCACGGTCTCCGACGCACCCGGTCTCGGCGTCGAACTGGACCGCGAGCGCCTGTCCGCCCTGCACCGGCGCTGGCTGGCGGACGAGACCCACCGGGAGCGCGACGACGCGGCGGCGATGCGCGCCGCCGACCCGGAGTGGACGACGCCGACGGTCCCGCGCTGGTGAGGACGCCGACGGTCCTGCGCTGGTGAGCGCGCCGGCGGTCCTGTGCTGGTGAGGACGACGGCTGTCCCGCGCTGGTGAGCGCGCCGGCCGGTCCCGTGCTGCGAGAGGGGCGGGATCCGGCCGTACCCCCTGAGTTGCGGCGGCCCCGACCTGCGCGGAAGGTCGAGGGATGAAGGCGATCAGCTACAGCGCGTACGGTTCCGCCGACGTCATGGAGTACGGCGAGCGACCCGATCCGAAGGTCGGCCCCGACACGGTCCTGGTGAAGGTACGGGCCGCCGCCGTCAACCCGGTCGACTGGAAGGCCCGCGAGGGCTATCTCCAGGGGGGCCTCGAAGCCGTCTTCCCGGTGATCCCCGGCTGGGACGTCTCCGGGGTCGTCGTGCAACCGGGCGTCGCGGTCGACGAGTTCGCGGTCGGCGACGAGGTCATCGGCTACGTACGCGAGGACTTCCTCGCGCGCGGCACGTTCGCCGAGTACGTCGCCGCCCCCGTGCGCACCCTGGCCCGCAAGCCCCTGAGCCTGAGCTTCGAGGAGGCCGCGGGCCTGCCGCTGGCCGGGCTGACCGCCTACCAGGTACTGCACCGCACCCTGAAGATCCGCGAGGGCGACACCGTCCTGGTCCACGCGGCGGCCGGCGGCGTCGGATCGCTCGCCGTCCAGATCGCCCGGCACACCGGCTGCCGGGTGATCGGCACCGCGAGCCCCCGCAACCACGAGCACCTCCGCAGCCTCGGCGCGGAGCCCGTGGAGTACGGCGAGGGCCTCGTCGACCGGCTGCGCGCACTGGTCCCGGACGGCTTCGACGCCTCCTTCGACACGGTGGGCGGCGACGCGCTGCGCGCCTCCGCCGACACCCTCGCCCCGGGCGGCCGGCTCGCCTCCATCGCGGACGGCGAGGTCTTCTCCTACGGTGGCCGCTACACCTTCGTGCGCCCCGACGCCGACGACCTGGCCCGAGTCGCGGAACTGGCCGAACGGGGCATCGTCACCGTCCATGTGGACCGGGTGTTCCCGCTGGAGCAGGCCGCCGACGCGTACCGGCTCAACCAGGAGGGGCGGACGCGCGGCAAGATCGTGGTGACGGTGGACTGGGACGGCTGAGGAGCCCGGCCGGGGGACAGCCCGGGCGCGTGCGTCCGGCCCGGCTTCGAGAACAGCCTGGCGGCCCGCGTCCGGCCCGGCTCAAGCGGCATCGCGTCCCCGGTCCGGCCCGCCCGGCCCCGCCCGGCCACCGTCCGGCCCGTCCGGGGCTCAGAACAGCATCGCCGCAGCGAACACCGCCAGTGCCACCGTGCACAGCGTCGCCGCCAGCGCTCCGCGCGGGGCGAGCGGCTCCGGCCGCGCCGCCTCCATCCGCAGCACCCGACGGTGGGCCACGACCAGGAAACCCAGCCAGGCCGCCGCGCTCAGCGCCACCGCGACCAGCGCGGCCGGCGTCGCCCCGCCGAGCAGCGCCTGCCGCACCGCGAGCAGCGCGACGACCGTGGCGGACAGCGTCGTACGCCGCCAGGCCAGCCGTGTCCGCTCGGGCTGCAGCCCGGGATCCCGGTCCGCCGTCGCCGTCACACGCCCTCCCAGCCGAAGAGGACCACCACCACCATCGCCACGGCGACGACGGCGACCACCAGGCTCAGCAGGGTCGGGAACCGGGACACCGGCAGGTCCTCGCCCCGCCGCATCGCCCGCTCGCACCGCACCCAGTGGTTGACCGCCCGCAGCGCGCAGAGCACCCCGGCCGCGAGCAGCCCGAGCGCGAGCCCGGCCCGGGCGCCCCACACCAGCTCCGGAAGAAACTGGTCGACGGCGAAACCCCCGCCGATCAGGGCCAGCGCCGTCCGGATCCAGGCGAGGAACGTCCGCTCGTTGGCCAGCGAGAACCGGTAGTCGGGGGTGTCCCCCTCGTCCCGGATCCGCTGCGGCGCGAACCACAGCCGTACGCTCTGCACGATCTTGTTCACACCTGGAACCCTAGTGCCAACGTCGCCCAAGCCCGGGCGACGGCATCTACCAGGTCCCGCCGCACACGTCTGTCCGATACGGGCGCCCCACGGCGACGGCCTGCGGGGGAGGTCAGTCCGCTCGGCAGAACGTGTCCTTGGTGGGCATCCTGCCCTCGACGAGGTAACGCGTGGCGGTGTTCAGCGCGCAGGAGTTCTTGCCCAGGACGTACACGCCGTGCCCACTGTCGTCGACAGTGACCAACCGCGCCCGGTCGCCGAACTTCTCGCGCAGCATCTTCCCGCCCCGCAGCGGGGTCGACGCGTCCCGCCGGTTCTGCAGGAGCAGCACGTTGCGGGGGCCCTCGGCGTTGATCTTCACCGGGGGTTCGGCGGGGGCGTACGGCCAGAAGGCACACGGGGTGATGTTGGCGGTGGCGGCGCCGAACAGCGGGTAGCGTTCGCGGTCCGCGGTGACGCCCCGCCGGTAGGTGTTGACGTCCTCGGGCCACTCGACGTCGTTGCAGGTGACGGCGAGGAACACGGTCAGGGCGTTGTCGTTCGGCGACAACGTCCCGTCGGCCGTCTCCTCGGGGACGGGTGCCAGGGCGCGGGCCGCCGTCCGGTCGCCTTCGCGCAGCGCCTGCCAGGTCTGCGCCAACTTGGGGTACTGCGACTGCTTGAACAGGTGGCTGAACGTCAGCAGCCGGAAGAGGCTGCCGTCGATCCCCGCGACCGGAGTGTCGTCGAGCACGCCGGCGATGGTGAGGTAGGAAGCCCGGACCTGTTCGGGGGTGCGGCCCAGGCGGTAGCTGTCGTGCCGGCGGGCGGCCCATCGCGCGAAGTCCGGCAGGGTCTGTTCCATGCCGAGCGCGTAGCGGCGCAGGCCGTCGCGGTCGAGGTGGGTGTCTCCGATGTTGCTGTCGAGCACGATCCGGTCGGCTCGCTCGGGGAACATCGACGCGTACGCGGCGCCGAGTGCCGTGCCGTAGGAGTAGCCCAGGTAGCTGGTCGTCTCCTCGTCGAGCGCGGCCCGGATCCGGTCCAGGTCGCGGGCGGTGTTCGCCGTGGTGAGGTGGCGCAGCGTGCCGTCGTCGTTGTCCGCGCACTGCTCGGCCGCCTGCTCGGCTACTTTCGCCTGTGCGGTGACCGCGGCGTCGTCGACCGCGTACGGCGGGATGTTGGAGTAGTAGAGGCTGTCCGTGGTGAAGCCGCAGCTGACCGGTGTGGAACGACCCGTCCCACGGGTGTCCATGCCGATCAGGTCGTAGCGGTCGGTGACGCTGGTGGGCAGGCCCTGGGCCACCAGCAGCGCGGAGAGCGCCAGCCCGGACCCCCCGGGGCCGCCCGGATTGAGCATGAGGACGCCACGCCGTTCGTCCGGGTCGGCGGCGGCCAGCCGGGAGATGCTGAGGTCGATCTGCTGGCCCTCCGGGTCGGCGTAGTCCAGCGGGACGGGCACGGTGGCGCACCGCAGCTCGGTCGGAGCCGCTTCGGCCACGACGTCGTCGGGGCACTGGCCCCACTTCACCTGCGGCGCTTTGGGCTCCTCGGCGGCGGCGGGCACCGCGGCGAGCGGACCGCCGAGGCCGAGGACCACCAAGAGGGCCAGGCCCTGGCCCGCACTGCCTTGTCGTTTCATGTCCAGTCTCCGCATCCCGGTTCGTGGTCGTGGTCGCGACCATCCCACCGCGTGCCCTTGGGGCAGGGTCAACAAGGACCGGCGTGGAACCGGGTGGTTGACCGTGCCCCAAGGGCACGGTCTTGAATGGCTGCGGGGGGAAGACGCTGGAGAAGGGGCTCCCGGTGGGCTGGAGTACGCGTCAGCTGGCGGAACTCGCGGGCACAACGACCAAGGCAGTGCGGCACTATCACGAGATCGGCCTGTTGGACGAGCCGGAACGAGCGTCCAACGGCTACAAGCGGTACGGCGTCAGCCATCTGGTCCGCCTGCTGCGCATCCGCAGACTGACCGACCTCGGCGTGGCCCTCGCGGATGTCCCGTCGGTCGAGAGCGGAGACGAGAAGGCACGGCAGATCCTCCGTGACCTGGACGCCGAACTCGCTGCGGACATCGAACGCCGGCAGCGGATGCGGCGGGAACTGGCGGCCGTCATGGAGAACCGGGCCGCGCTCGACATGCCCCAGCAGTTCAGGACGCTCGCCGACGATCTGCCCGAGACCCAGCGGTCGCTGCTGATGGCCTACTCCAGCATCCTCACCCCCGTGGCGATGGCAGCCCTCCAGGAACAGCTCGCGGGACCTCGCCGGGATCTCGAAGGGGAATTCGCGGCACTCGACGAGGACACCCCCGAAGAAGTGCGGCAGCGGCTGGCGGAACGCATGGCGCCCGGTGTCCGCCAACAGCACAGGGACCATCCCGGCCTGGCCGACCTGGCGTTCTCCTCGCGCCGGGAGACGGCGGTCGCCGAGTCGGTCGTCGTGCACGCGCTGGTCGAGTACTACAACCGCGCCCACCTCGATGTGCTGCAACGCGTCCACACGATCCTCTTCGAGGACGACACCGCGGAGAGCGAACAAGACGAGGCCCGGGACTGAGAGCCCGCGCCGGGACTGAGAGCCAGCGCGTACCTCGCCTCCGTCGCCGGAGCCGGCCGCCCGCATGATCGGCCGTTACTGGACGCGTGCTGCCGTAAAGCACTGTCGCAGACAGGCTCCCGGACGCCCGCCACGCACACGTTCCACGAGTACGGGAGGCTACTCACCGACCGGGCCCGCTCAACCTCGGTCAGCCCCGCGCGGACCCGTACGGGGCGTCCGAGTGCGGTCGGGCCGCCCGGAACTCCCGCAGCCGGCGGTACGCCTCCACCCCGTCGGGCACCCAGGGCCACTCGTCGAGCCGCCGCTCCAGCTCCGCGTCGTCCAGGAACGTGTGCCAGGCCACCTCCTCCACCTGCGGGGCCACCGGCAGCTCGCACCGCACCCGGTAGACGGCGGACCACCAGGTGTACCCGGCGTTCGCGTCGGCGTAGAGGAACCGGAACAGCGGCTCTGGCCGAGGGAGCCCCGAGACCCCCAGCTCCTCCTCCGCCTCGCGCAGCGCCGCCTCGTCGTACGACTCGCCCGCCCCCACCACCCCGCCGACGAACATGTCGTAGTGCGAGGGGTAGACCAGCTTCGTGGGCGTCCGCCGATGGACGAACACCCGCCCGTCGGCGTCGCGCGCCTCGATGAACACACAGCGGTGCCGCAGCCTCCGCGCGGTCGCCTCGCGGCGCGGGGCCTGCCCGATGACCTCGTCGTTCTCGTCGACGATGTCCAGGATCTCGTCAGAGGGCGTCATACGTTTCATCCAACAGCACCCGGACGGTTGACGTGGCCCCGGCGGGTACCCAAGATCTGACGCACGGGTAACTTGAACGTTTCGCCGGTCCGGTGGGCCGGCCTTCCCCGCCCGCCCCGAGCCACTCCGACAGGACGGAACCCATGGCGTACGACGCTGATGTGATCGTGATCGGGGCAGGACTCGCCGGGCTCGTGGCCACCGCCGAACTGGTCGACGGCGGCCGGTCCGTGATCCTCCTCGACCAGGAGCCCGAGCAGTCCATCGGCGGCCAGGCGCACTGGTCCTTCGGCGGCCTCTTCCTCGTGGACTCGCCCGAACAGCGCCGGCTGCGGATCAAGGACAGCCGGGAGCTGGCCCTCCAGGACTGGTACGGCACGGCGGGCTTCGACCGGGAGACCGAGGACCGCTGGCCGCGTAAGTGGGCCGAGGCGTACGTCGACTTCGCCGCCGGCGAGAAGCGCTCCTGGCTGCACCAGCAGGGGCTGCGCATCTTCCCGGTCGTCGGCTGGGCGGAACGCGGCGGCTACGACGCGACGGGCCACGGCAACTCCGTACCCCGCTTCCACATCACCTGGGGCACCGGCCCCGGCGTCGTCGCCCCCTTCGAACGGCGGGTCCGCGCGGGCGTCGCCAAGGGGCTCGTCCAGCTGAGGTTCCGCCACCGCGTCACCGGCCTCGCCCGTACCGCCGGGGCGCTCGACACGGTCACCGGCGAGATCCTGGAGCCCAGCGCGGCCGAGCGCGGAATCGCGAGCGGCCGGGAGGTCGCCGGCGCCTTCGAACTGAAGGCCCAGGCGGTGATCGTCACCTCCGGCGGCATCGGCGGCAACCACGACCTGGTCCGCGCCCAGTGGCCCGAGCGCCTGGGCACCCCGCCCGAGAAGATGCTGTCCGGGGTGCCCGCGCACGTCGACGGGCTGATGCTCGGCATCGCCGAGAAGGCGGGCGCCCACCACATCAACCGCGACCGGATGTGGCACTACACCGAGGGCATCGAGAACTGGAACCCGATCTGGGCCAGGCACGGCATCCGGATCCTGCCCGGCCCCTCGTCGCTCTGGCTGGACGCGCGCGGCAAGCGCCTGCCGGTCCCGCTCTTCCCCGGCTTCGACACGCTCGGCACCCTCGAACACATCATGGGCTCCGGCCACGGCTACACCTGGTTCGTGCTCAACCAGCGCATCATCGGCAAGGAGTTCGCGCTCTCCGGCTCCGAGCAGAACCCGGACCTGACCGGCAAGTCGGTCCGCGACGTGATCGGCAGGGCCCGCGCGGACGTGCCCGCACCGGTCAAGGCGTTCATGGACCACGGAGTGGACTTCGTCGTGGAGAAGGAACTCGGCGCGCTGGTCCGGGGCATGAACGCGGTCACCGGCGACGACCTCATCGACGAGGCGAGCCTGCGCCGCGAGATCACCGCCCGTGACCGGGAGATCGCCAACCCCTTCACCAAGGACCTCCAGGTCACCGCGGTCCACGGGGCCCGCGCCTACCTCGGCGACCGCCTCATCCGCACCGCGAAACCGCACCGCGTCCTGGACCCGGCGGCGGGCCCGCTGATCGCCGTCCGGCTCAACATCCTCACCCGCAAGTCCCTGGGCGGCCTGGAGACCGACCTGTCCTCCCGTGTCCTCGATCCCGAGGGCGCCCCGCTCCCCGGCCTGTACGCGGCGGGCGAGGCCGCGGGCTTCGGCGGCGGCGGAGTCCACGGCTACCGCTCCCTGGAGGGCACGTTCCTGGGCGGCTGCATCTTCTCCGGCAGGGCGGCGGGCCGGGCGGCGGCGCAGGCGGTGTGAGCACCGCACCGAGACCGGGCCCCGCACGTCAAGCCCCCCGACCGGCGAGGACCGGGCCGGCACTTCAAGCTCCTCCCGACCCGCGAGGACCGGGCCGGCATTCAAGCCCCTCCGGCGATTGAGGAGCGGGGTCCGGGGCGGAGCCCCGAAGTCACCCCAACCGCTCGACCACCCGGAACCGCTCCGCGACGATCAGCGTCCCGTCGTCCACCGTGAACCCCGGATCCCCCAACGCCTCCCGCATCTCCTCGCTGTGCCAGAACCGCTCGTGCCCCGCCCGCCATTCGGCCACCGACCGGTACCCCTCGCCCTCGTCGAGCGCATGCTGG
Organism: Streptomyces sp. NPDC026589; assembly: GCF_040638385.1. Lineage (NCBI taxonomy): Bacteria > Bacillati > Actinomycetota > Actinomycetes > Kitasatosporales > Streptomycetaceae > Streptomyces > Streptomyces sp. NPDC026589. The sequence goes on from NZ_JBEZYG010000004.1 coordinate 110,693, forward strand.
AGATCCACCTCCCCCAGGGGCAGTACCCGTACATCGATCAGCTCCAGCACCGCCACCTCCCGCCCTTCCGAGTCGATCAGCGCGGACCGTTCGCCCACAGGGGGAAGCTCCTCCTGCTCCCGTTCGTACTCGGCCAACAGCCCGGATGTGGACACCTTCTCGCCGGAGAGGACCGCCGCTACCAGCTGGTCGCGCAACGGCCCCGGAAAGGCGAGAAGGAAAGGGCTGAGGGGTTCGCGAGGTTCCATGTCCTCAGTGTGTCAGGCGCCACTCCGTGCCCACCGACCCCGCCGCACGCTGCGCGAACACCCCGCCCGATGGGGTGCAATCCAGCCAAGTAGCGGAAAAGTGCACAGAGTTGACATCAAGCGCCCCTTGACGGGGAGCATTGCCTACCGCTTTGCTGTGCGCGATCATCCGCTCGCACACCGCATCGAAAGAAGCCTGCGGCATGCCCCCGCCTCCGCCGCCCCTGGGCCGCTCCCGCCGTCGGGGCGGCCGCTCGGACCACGTCTTCGACCTGGCCCTCGACGACGATGTACTCATCGCCGCACGTGGCCAGTTCGTTCAGGGCAGATGGTCCGAGGCCCGCACCCTGCTCGTGGGCACCGGGCGGGACTGGGACCGCCGTGGACACCGCGTGCTGGCCCTCGCCGAGACCCCGTCCGCCGTGGACTGGGCCGGTGACTGGCTGCTCGTCGAACCCGAGAGCGCCGACGCGGCCACCCTCCTCGGCTGCGCCCGGGTCGCCCGCGCGCTGCGGCCCAAGGCCAAGGCGAACGACGCCGCCCGCGCCCGGGAAGCCTGCCTGGCCGCCGCCCGTCTCCTCCCCGACGACCCCACCCCCTGGCTCGCGCTGCTCCTCCTGGACCGGGGCCGCGACGACGGGGCGGACGAGACCGGCCGGCTCTTCGAGGAGGTGCGCTCCCGCCATCCCGACCACCATCACGCCCACCACGTGATGACCGCTCTGCTGGCCGAGAGCAACCCCGCCAGCGGCCACGACCCGCTCCACGAGGTGTACGACTTCGCCTCCTGGGCCGCCGAACTGGCCCCCGCCGACTCCCCGTTGTCCGTTCTCCCGGTCATCGCCCACGCTGAGCGCTACCGCGTCCTGGTCGCCGCCGGCATCGAGCCCGGCGACCCGGCGCTCTCCGGGCACTGGTCCGGCCGGCGGGCTCGCCAGGTGATGAAGGCCGCCTTCGACTGGTGGCTGGAATGGGAGCGCGAGGACCATCCGCGTCACCGCCTCGACCTGAACTTCCTGGCCCACGCCAAGGTCTGCGAGGGCCGCCACGCCGAGGCCGCCGCCCTGTTCCACCGCATCGGCCCGTACGCCACCGCCGCGCCCTGGTCGTACTCCGGAGGGGAGCCCCACGCCGCGTTCGTCGCCGCGCGTGCCTACGCGCTCGGCACTCCGTGAAGCACCCCGTGATCCACGAAAGGCACCACCCCACCACGAAGAAGGGACCCATCCCGTCATGTCGAGGGGCAGTTCGATTTCCAGCGAGACCGGCAGCGCGAGGGCGCCGGCCGATACCGGCGGGATCAACACCTACAAGGGCGAGGAACGAGCCCTGCGGGCGAACCGGCTCGGCACCCCCGGACTCCTGCTGTCGGTGATCGCGGCCAGCGCCCCCCTGATGGTGGTCGCCGGAGTGATGCCCACGGTCTTCGGCGTGATGGGCATCGTCGGCCAGCCGCTGCTCTACCTCATCCTGGGCGTCGTCCTGATGCTGTTCAGCGTCGGCTACGCGGAGATGAGCCGGCACGTCCACAACGCCGGCGCGTTCTACGCGTACATCGCCCGCGGGCTCGGTCCGACCGCCGGCGCCGGAGCCTCGCTGGTGGCGCTGGTCGCGTACAGCGCGATGCAGGTCGGCATCTACGGAATCCTCGGCTTCGAGGTCTCCGGCATCTTCGCCACGTATCTCGACATCGAGCTGGCGTGGTGGATACCCGCCCTGGTCGCGGCGGCCGTCGTCGGCGTCCTCGGCTGGCTGAAGATCGATCTCAACGCGAAGGTGCTCGGCGTCCTGCTGGTCATCGAGTGCGCCCTCGTCGTGATCTTCGACATCGCCGCCGTGAGCGATCCCGGCCCCGAGGGCCTGTCGCTGCACGCGTTCAACCCCGAGACCCTCACCGGCGCCGGGCTCGGCACCGCGCTCTGCTTCTGCATCGCCGCGTTCGTCGGCTTCGAGCAGGCCCCGGTGTACGCGGAGGAGACCAGCCGCCCGCAGATCGTGGTCTCCCGGGTGATGTTCCTCGCGGTGGGCTACGCCGCGCTGTTCCTGGCGATCAGTTCCTGGGCCCTCACCGTCGCCGCCGGACCCGGCTCCATCGCCGACACCTCCCTCAAGGAGGGCCCCGGCATGCTGTTCGGCCTCACCGAGGATCGGCTCGGCTCCACCTTCACCGACGTGCTGCACGTCCTCTTCGTCACCGGGATGTTCGCCGCGCTCCTCAGCTTCCACAACGTCGTCGCCCGCTACGCGTTCGCGATGGGCCGCGAGGGCCTGCTGCCCGCTCGCTTCGGCCGCACCAACCGGGCGAGCGGCGCCCCCGGCACCGGCTCGCTGCTCCAGACCGTCGTCTCCGTGGTGATCATCCTGGCGTTCGCGTTCACCGACGACAAGCCGGTCGGCGACCCCACCGCCCCCGTCCTGCGGCTGTTCACCTGGATGGGCAACGTCGGCGCGCTCGGCGTCATCCTGCTGATGGCCGTGGCCTCCTTCGCCGTCATCGCCTTCTTCGTCAAGCGCGGCGCGGGCCGCGCGCAGGCCCCGCGTTTGGTCGCCTCCGGCCTCGCCGGGCTCGCGCTCCTGACGATCGCCGTCTTCACCGTCCGCGACTTCGACGTCCTCGTCGGCTCCGGCCCCGGCTCGGCCCTCAGTTGGCTGCTGCCCGGCGTGATCATCCTCGCGCTCGTCGGAGGCCTCGTGTACGGGGCGGTGCTGCGTTCGGTCAAACCCGAGGTGCATGCCCGGATCGGCCTCGGCAACGAGGCGTTCCAGCTGGAGAAGGCGGCCGAGAGCGAGTCGGCCCGCCGCTGACGACTCCCGTACGCACGCGAAACGCCCGCCCCGGTGCGGTACCGGGGCGGGCGTTTCGTCGTTGCCGTACGGGAGGGGCTACAGCAACAGCGAGAGCAGCAGGATGAAGGCCATGGCTACCACGGAGATGATCGTCTCCATCACCGACCAGGTCTTCACGGTCTGGCCGACGTCCATGCCGAAGTACTCCTTCACCAGCCAGAACCCGGCGTCGTTGACATGGCTGAAGAAGAGCGAACCGGCGCCGACGGCCAGCACCAGCAGGGCCGCGTGCGAGGTCGACATATCGGCGGCCAGCGGGGCGACCAGACCGGCGGCCGAGATGGTGGCGACGGTGGCCGAGCCGGTGGCGAGGCGGATCGCGACGGCGATCAGCCAGCCGAGCAGCAGGGCCGGGATCGACCAGTTCTCGGAGAACTCCAGGATCATCTGACCCACCCCGGCGTCGATCAGCGTCTGCTTGAAGCCGCCGCCCGCCCCGACGATGAGCAGGATTCCGGCGATCGGGGCGAGGGACTTCTCCACGGTGCCGGCGAGCCGGTCCTTGGTGAACCCGGCGGCCCGGCCGAGCGTGAACATCCCGACGAGGACGGCCGCGAGCAGGGCGATCAGCGGCGAGCCGATGACCGCGGTGACCTTCTGGAGGCCGTTGTCGGGGTTGTCGACCACGATCTCGACGAGCGCGTTCAGCAGCATCAGGACGACCGGCAGCAGGATGGTCGCCAGGGTCGCGCCGAAGCTCGGCCGGCGGTCCAGGTCCTCGGAGGGGCGCTGCGGGATCATGTTCTCCGGCGGCTTGATGTCCACCCAGCGCGCGGCGTAACGGGAGAACACCGGACCGGCGATGATCACCGTCGGGATGGCGACCAGCACACCGAGCGCCAGCGTCACGCCGAGATTGGCGTCCAGGGCGTCGATCGCGACCAGCGGGCCGGGGTGCGGCGGGATCAGTCCGTGCATCACGGAGAGTCCGGCCAGCGCGGGGATGCCGATCCGCATCAGGGAGTAGTTGCCGCGCTTGGCGACGAGCAGCACGACCGGGATCATCAGCACGATCCCGACCTCGAAGAACAGCGGCAGACCGATGATCGAGGCGATCAGCACCATCGCCCAGGGCATGACCCGGCCGCTGGCCCTCGCGAGGATGGTGTCGACGACCTGGTCGGCCCCGCCCGAGTCGGCGAGCAGTTTGCCGAGGATCGCGCCGAGCGCGATCAGGACGCCCACGCCCGCGACGGTGGAGCCGAGGCCCGCGGTGAAGCTGAGGATCGTGTCGGCCGGGGCGGCTCCCGCGAAGGAGCCGAGCGCCAGCGAACCGATGGTCAGCGCCAGGAACGCGTGCATCTTGAGCTTGGTGATGAGGAGAACGATGACGGCGATGCCCGCCAGGACGGCGATGCCCAACTGAGCGTTGCCTGCCGAGGTGATCGGTTCGGCGGCTTCCGCTGCCAGCATCTCGACGCTGAGACTGGTCACGGTGATGGTCCTTAACTATCGAGCCGGCGCAGCGCGGCGACGGCTCGGCGGGTGATTTCCTCAGGAGTGCCGGACACGTCGACGCTCACCCCGGCCTCGTCGGCCTGGAGCGGCTGCAACGTCGCGAACTGCGAGTCGAGCAGCGCGGTGGGCATGAAGTGGCCCTTGCGGTCCGCCATCCGCTCCTCGATCAGCGCCCGGTCACCGGTCAGATGCAGGAAGACGGCGTCCGGCGCCCCGTCCCGCAGCCGGTCGCGGTAGACGCGCTTGAGCGCGGAGCTGGAGACGACCCCGCCGAGCCCCGCCCGCCCGTGCGCCCACGCGCCGATGGCGTCCAGCCAGGGCCACCGGTCGTCGTCGTCCAGGGGGGTGCCGGCCGACATCTTGGCGATGTTCGCCGGGGGATGGAAGTCGTCGCCCTCGGCGTACGGAACGCCGAGCTCGGCGGCGAGCAGGGGACCGATCGTGGTCTTGCCGGTTCCTGCTACGCCCATCACCACGACGACGTGGGGGGTGGTGCTCATGGGGGGTGCCGTGTTCATGGAGGTGTCTCGCTGTCTTCTTCGACATCGGTCCGTCGCGCTACTGAAACCTATTAGGTACGACTTATTCAAGAGTCTGTGACGTAAACGTCGTACTTATTGTTCCCGAGGGTCGCCCCGTAGGCTTGACCCATGACCACACAGAGCCAGGGGCTGCATACACATGTGCTGGACACCCTGGGTCTGGAGATCTCCTCCGGCCAGTGCCCGCCCGGCAGCGTCCTACGCACCGACGAGCTCGCCCAGCGCTTCGACGTCTCCCGTACGGTCGTCCGCGAAGTGGTCCGGGTCCTGGAATCGATGCACCTGGTCGAATCACGCCGCCGCGTCGGCGTGACGGTCCGCCCCACCGAGACCTGGAACGTCTACGACCCCCAGGTCATCCGCTGGCGTCTCGCCGGCGCCGACCGCCCCCGCCAGCTGCGCTCCCTCACCGTGCTGCGCTCCGCGATCGAACCGGTCGCGGCGGGCCTCGCAGCCCGCCACGCCACCGCCGCCCAGTGCGCCGAGCTCACCGAACGCGCCCTCGGCATGGTCGCCACCTCGCGCGGCCAGCAGCTGGAGGGCTACCTCGAACACGACATCGCCTTCCACCGGATCGTCCTCAACGCCTCCGGCAACGAGATGTTCGCCCGGCTCGGGGACGTCGTCGCCGAGGTCCTCGCGGGCCGCACCCACCACCAGGTGATGTTCGAGGACCCCGACCCGGCCGCCGTCACCCTGCACGTCCGCCTCGCCGAGGCGGTCCGCGAGGGCGAGGCGGAGGCCGCCGAACGGATCACCAAGGAGATCGCCGTCGGCGCCCTGCACGAACTGGACGTGCTCGCTCCGTAGCGGGTCCCCCAAGGCGTACGGTTGTGCGCGATCGATCTTCGCGAAAGCTCAGGAGCAGGGAGAGCACGGTTATGGCGCAGCAGGTGCAAGGGGTCATCGCACCGGGGAAGAACGAGCCGGTCAGGGTCGAGACGATCGTGATCCCGGACCCCGGCCCCGGCGAGGCGGTCGTGAAGATCCAGGCGTGCGGCGTCTGTCACACTGACCTGCACTACAAGCAGGGCGGCATCAACGACGAGTTCCCCTTCCTCCTCGGCCACGAGGCCGCGGGCGTCGTGGAGTCGGTCGGCGAGGGCGTCACGGACGTCGCCCCCGGCGACTTCGTCGTCCTCAACTGGCGTGCCGTGTGCGGCCAGTGCCGCGCCTGTCTGCGCGGCCGCCCCTGGTACTGCTTCGACACCCACAACGCCAAGCAGAAGATGACCCTGCTCGACGGCACGGAGCTGTCACCCGCGCTGGGCATCGGAGCGTTCGCCGAGAAGACCCTCGTCGCCTCCGGCCAGTGCACCAAGGTCGACCCCGAGGTCTCCCCGGCCGTCGCCGGACTGCTCGGCTGCGGCGTCATGGCGGGCATCGGCGCCGCCATCAACACCGGCCAGGTCGGCCGGGGCGACTCCGTCGCCGTCATCGGCTGCGGCGGCGTCGGCGACGCGGCGATCGCCGGATCACGGCTGGCCGGCGCGGCGAAGATCATCGCGGTCGACATCGACGACCGCAAGCTGGAGACGGCGAAGAAGATGGGCGCCACCCACACCGTCAACTCCCGCTCCACCGACCCGGTCGAGGCGATCCGCGCCCTCACCGACGGCAACGGCGCCGACGTCGTCATCGAGGCGGTCGGCCGCCCTGAGACCTACCAGCAGGCCTTCTACGCCCGCGACCTCGCCGGAACGGTCGTCCTCGTCGGCGTCCCCACCCCGGACATGAAGCTCGAACTGCCGCTCCTGGACGTCTTCGGCCGCGGCGGCTCGCTCAAGTCCTCCTGGTACGGCGACTGCCTGCCCTCCCGCGACTTCCCGATGCTCGTCGACCTTCACCAGCAGGGCCGCCTCGACCTCGCCGCCTTCGTCACCGAGACCATCGGCCTGGGCGACATCGAGCAGGCCTTCGCCCGGATGCACGACGGCGACGTCCTCCGCTCGGTGGTGGTCCTCTGATGTCCGCCCGCATCGACCATCTGGTCACCTCCGGCACCTTCGCCCTCGACGGCGGCGAGTGGGACGTCGACAACAACGTCTGGATCGTCGGCGACGACACCGAGGCGATCGTCATCGACGCCGCCCACGACGCCGCCGCCATCGAGGCCGCGCTCGGCGGCCGGACGCTGCGCGCCATCGTCTGCACCCACGCGCACAACGACCACATCGACGCCGCCCCCGCCCTCGCGGCGGCCACCGGCGCCCCGATCCTGCTCCACCCGGACGACCTGCCGCTCTGGCAGCAGACCCACCCGGACCGCACGCCCGACGGCGCCCTGGCCGACGGCCAGGAACTGACCGTGGCGGGCACCACGCTCAAGGTTCTCCACACCCCGGGCCACGCCCCCGGCGCGGTCTGCCTGTACGCCCCCGAGCTGGGAACGGTCTTCACCGGCGACACCCTCTTCCAGGGCGGCCCCGGCGCCACCGGCCGGTCCTTCTCGTCGTTCCCGACGATCATCGACTCGATCCGGGACCGGCTGCTCACCCTGCCCGGCGACACCGCCGTCCGAACCGGCCACGGAGACCCCACCTCCATCGGCGCGGAGGCCCCGGGGCTCGACGAGTGGATCAAGCGCGGCCACTGAGCGCCGCGCGCCTCACCTCTCCGGCCAGGCGGAGAGCCGCAGCCCGCTCGCGAAGCGGCGAGGCTCCCCGCCGACCGGATCGGTGAACTCCAGCACCCGGGCCAGCAACTGCAACGGCCGCGAGAAGTCGTCGGAGGCCCCTTCCTCCTCCACCACCGGATACAGCGGATCGTGGACGATGGGCACCCCCAGCGCGTTCATGTGGACGCGCAGCTGATGCGTGCGCCCGGTAGCGGGCAGCAGCCGGTAACGCCCGGCCCCGCCCCGGTGCTCCACCAGCTCCACCCGGCTCTCGCTGTTCGCCTCCCCCGGCTCCTCGCGGGCGGCGAGCACCCCGCGCTCCTTCACGATCCGGCTCCGCACGGTCCGGGGCAGGACCAGCTCCGGGTCGTACGGGGCCACCGCCTCGTACTCCTTCCGCACCAGCCGGTCCCGGAACAGCGTCTGGTACGCGCCCCGGTCCTCGGGCCGCACCACGAACAGCACGAGCCCCGCGGTCAGCCGGTCCAGCCGGTGCGCCGGCTGCAGGGCGGGCAGGTCCAGCTCCCGCCGCAGCCGCGCCACCGCGGTCTCGGTGATGTGCCGCCCCCGGGGCATAGTCGCCAGGAAATGCGGCTTGTCGGCGACCACGAGCCGCTCGTCCCGGTACACGACGCCGACCGGGAAGGGCACCGGTTCCTCCGGCGCGAAGTCCCGGTGGAACCAGAGACACCGCCCCGCGGCATACGGCTCGTCGCCCCGCACGGCGACCCCGTCGGCCCCCACGAACCGCCCGGCCTCCAGCATCTCCGCCACCCGGGCCGCCCCGATCGCCCCGCCGAACCGCCCGACCAGATGGTCCCCGACGCAGCCCCAGAGCCCTTCGGGATCCTCCGGCAACCGCACCCGCACCGCGTCGATCCCGTTCCGCTGGGGGAGCGGCGCGGGAGGCGGCTTCCTGCGTCCTCGCATCGTCGCCCCTCTCCGTGGTCGCCCGGTGACGCAAAAGAGCCCCACCGAAGTGGGGCTCCTGCTGGTGTCCGAGGGGGGACTTGAACCCCCACGCCCGATAAAGGGCACTAGCACCTCAAGCTAGCGCGTCTGCCATTCCGCCACCCGGACAAGGTGTCTGTCTCGCGGGCCGTGCCCGTTCCGACGTGGAAAACCATAGCAAACATTCGAGGGTGCTCGATCACGCCCCGATCGCTGTGAACGGTGCGTGACGGGGGGTGCGCGGCCTTGGGCGCGGGCCGTGGGCGCGGGAGGATGAGGGGGAGCACCACAGCGACAGTGGAAGGAACCAGCGTGAGCGAGAGCAGCACGGGCAAGGCCGTCACCGGCGGCAACGCCGAGAGGGAGGTCGTCGACCTCTGTCGTGACCTGATCCGGATCGACACCAGCAACTACGGCGACCACTCCGGCCCCGGTGAGCGGCTCGCGGCCGAGTACGTCGCGGAGAAGCTCGCGGAGGTCGGCCTGGAGCCGAAGATCTTCGAGTCGCACAAGGGGCGGGCCTCCACGGTCGCCCGGATCGAGGGCGAGGACCCCTCCCGCCCGGCGCTCCTGATCCACGGGCACACCGACGTCGTCCCGGCCAACGCGGCGGACTGGACCCACGACCCGTTCTCCGGGGAGATCGCGGACGGCTGCGTCTGGGGCCGGGGCGCGGTCGACATGAAGGACATGGACGCGATGACCCTCGCGGTCGTCCGCGAGCGCATGCGCACCGGCCGCAAGCCCCCGCGCGACATCGTGCTCGCCTTCCTCGCGGACGAGGAGGCCGGCGGGACGTACGGGGCGCGCTACCTCGTCGACAACCACCCCGGGCTCTTCGAGGGCGTCACCGAGGCGATCAGCGAGGTCGGCGGCTTCTCCTTCACCGTCAACGAGAACCTGCGGCTGTATCTGGTGGAGACGGCCCAGAAGGGCATGCACTGGATGAAGCTGACCGTGGACGGCACCGCCGGACACGGATCGATGATCCACAAGGACAACGCCATCACGGAGCTGTCCGAGGCGGTCGGCCGACTGGGCCGGCACAAGTTCCCGGTGCGGGTCACCAAGACGCTGCGGCACTTCCTGGACGAGCTCTCCGACGCGCTGGGCACCGAGCTGGACCCGGAGAACATGGATGAGACGCTCGCCAAGCTGGGCGGCATCGCCAAGCTCATCGGCGCCTCCCTCCAGAACACCGCCAACCCCACGCAGCTCGGCGCCGGCTACAAGGTCAACGTCATCCCGGGCCAGGCGACCGCCCACGTCGACGGCCGGTACCTCCCCGGGTACGAGGAGGAGTTCCTCGCGGACCTGGACCGGATCCTCGGGCCCAACGTCCGGCGCGAGGACGTGCACGCGGACAAGGCCCTGGAGACCACGTTCGACGGCGCGCTGGTCGACGCCATGCAGACCGCGCTGGTCGCCGAGGACCCCATCGCCCGTGCCGTGCCGTACATGCTCTCGGCCGGAACCGACGCCAAGTCCTTCGACGACCTCGGCATCCGGGGCTTCGGATTCGCCCCGCTGAAGCTGCCGCCGGAGCTGGACTTCGCGGGGATGTTCCACGGCGTCGACGAGCGGGTCCCGGTCGACGGTCTGCAGTTCGGCGTGCGGGTGCTCGACCGGTTCATCGACCACGCCTGACCGCTCCCTGACCGATTCGCCGGTGATTCGTCCACCTGTACGGACATGTCCGAACGAGTGAAACGAGTCGTTCACACGTAGCCCCGCCAGATCCTCCTCGTTACAAGGTTTGCGGTCCGCGGCTGGGACCGCATTTTCCAACTAGGAGGAATCATGATCAAGAAGGTCGTCGCAGTTGCGGCTGCTACGGGTGGCCTCGTTCTCGCGGGTGCGGGCATGGCTTCCGCCGACGCGGGCGCCCAGGGTGCTGCCATCGGCAGCCCCGGCGTGCTCTCCGGCAACGTCGTCCAGGTCCCGATCCACGTGCCGATCAACGTGTGCGGCAACACCGTCTCCGTGATCGGTCTGCTGAACCCCGCCTTCGGCAACACCTGCGTCAACGCCTGACGTTGAAGGTCGACCCGTAAGGGTTTGAGCTCGACCGGTCCCGGAGTGCACTCCATGCACTCCGGGACCGTTCGGCATTCGGCTCCCGCACGGTCATGTCCGGGGGTTTTTCGGAAGCCAGAAGGCAGGAAACGAACCTATGCGACAGGTCACTCGTAAAGGCCTGATCACCATGGCGGCTGCGGGCGGAGTGCTCGCGCTGAGTGGCGGATACGCCCACGCCGACTCGGGGGCGGCCGGTACCGCCTCCGGCTCACCGGGCGTGCTGTCCGGCAACTCGGTCAGCGTCCCGATCGACATCCCGGTCAACGTCTGCGGCAACTCCGTCACCGTCGGCGGACTCATCAACCCGGTGTTCGGAAACGACTGCGAGAACGGATCGGCAGAGTCCGACCGCTCCGGGGACCGCTCGGCAGCTCCCCAGGAGCGCTCGGTCCCGGGCGGCTCCGGAAACGGCGCCCGGGCCGGCGACACCGCCGCCTCGGGCGGGCACACCGACACGTCGGACCGGCACTCCGAGCCCGGCACCGGCCGTCACCGGGCCCCGGGCGGCGGCGCCACGGCCGAGGGAACCGCCCAGGGCTCGCCCGGCATTCTCTCCGGTAACACGATCCAGGCTCCGATCAGCGTCCCCGTGAACATCTGCGGCAACAGCGTCTCCGTGATCGGTCTGCTGAATCCGACCTTCGGCAACAGCTGCTCCAACGACGCCGAGGTTCCGCCCCCGCCGCCCGAGCAGCCGGAGAAGCCCCCCGTCACGCCGGAGAAGCCGGTCACCCCGCCGGCCAACCAGCCGCCCGAGCCGAACGCTCCCGAGACCCGGCACATCCCCGGGGAGCAGCTCGCGCAGACCGGTGGGGGCGGGCTCGAACTGCTCATCCCGGCCAGCGCCGGACTGCTGCTCGCCGGTGCGGGATCGGTTCTCTACCGCCGCTCGCGCAGCGCCGCCTGATCCGGGCGCGCACACCACGGCACAGCATGGACGGGAGAGCGGGCCCCGCGACCGCGGGGCCCGCTCCCTGTCACCAGGTGGCCCGTAGCTGACGGATGATCCGTCTGCGCAGCCGCACCCTGCGGCTGCCGTCCCTGCGGAGCGTCAGGCGGTCCAGTTCCCAGTGTCCGTACTCGGCGTGGTCGGTCAGGAGTCGGGCCGCTTCCTTGCGGGAGACCCCGCGCGGCACGTACACGTCGGCGAATTCGTATTCCGGCATCGCATCTATTGTGCGGGCAGAGCCCCGGTACGGATAGCGTCTGCACTATGTCTGATGCTGCGCAGCCCACCGCTGCCGAGGTACGTGCCGCCGCCGAGGCGGTCAAAGCCGCGATCGACCGTCACCTCGACGCGGTCGAACGCCGCACCGGGGACGACGACCCCGCCGTCTACGACGCGTTCAACGCCCTTGCCGCTGCCGCCGAGGTCTACGACGAACTCCTCTACGAGCGCTACGACGAAGTCACCCCCTTCGAGATCCCCGGCGCCGACGACTCCCTGCCTCCCTACGCCGGTCCCGCCGAGCCCAGCGCGCTCAGCGTCCTGATCCGGCGCGACTACCTGGTCGCGGAGCCCCCGCGGCTGCTCGCACAGGCGCAGCGCCTCGCCGACCTCGACGCGGGTCCGGGCGGCGGACAGGACACGGCCCCGGTGGTCGGCACCAGCGTCCACGCCGCGCTCGGTGTGCTCTTCGGCGAGTACGAACCGGACGAGATCGCCTCCCGGCACAAGGAATTCGGCCTGGAGGAGGGCGACTCCACCCTCTGGGTCTCGGCCGCGGAAGCGCCGCCGGAGCCGGGGGAGTGGCTCGGCGCCCCGTTCGAGGACGCCGACCCCGAACTGGTGGTCTGCCGCTTCGACGTCAGCGCGGTCTTCGACGAGGAGGACGAGTCGGACGAGGACTTCGCCGGCCCCTCGGCGGGCGGCCTCTGACCCCTCTCCCTCCTCCCGCACCGGACGTGACGGTGGGGCCCCGGCGCACAGCGCACCGGGGCCCCACCGCTGTCCGGATCAGCTCAATCCCTAGGACGACGCGTCGGGCGTCGGGAGCGCCTCCAGCAGCGCGCGCAGCCGTGTCGTCCGCTCCTGGGCCGGAACCTGCGCCACCGCCCGCGGGAGCGCCTGGTCCACCCCGTGCACCACGGACAGATGCCGCTCGCCCCGGCCGAACGCGGTGTACACCCAGGGTCTGCTCAGCCCCTGCGCGGCGTCGCCCGGCAGCACCACGACCGCGGCGGGCCAGCGCATCCCCGCCGCCTGATGGGCGCTGAGGGCCCAGCCGTGCCGCACCGACGACTCCACCCGCTCCTGCGGTACGAGGACGGGGACGCCCCCGCAGTCCAGCCGCAGCCCCTCGGCGTCGGCCGAGCGCACCACCCCGGGCACCGCCCGGCCGGGCGCGGGCACATGGACCACGCGGTCGCCCGGGTCGAAACCGCCGAACCGGCCGGGGCCCGGGTTGAGCCGCTGCTTCAGCGCCTCGTTCAGCGCCCTGGTCCCGGCGGCCCCGCCATGGCCCACGGTGATCACCTGGGTCTCCTCGGCGGGGATGGAGAACGCCCGGGGCACCGAGTCGGCGACCAACTGCACGGTGCGGTGGACGGCCTCGCCCGCGTCGCGGACCGGGACGATCACCACCTCCTTGCCAGGAGCGTCGACCTGATGCAGCTCGCCGATGCCGATACCGGAGACCAGCTCGCCGATCGGCCCGGGGTCCGGGGTGCGGGAGACGACCTGCGGGCAGGCGTGGGACGCCAGCACATCGGCGAACACCCGCCCGGCGCCCGCCGAGCCCAGCACGCCCGGGTCGCCGCTCAACACCAGCCGGGCGCCGTCGGCCAGCGCCTCGACCAGGACCGCCGCACCCTCCACGTCCAGCTGCGGGGCGTCCAGCACGACCAGCAGATCCAGGGCGAGCGCCCCGTCCTCGTCCCGGCCGGGGCCCTGCCCACCGGAGAGCAGGCCGGCCAGCGTGACCGCCGTGTCCGGATCACCGGTGGCCGCCGCGAGCCTCCGGCGGCCGTCCTCGCTGTGGGTGGCGCCCAGGGCCCGCAGCCCCAGGCCGCGCGCCGCCGCGATCAGGGCGGCCGGCTCGGCCCTGGCCGCCTCGCCGCCGCTGTGCGCGACCAGTCCGGCCGCGGCGGTCGTACGGATCAGCTCGGCGGCCGACGGGCTCGGGGCGGCGGCGGCCGCCTCCGTCCAGTCGGCGGCCTTCTCGCAGGCGTTGACCAGCCGGGCCAGGCCATCGGCGAGGCTCTCCTCGGCCAGGGCGTAGCGGTCCAGGCCCAGCAGCACCTGGACCGGCTCCCGCACGACGTCGGCCTCCTCCGCGAGGCCCGCTCCGTCCGCTTCGCCGTCCGCCGGGTCGGCGTCGTCCGGTGCCGGCTGGTCGGCTTCCCCGAAGACCAGGGCGACACCCTCCTCGACGGCGTCCCGCACCGCCGCGTCCGGGTCGCCGACCGCGCGCTCGGCGAGCGCCGCCCGTACGGTCTCGGCGTCCAGTGCCGTGTGGCCCTGGAGGGCGGCACGCTCCAGCAGCCAGCCGACCAGCGCCGACGTCCTGCGGCCGTCGTCGGGGCCGCATGCGGCGCCCAGCAGGGCCCGCGCGAAGCCGTCGGCCTGCTCCGGTCGCACACCGGGCACCGTCAGCAGCTGCCAGGGGTCGGTGCGCAGCAGCTCGGCGGCCTGCTCGCCCAGCGCGCCGACGGCCGGGCGGGCCAGCGCCTCGGGGGCCCCGCCCTCCGTGAGTACCGCGCGCACCGCGTCCAGGGCTTCGGGGGACGCGGTCGGTGCGGTCGGTGCGGCGGCGGGCCCGGGGGACCGGGATGGCTGTGCGGCGGCCGGTGCGGGGCGCCGGGCGGCCGGGGCGGGCGCGTCGAAGAACGCGGTGCCCGCCTTCTCACCGCTCTCCACGGCGCGGACGGCCGCGAGCAGCTCGGCGGCCGTGCCGCTCAGTCCCGTGCCGGCGGGGATGGGTGCGGCTTTCTCCGCCTTGCGCTTCTCGATCCGCTCCCGCAGTTCGCGCTGGGCGGCCAGCTCGGCCTGCGCCTCCGAGAGCTCGGCGGCGGGAGCCGCTTCGGCGGGCGCGGCGTCAGCGGTCGCCCCGTCCTCCCCGTCCTCCCCGTCCTCCCCGTCCTCCGCGTCGTCCGCGTCGTCCTCCGTGTCCTCGCGCCCGTCCTCCTCGACACCCGCCGAAGTGTCCGACGGACCGGTGCCTCCGGAGGCATCAGGAGCGTCGGGCCCATCGGGTGCATCGGGCACGTCAGACGCATCGGGCGCTTCGGCGTGCTCGGGGCCGTCGGCACCGGCCTCCGGCGGGGACACGGTGTCCTGTGGTGTGTCCGTGCCGACGGTGCCGGGGGTCTCCCCGGGA
Organism: Streptomyces sp. NPDC026589; assembly: GCF_040638385.1. Lineage (NCBI taxonomy): Bacteria > Bacillati > Actinomycetota > Actinomycetes > Kitasatosporales > Streptomycetaceae > Streptomyces > Streptomyces sp. NPDC026589. Next base: position 125,754 of record NZ_JBEZYG010000004.1, read on the forward strand.
AGCGCAGTCACAGCGTGCTCCAGTCCTGGTCGGGATAGCGGTGCACGGGCGCCGACACATCGTCGAGCGCCTGGCAGATCTCGTAGGGAAGACTAAGCGCCTCCACTGACAAAGCCTCCGCGAGCTGCCCGGCGTTGCGCGCACCGACGATCGGCGCGGCGACCCCGGGCCGGTCCCGGACCCAGGCGAGCGCCACCTGGAGCGGGCTCGTCGCCAGTCCGTCCGCCGCCGTCGCCACCGCGTCGGTGATGCGGGCCGAGGCGTCGTCGAGATACGGCTCGACGAACGGGGCGAGCCGTGTCGACGCGGCCCGGGAGCCGGACGGGGTGCCCTGGCGGTACTTGCCGGTGAGCACACCGCGCCCCAGCGGCGAGGACGGCAGCAGCCCGATCCCGAGGTCCAGCGCGGCGGGCAGCACCTCGCGCTCGATGCCCCGCTGGAGCAGCGAGTACTCCATCTGCGTACTGGCCAGCCGGGTGCGCACCCCGGGCGCGGCGAGCTGCCAGGTGGCGGCCTTCGCCAGCTGCCAGCCGCAGAAGTTCGACACGCCCGCGTACCGCACGCGGCCGGAGGACACGGCGAGGTCCACCGCCTGGAGGGTCTCCTCCAACGGGGTCCCCGGGTCGAAGGCGTGGATCTGCCACAGGTCCACGTAATCCGTGCCGAGCCGCTCCAGGGACGCGTCCAGAGCGGCCAGGAGGTGCCCGCGCGAACCGTTGAAGCGGCGGTAGGGGTCCGGGACGTTGCCCGCCTTCGTGGCGAGGACCAGATCCTGACGGGGGACCAGGCTCCCGACGAGCCGCCCGAGCAGATATTCGGCCTCGCCGCCCCCGTACACATCGGCGGTGTCCACCAGGGTGCCGCCCGCGTCCCAGAAGGCCTTGAGCTGGTCGGCGGCGTCGTGTTCGTCCGTGTCCCGGCCCCAGGTGAGGGTGCCGAGCCCGATCCGGGACACGCGAAGGCCGGTACGGCCGAGATGCCTCTGCTCCATGGGCGCTGAGATTACTGGCCACGACCCCACCGGGTGGAGGCCTGTGGACAACCGGAGGTCCGCCGGGCCTGCCGGATCTCCGTCACCCGCGCTAGAGTCCGGAGAAAGGGACGTTACTGATCAGTAAGGGGAGCGGCTATGCGGCTCGGCATCAATCTCGGTTACTGGGGCGCCGGCATGGACGGCGACAACCTCGCCGTCGCGCAGGAGGCCGACCGGCTCGGCTACGACGTCTGCTGGGCGGCCGAGGCGTACGGCTCCGACGCCCCGACCGTGCTGACCTGGGTCGCGGCCCGGACCGAGTCGATCGACGTCGGCTCCGCGATCATGCAGATCCCGGCGCGCCAGCCCACCATGACGGCGATGACCGCCGCCACCCTCGACTCGCTCTCCGGCGGCCGCTTCCGCCTCGGCCTCGGGGTCTCGGGCCCGCAGGTCTCCGAGGGCTGGTACGGCGTGAAGTTCGACAAGCCGCTGGCCCGCACCCGGGAGTACGTGGAGATCGTCCGCAAGGCGATGACCCGCGAGCGCGTGTCGTACGAGGGGGCGCACTGGACGCTGCCGCTCCCCGGCGGTCCGGGCAAGCCGATCAAGCTCACCGTGCACCCCCAGCGCGAGCACATCCCGCTCTACATCGCCGCGATCGGCCCCAAGAACCTGGAGCAGACCGGCGAGATCGCCGACGGCGCCCTGCTGATCTTCCCCTCCGCCGAGCACCTGGAGGAGACCGCGATCCAGCCGTTGCGCGCGGGCCGGGAGAAGGCCGGGAAGACGATGGAGGGCTTCGACGTCAGCCCGACGCTGCCGCTCGCCGTCGGCGACGACGTGACCGGCCTCGCCGACATGTTCCGCCCGTACACCGCGCTGTACGTCGGCGGGATGGGCAGCCGGAAGCAGAACTTCTACAACCAGCTCGCCCAGCGCATGGGGTACGAGAAGGAGGCCGCCGAGATCCAGGACAAGTACCTCGGCGGGGACAAGGCGGGGGCCGCGGCGGCCGTGCCGCACCAGCTGATCGACCAGACCGCGCTGCTCGGCCCCGTCGAGCGGATCGCCGAGCGGATGCAGGCCTATGCCGCCGCCGGGGTCACCACGCTCAACCTCGCCCCGGCCGGCTTCACCCTGGAGGAGCGGCTCACCGCCCTGCGCGCCGGCACGGACGCCCTGGAGCGCTCCGGGCTCGCCTGACGGACGACACCGGTACAGACGACACCGGTACAACCGGGACAGCACTACGGCCGTGGTGGGGGCTCGGGGGTCCTCCCCGCCACGGCCGTCACCCGGAACAACGCGCCGAGCGCCCAAGGGTTACGCCGCCGCGCCGGGCGCCGCCCGCCGGTCGCCCCGGTTGCCGACCGCCCCGCGGCGCATTTGACTCTTCCTGCGCACTACTGCTCCGCGGACCTCGATTCCGCGGGCAACGGGTACGGAGGTGGCCGTCATGCTCTCAGCGCAGACTCTGTTCCAGGAGATTCTGGACAACGACGAGTCCTACCGGCTCTTCTGTTCCATCGCCGCGAGCGGTGAGGCCCAGGGCGGCTGGGAGAACGCCCGCATCGCCGCACTCGTCCCGGAGAGCTGCCGCGACCTGGCTCCCAAGATCGTCCGGCACGGCGCCGACGAGGACAAGCACGGCCGGATCTTCCACGCGCTCCTGAAGAAGCGCGGACTGCCGCCCGTCGAGGTCCCGCCGGAGACCGACTACACGATGCTCCTGGAACAGCAGGGCATCGGGCTCGCGCACTCACGGTTGCGCGGCGAGCAGCGGCTCACCGAGCGCGACATCATCACCTATCTGGCCCACAGTCGCGTCACCGAGCAGCGCGCCTCCGAGCAGATGCGCCTGCTGCGCCGGTACTTCGCCGACCACCCCGACATCGGCCGCGCGGTGAAGATGATCTCCCACGACGAGGACAACCACCTCGCCTACTGCCACGAGGAACTCCTCGGCCTCGCCCGCGCCGGGCACGGCCGCACCATCCAGCGGACCATGCGCGAGTGCGCCCTGGCCGAGATCCGCGTCTACCACGACGTCAGCCTCGCCGTGATGGCCGCCATGGGCCGGGTGCTCGGCTGGCCGCGGCCCAAGGCGGCCGTGCTCGCCGCGGGCATCCACGCGGTGTACGCGTACGAGCGCCTCGTCGGCTGGCGGCGGATGGTGAGCCTGGAGATGCCGCGGAGGCGCGACGCGCTGGGCAGCCCCGCCGCACCGGAGCGCGAGTACGCCTGAGGGCGCAGGGCGTACGGCGTACGACGCACGCACGCAGCACACGCCTCGCGGGCGCCGGGGCGCTCAGAGCCAGCCGCGCCGCTTGAACAGCCGGTAGAGACCGAACACGGCGCAGCCCATCGCCGCGACCACCGCCGGGTACGTCCACACCCAGTGCAGCTCCGGCATGTGGTCGAAGTTCATGCCGTAGACGCCCGCCACCATCGTCGGGACGGCGGCCATGGCCGCCCAGGCGGAGATCTTGCGCATGTCGTCGTTCTGCCGCACGCCCATCTGGGCCAGATGCGCCGACAGAATGTCCGAAAGCAGCCGGTCCAACCCCTCCACCTGCTCGTTGGCGCGCGTCAGGTGGTCGGCCACGTCCCGGAAGAACGGCTGCGCGTGCTCGTGGACGAACGGCACGCCCGCCCCCGAGAGCCGGGCCATCGGAGCGGTCAGCGGCCCGGCCGCCCGGCGGAACTCCAGCACCTGTCGCTTGAAGGTGTAGATCCGGGCCGCGGTGTTCTTCGAATCGCCGCCGCTCGGGGCGAACACCTCCGCCTCCAGCTCCTCCAGGTCGAGCTGGAGCTCACCGGAGACGTCCATGTAGTGGTCCACGACGGCGTCGCTGACCGCGTACAGCACCGCCGTCGGGCCGTGCTTCAGCACCTCGGGCTCGGCCTCCAGCCGGCGGCGCACGGCTGCCAGCGGGGCTCCCTCGCCGTGCCGGACCGTCACCACGAACGAGTCGCCTATGAAGACCATCAGCTCGTCGGCGCTGACCTTGTCGCTCTCCGGCTCGTAGACGACCGGCTTGAGGACCGCGAACAAGGAGTCGTCGTACACCTCCAGCTTGGGCCGCTGATGCGCCCGCAACGCGTCCTCCACGGCCAGCGGGTGCAGCCCGAACTCGTCCCGTACGAGGTCGAACTCCTCCTCCGTCGGCTCGTGCAGCCCGATCCACAGGAACGCGTCCTGTGCGTCCCGCGCCTCGTCCAGGGCATCGGAGAAGTCGTCGGGCCGTTCGGTGCGGCGCCCGTCCCGGTAGATGGCACAGTCCACGATCACGGCGGGCATTCTTCCCCGTGACCGGCTCCGGCGCACCTTCGCCACCCCTCTAGGCTGGCGGGTATGCCCACCCTGATCCTCGTACGCCACGGACGCTCGACCGCCAACACCGCCGGAGTGCTCGCGGGCCGCACCCCCGGTGTCTCCCTCGACGAACGCGGCGCCGAACAGGCCGCGGCCCTCCCCGCGCGGCTTTCCGCGGTGGTCCCGGTCCTCGCCGTCAGCAGCCCCCTGGAGCGCTGCCGGCAGACGCTCCAGCCGCTCCTCGACGCCCGCCCCGGCCTGTCCCTGCACACCGAGGACCGCATCAGCGAGTGCGACTACGGCGACTGGTCGGGACGGAAGCTGGCCGAACTGTCCGACGAGCCCCTGATGTCCGTCGTCCAGCAGCACCCCTCCGCCGCGGCCTTCCCGGGCGGCGAGTCGATGCGCGCGATGCAGGCCCGCGCCGTCGACGCCGTACGCGACTGGAACGACCGGGTCGAGGCGGAGCACGGTGAGGACGCCACCTACGTCATGTGCTCGCACGGCGACATCATCAAGTCCCTCGTCGCCGACGCGCTGGGCATGCACCTGGACCTCTTCCAGCGTGTCCACGTCGACCCCTGCTCGGTCACCGCGATCCGCTACACCAGGCTGCGCCCCTTCATCCTGAGGCTCGGCGACACCGGCGACCTCGCCTCCCTGGCCCCCCGCGAGCAGTCCGTCGGGGCGGACGCCGCCGCGTCCCCCACGGACGACGGCTCGGCGGACGCGACGGTCGGGGGCGGTGCGGGCGCGCCGTGATCGCTCCGGGCAGTAGGGTGGACGCGCCGTAGCGCCGCCCAACCACCATCGAAGCTCAAGGGAGCAGGACGTGTCCCGTCAGGTGTTCCTCTACGACCCACCGGACCGATTCGTGGCCGGTACGGTCGGGTTGCCTGGCCGCCGTACGTTTTTCCTCCAGGCGTCCTCCCAGGGCAGGGTCACCAGCGTCGCCCTGGAGAAGGCCCAGGTCACCGCTCTCGCCGAGCGGATCGACGAACTGCTCGACGAGGTCGTACGCCGCACCGGGGGCAACTCCCCGGTGCCCGCGGTGGCCCCGACCGACGTCTCCGACACCGCGCCGCTCGACGTGCCCGTCGAGGAGGAGTTCCGGGTCGGCACCATGGCCCTGGCGTGGGACGGCGAGGAGCAGCGCATGATCGTCGAGGCGCAGGCCCTCGTCGAGCTCGACGCCGGCTCCGAGGACGACCTCGCGGAGGCCGAGGAGAAGCTCCTCCAGGACGAGGAGAACGGCCCGCCGATGCTCCGTGTCCGGCTCAGCGGCGCCCAGGCCCGCGCCTTCGCCAAGCGGGCCCTGGACGTCGTCAACGCCGGCCGCCCGCCGTGTCCGCTGTGCAGCCTGCCCCTTGATCCGGAAGGACACGTATGCCCGCGCCAGAACGGATACCGTCGCGGAGCCTGACGGACACGGACCTGCTCACCCTGCTCACCGAGGGCACGATCACCGTCCTCGGGCAGGTCGGCGGAGCGTCCAACGCGGTGCTGCACTGCACGGTGGCGTACGAGGGCGAGGCGCGCCCCTGCGCCTACAAGCCGGTCGCGGGGGAGCAGCCGCTGTGGGACTTCCCCGACGGGACCCTCGCCCAGCGGGAGGTCGCCGCGTACGAGGTCTCCCGGGCGACCGGCTGGGACCTCGTGCCGCCGACCGTGCTGCGGGACGGGCCGTACGGGCAGGGCATGTGCCAGCTCTGGATCGACGGCCCCCCGCCCGGCGAGGACGCCCCCGAGCTGCTGGCACTCGTCGAGGACGAGGAGCCCGGTGACGGCTGGAAGGCCGTGGGCTTCGCGGACGTGGGGGAGGGGAAGACCGCGCTGCTGGTGCACGCCGACGACGTGCGGCTGCGGCGGCTCGCCGTGCTGGACGCGGTGATCAACAACGGCGACCGCAAGGGCGGACACCTGCTGCCCGCCCACGGCGGACGGCTCTTCGGCATCGACCACGGCGTCACCTTCAACGCGGACGACAAGCTGCGGACCCTGCTCTGGGGCTGGGCGGGCGAGCCGCTGACCGAGGAGGCGCTGGCCGTGCTGGGCCGGCTCGCCGGCGAGCTGGCGCCGGGCGCCGCCCTCGCCACCCGGATGGCCGAACTCATCACACCGGCCGAACTGGAGGCCCTGCGGCAGCGGGTCGCGGGGCTGGTCAGGAGCGCCGTGCACCCGCGGCCGAGCGGTCAGTGGCCGCCCATTCCCTGGCCGCCGGTGTAGGAGCTCCGCGGGTCCGGGCCGGGCCATACCGCCCGGCCCGGGTTTCACGCAAGAGGGCCTCTTCGGACAGGTTTCCGATGCCGGTTCGTATCCGGAAGCATCGTCCGGTTACGCTCATGACATGCATGCCTGGCCCGCTTCTGAGGTCCCCGCCCTGCCTGGCAAGGGCCGCGACCTTCGGATCCACGACACCGCGACCGGCGGACGGATCACCCTTGACCCCGGTCCCGTCGCCCGCATCTATGTCTGCGGCATCACGCCGTACGACGCGACCCATATGGGTCATGCGGCGACCTACAACGCGTTCGACCTCGTTCAGCGCGTGTGGCTCGACACCAAGCGGCAGGTCCACTACGTCCAGAACGTGACCGACGTGGACGATCCGCTGCTAGAGCGGGCCGTGCGCGACGGTCAGGACTGGACCGAGCTCGCGGAGCGCGAGACGGCGCTCTTCCGCGAGGACATGACCGCGCTGCGGATGCTGCCCCCGCAGCACTACATCGGAGCGGTCGAGGCGATACCGGGCATCGTGCCCCTCGTCGAACGCCTCCGGGACGCGGGCGCCGCCTACGACCTGGACGGCGACGTCTACTTCTCCGTCGACGCCGACCCGCACTTCGGCGAGGTCTCCGGCCTGGACGCCGAGGCGATGCGCCTGCTCTCCGCCGAACGCGGCGGCGACCCGGAGCGCCCCGGCAAGAAGAACCCCCTCGACCCGATGCTCTGGATGGCCGCCCGCCCGGGCGAGCCGAGCTGGGACGGGGCCTCCCTGGGCGAGGGTCGCCCGGGCTGGCACATCGAGTGCGTCGCCATCGCGCTCGACCACCTCGGCATGGGCTTCGACATCCAGGGCGGCGGCTCCGACCTCGCCTTCCCGCACCACGAGATGGGCGCCTCCCACGCCCAGGCGCTGACCGGTGAGCACCCGTTCGCCAAGGCGTACGTCCACGCCGGAATGGTCGGCCTGGACGGCGAGAAGATGTCCAAGTCGCGCGGCAATCTGGTCTTCGTCTCGACGCTGCGCCGCGACGGCGTGGACCCGGCGGCCCTCCGGCTCGCCCTGCTCTCCCGCCACTACCGGTCCGACTGGGAGTGGACCGACCAGGTGCTGGCCGACGCCGTCGAGCGCCTCGCGCGCTGGCGGGCCGCCGTCTCGCGCCCCGACGGACCGTCCGCCGACGCGCTGGTCGAAGAGGTCCGCGAGGCCCTCGCTGACGACCTGGACAGCCCCGCGGCGCTCGCCGCGGTGGACCGCTGGGCCGCGCTCCAGGGCGCGGAGGGCGGTACCGACGAGGGTGCGCCCGGCGTCGTCTCGCGTACGGTCGACGCCCTGCTGGGCGTCGCGCTGTAGGACGGAGCGCGGCACCGGACACACGAACGGAGCGCCGCACGGGATCGTCTCCCGTGCGGCGCTCCGCCGTTCCTGGGCGTCAACCAGCCCGCGCGCAGGCCACCGGTGCCCGGTCAGTCCTCGTCGGGGGTGTCCCCGGAGCCTTCCCCGGCGTCGTTTCCCGGCGCCTCGTCAGGGCCCTTGGCGCTCTGGTCGTCGGCGGCCTTCCCCCGCCCCGGCTCCGGACGCGGCGGCTTCGGCGGGCGGGTCCGGCCGCTGGAGGGGTCGCGCAGATACGGCACGTCCCCGGACTCCGTCGCATGGCCGCCCGGCCCCTGCCCGGGGCCGCCGTCCCGCCGTCGCAGATAGCGCTCGAACTCCCGGGCGATGGCCTCGCCGGACGCCTCGGGAAGCTCCGCGGTGTCCCGCGCCTCCTCCAGCGTCTGCACGTACTCGGCGACCTCGCTGTCCTCCGAGGCGAGCTGGTCCACCCCGAGCTGCCAGGCCCGTGCGTCCTCGGGCAGTTCGCCCAGCGGGATCCGCAGCCCGATCAGGTCCTCAAGACGGTTCAGCAGGGCCAGCGTCGCCTTCGGGTTCGGCGGCTGCGACACATAGTGCGGTACCGCGGCCCACAGGCTGACCGCGGGGACGCCGGCGTGGGTGCAGGCCTCCTGGAGGACCCCGACGATGCCCGTGGGCCCCTCGTACCGCGTCTCCTCCAGGTCCATCGTCCGCGCCAGGTCCGCGTCCGAGGTGACCCCGCTCACCGGCACCGGCCGGGTGTGCGGGGTGTCGCCGAGCAACGCGCCCAGGATGACGACCATTTCGACGCCCAGCTCATGGGCGAAGCCGAGGATCTCGTTGCAGAACGACCGCCAGCGCATGGATGGTTCGATGCCGCGCACCAGGACCAGGTCCCGGGGCTTCTCCCCGCCCACCCGCACCACGGACAGCCGCGTCGTCGGCCAGGTGATCTTCCGCGTACCGCCGTCCAGCCACACCGTGGGCCGGTTGACCTGGAAGTCGTAGTAGTCCTCGGCGTCCAGCGCCGCGAACACCTCGCCCTTCCACTCCCGGTCCAGATGACCGACCGCTGTGGAGGCGGCGTCCCCGGCGTCGTTCCAGCCTTCGAACGCGGCCACCATGACCGGGTCGATCAGCTCGGGCACCGACTCGAGCTCGATCACCCGGGCCTCCTTCCGATGTCTCCATACGTACGGAGCAACCTTACGGCTTCCGGGGGGCCCCGCCGCAGCCCTCTTGCACGGCCGGGTGAACCCTGCCACCGTGAGTGGATCATCGGGTGGATCAGTGCATCATGGCCCCCCCGCGGCACGGCGGCCCGCCACCGTGCCGGTACGGCGGCGAGCCGGCTCCGCGTCAGCTCCGCGGCGAGGACGGCGCTTCCCGGCGCACCACCGGGGCGATCTCCTCCGCGAACCGCTGGAGCGTCTCCAACTGCTCCGGCCGGCCCAGCCCGAAGCCGTCCACGGTGATCGACTGGAGGTCGTGGCGGTAGACCTCGTGCCAGCCGAGGATCTTGTCGATGATCTGCTGCGGGCTGCCGATCAGCTGCGGTCCGCCCTCGATCGCCTCCTCGATCGTGCGGAACGGGGTGTTGTAGCCGGCCTTGCCCTCCAGACCCGGCTTGAAGACCTGCCGCACCCGCGCCTCGTACACCTCCTTGTACCGGTCGACGGCCGCCTGGGAGCTGTCGGCGATGAGGAGTCCGCCCGATCCCGCCGCCACCTGGGCGTCCGCCGGATCGTGCCCGTAAGCCTCGAACCGCTCCCGGTAGTGGGCGATGAGCCGGGCGTACGCCTCGCGCGGCTGGATGGCGTTCGCGGTGAACAGCGGGTCGCCGTGCTTGGCCGCCAGTTCGGGGGAGTTGAGGCTGGTCGCCGAGCCGTGCCAGACGCGTGGCACGCCCGCGTACGGGCGCGGCACCGTCGTCACGTTCTTCAGGGGCGGCCGGAACTCGCCCTCCCAGTCGACGCCCTCCTCGCTCCACAGCCGCCGCAGCAGCTCGTACTTCTCCTTCTGGAGGTCCCACTGCCGTGCCTCGTCGAGCCCGAAGAGGTCGAAGTGGCCCGCCTCCGCGCCCTTGCCGACGACGAGTTCGACCCGACCCCGGGATATCTGGTCGAGCGTCGCGAAATCCTCCGCGACTCGCACCGGGTCCAGGATCGCGACGACGGTCACGCCGGTGAGCAGCCGGATCGTCTTCGTACGGGCCGCGATCGCGCCCAGCACCACGTTCGGACTGGAGGAGAGGAAGGCCCCGGCGTGCCGCTCGCCGACGGAGTACGCGTCGAAGCCGAGCCGCTCCGCCACCGTCGCCGTGTCGATCACCTCCTCGAACCGGTCGGCGGCCGGGAGGAGTTCACCGGTGAGCGGGTGCGGCTCGTGGCCGATCAGGGAGAGCACGGAGAATCTCATGAACTCCACTGTCCCCGGGGCACGTTGCGAGCGCATGGCGGGAGTGTGGCGCGTGCGCCGGGGCGATCGCGCACGCCGAAGGGGGCGGCCCTCGCGGGAGGCCGCCCCCTTCGCCCGTCCACGCGGGACGGGGGGAAGCAGGTCAGTCCTTCTCGGCGAGCAGCTTCTCGACTCCGGCGCGGACGTCGCCCGTCGCCAGGCCCCGGATTGTCAGCGTGGTCCGGCGGCGCAGCACGTCGTCCGCCGTCTCGGCCCACTCGTGGTCCCGGGCGTAGGCGACCTGGGCCCAGATCTCCGGGGCATCCGGGTGGACGCGCTCGGCCAGCTCCGGGCTCTCGTTCGCCAGCCGGGCGATGTCGAAGGCGAGCGAACCGTAATGCGTGGCCAGGTGCCGGGCGGTGTCCGGCGCCATCCGGGGGCCGGGCGTGCCGCCGTCGATCAGCAGCCGGTGCGCCACCGCGTTCGGGTTGGCGATCCCGGGGAGCGGGAGCTTCCGCGGCAGCCGGTTCATCGGCTCCATGTCCTCGGCCAGCGGGTGCCCGGGCAGGGCGGCCAGCTTGTTCATGACGGTGCGGCCGATGTGACGGAAGGTCGTCCACTTGCCGCCGGCGACCGACAGCATCCCGCCGCGGCCCTCCGTGACGACCGTCTCGCGCTTGGCCTTGGAGGTGTCGCCGGGGCCGCCGGGCAGCACCCGAAGACCGGCGAAGGAGTACGTGATCAGATCGCGCGACAGCTGCTGGTCCTTGATGGAGAACGCCGCCTCGTCGAGGATCTGCGCGGTGTCCGCCTCGGTCACCGCGACGTCCGCCGGGTCGCCCTCGTACTCCTCGTCCGTCGTGCCGAGCAGCAGCATGTCCTCCCAGGGCAGGGCGAACGTGATCCGGTACTTGTCGATCGGGGTGGCCAACGCCGCCCGCCACGGCCGGGTCCGCTTGAGGACCAGGTGCGCGCCCTTGGACAGCCGGATGGAGGGGACCGCGTTCGGGTCCTCCATCTTCCGCAGGTGGTCGACCCAGGGGCCGGTGGCGTTCAGCACGAGCCGGGCGGTGACGCCGAACTCGGTGCCGTCCGTGCTGTCCTTCAGGTCGGCGCCCGTGACCCGGCCCCGGGTGAACCGCAGCCCGGTGACCGCCGCGTGGTTCAGGACGGCCGCGCCCGCGTCGACGGCCGCGCGGACCGTCATCAGGGCCATGCGGGCGTCGTTCATCTGGTCGTCGCCGTAGACCGCGACGGCCTTCAGGTTGTCGGTGCGCAGCTCGGGGACGTCGCGCTGCGCCTTGGCCGGGCTGATCACATGGCCGACGCCGTCGCCGAACGCGGAGAGCGCGGAGTAGGCGAAGACGCCCGCGCCCAGCTTGGCCGCGCCGTGCGGGCCGCCCTTGTAGACCGGCAGGTAGAAGGTGAGCGGGTTGGCCAGGTGCGGGGCCACCTCGCGGGAGACCGCGCGGCGCTCGAAGTGGTTCTCGGCGACCAGCTTGACCGCGCCGGTCTGGAGGTAGCGCAGACCGCCGTGGAGGAGCTTGGAGGAGGCGGAGGAGGTGGCGCCGGCGAAGTCGCCGGCGTCCACCAGAGCCACCCGCAGCCCGGACTGCGCGGCATGCCAGGCGGTGGAGATGCCCAGGATGCCGCCGCCGATGACCAGGAGGTCGTACGTGGCCCGGGACAGCTGCTCCCGGGTCTCGGCGCGGCTCGGCAGCGAGCCGGAGGCCGGGTGCGTTCCGAGGGCGGGAACGCTCTGCAGGGTGGTCATGGTGATGCTCCTCGTCAGCTTTCTTCGTCCTCGATCCAGCTCATGGTCCGTTCGACGGCCTTGAGCCAGCTCTTGTACTCGCGGGCACGGGTGTCCGCGTCCATGCGGGGTGTCCACTCGGCGGCCCGGCGCCAGTTGGCGCGCAGCGCGTCGGTGTCCGGCCAGAAGCCGACGGCGAGACCGGCGGCGTAGGCGGCGCCGAGGCAGGTGGTTTCGGCGACCATGGGGCGCACCACCGGCGCGTCCAGGAAGTCGGCGAGCGTCTGCATCAGCAGGTTGTTGGACGTCATGCCGCCGTCGACCTTGAGCGCGGCCAGCTCGACGCCGGAGTCCTTCGTCATGGCGTCGCTGATCTCGCGGGTCTGCCAGGCGGTGGCCTCCAGGACGGCACGGGCGATGTGCGCCTTGGTGACGTAACGGGTGAGACCGGCGATCACCCCGCGGGCGTCGGGGCGCCAGTAGGGGGCGAAGAGGCCGGAGAAGGCGGGCACGAAGTACGCGCCGCCGTTGTCCTCGACCGAGGAGGCCAGCGTCTCGATCTCGGCGGCCGACTTGATCAGGCCCATCTGGTCGCGCATCCACTGCACCAGCGAGCCGGTGACCGCGATGGAGCCCTCAAGGGCGTAGACCGGGGGCTTGTCGCCGATCTGGTAGCCGACGGTGGTGAGCAGCCCGTTGTACGAGTTCACCGGAGTGGAGCCGGTGTTCATCAGCATGAAGGTGCCGGTGCCGTACGTGGACTTGGCCTCGCCCTCGGCGAAACAGGTCTGGCCGAAGAGCGCCGCCTGCTGGTCGCCGAGCGCGGAGGCGACGGGGATGCCGTCGAGGATGCCGCCCTTGGCGTGGCCGTACACCTCGGCGGAGGAGCGGATCTCGGGGAGCACCGCGGCCGGGATGCCGATGGAGGAGAGGATCTTCTCGTCCCACTCCATCCGGTGCAGGTTCATCAGGAGGGTGCGGGAGGCGTTGGTGACGTCGGTGACGTGCACCCCGCCGTCGGTGCCGCCGGTCAGGTTCCAGATGACCCAGGAGTCCATGGTGCCGAAGAGGATGTCGCCGGCCTCGGCGCGCTCGCGCAGCCCCTCGACGTTGTCGAGCAGCCAGCGGACCTTGGGGCCGGCGAAGTACGAGGCGAGCGGCAGCCCGGTCTCGCGGCGGAACCGGTCCTGGCCCACGTTGCGGCCGAGCTCCTTGCAGAGCGCGTCGGTGCGGGTGTCCTGCCAGACCAGCGCGTTGTGGACCGGCTCACCGGTGTGCTTGTCCCACATCAGCGTGGTCTCGCGCTGGTTGGTGATGCCGATCGCCTTGACGTCGGCGGAGGTGATGCCCGCCTTGACGATGGCGCCGGCGACGACCTCCTGGACGTTCTCCCAGATCTCGGTCGCGTCGTGCTCGACCCAGCCCGGCTTCGGGAAGATCTGCTCGTGCTCCTTCTGGTCGACGGAGACGATCCGGCCGTCCTTGTCGAAGACGATGCAGCGGCTGGAGGTGGTGCCCTGGTCGATGGCCGCGATGAACGGCCCGGTGCCGTGGGTGCCGGTGGTGTGTGCGTCGGTCACGGTGTGCTCCCGGAAGTCTGTGAAGTGAAGAGGTGCGGCTCGGACTGGGGTGTCTACGCGAAGGCGAGGTTGTAGAGCCCGCCGGCGAGTGCGCCACCGATGAGCGGACCCACGATGGGTACCCACGCGTAGCCCCAGTCCGAACCACCCTTGTTCGGCAACGGCAGCAGGGAGTGCACGATGCGCGGACCGAGGTCGCGGACCGGGTTGATGGCGTAGCCGGTCGGGCCGCCGAGCGAGAGGCCGATGGAGACGACGACCAGGGCGGTGATCAGCGCGCCGAGCGTGCCGAGGCCGTTGCCCGCGTCGTTGAGGCCCTGGGTCAGGATCGCCAGGACCAGCACGACGGTCGCGATGATCTCGGTGATGACGTTCTGGGCGCCGTTGCGGATCTCCGGACCGGTGGAGAAGATCCCGAGCACCGGGCCGGCCTTCGGGGCGGCCGCCCGGTCGACCATGCCTTCGTCGGTGGACTTGGACCCGACGATCTCCGGGTCGGTCAGATGCGCGTGGAACTGGCCGTAATAGACCGCCCAGACGAGCAGGGCGCCGATCACCGCGCCGAGCAGCTGCGAGAAGAGGTACAGGGGGACGTCGCCCCACGCGGTGCCGCCCTCGATGGCGAGGCCGACCGTGACCGCGGGATTGAGATGGGCGCCCGATACGCCGCCGGCGAGGTAGGCGCCGGTCAGCACGGCGAAACCCCACCCGAAGGTGATGGCCAGCCAGCCCGCGTCCCGGGCCTTCGAGCTCTTCAGCGTGACGGCGGCACAGACACCGCCGCCGAGCAGGATGAGTACGGCGGTACCTATGGTCTCGCCGATGAAAATGTCGGAGCTGGACACCCGCGACTCCTTTGTCCTTCGTCCAGGGGAGAGCGGAGCACCGGTCCCGCCGGTGACCCGCGCCCCAGATGGGTATCCACGAAGCGTGGGCAGCCCACCTGTAAGGGCTTGACCGGCCCTTGGCACCGTCACACCCTAACGCGTATTGCCGTTAGGCGTTCGACAATGCCGACCGTTGAACGGCAGTGTTTCCCCCGAGTGAAGGAAGCGTCAAGGGTTCTGTGGTCCACGACTCGGTGCGCGATGCGATCGTTACCGCGAGGGGCCGGGACGGCCCCGGGCATGGGTGAGCACAGGTCGGTACCGAGTGCGGGGAGGGGCGGGACGGGCTGTGCGGGCGCTCAGAAGCGGCCGGCGCCCAGATCCCGGGAGACCGCGCGGGCGCAGTCGCGCACGGCCGCGATCAGCTCGGGGCGCAACGCCCCGCCCGGGGCCACCCGCTCCACCGCGCCCGTCACGGCGACCGCGCCGACGGGCATCCTGCGCCGGTCGTGGATCGGGGCGGCCACCGCGGCCACGCCCTCCCAGGTCTCCTCGGCGTCGGCGGCCCACCCCTGGGCCCGGATCAGGTCGAGCATCGACTCGAAGGCGTCGGCGGCGGTGACGGTGCGCCCGGTGAAGGAGCGGCGCTCCGCCTCCATGACCTCGCTGTGGGCCACCGGGTCGTACGCGGACAGCACCTTGCCCAGCGCCGTGGAGTGCAGCGGCTGCATGGCCCCGACCTCCAGCACCTGGCGGCTGTCGTCGGGCCGGAAGACGTGGTGGACGATCAGCACGCCGTGCTGGTGCAGCACCCCGAGGTGCACGCTCTCGCCGCTGGAGCGGGCCAGGTCGTCCGTCCAGACCAGGGCGCGCGCCCGCAGCTCGTGGACGTCCAGATAGCTGTTGCCCAGCCGCAGCAGCTCCGCGCCCAGCTGGTAGCGGCCCGACGCCGCGTCCTGCTCGACGAAGCCCTCCAGTTGGAGCGTGCGCAGAATGCCGTGCGCGGTGCCCTTGGCCAGCCCCAGCGAGGAGGCGATGTCGGAGAGCCCGAGCCGGCGCTCGCCGCCCGCCAGCAGGCGCAGCATCGCGGCCGCCCGCTCCAGCGACTGGATGTTCTTGGCCATCGCGCCGTACTCCTCCACCTCGGTTCGACAATGCTGAACACTATCGGTCGATGCCGACCTGCGCCGGACTCCGGAGGAAAGTCTCCGCCACCGGGCCGCACCCGCCGCACCCGCACAGCATGCAGTCCGTCCCATGGACGCCCCCTACGGTCCCGAGCGGTGTCCGGCTAGGCTGGCGAGGTGCGCCTTCCCCAAGAAGGACGCAAAGCCGACAGCCGTCGCATCCCTGGGAGATCATCCATGGCCTCGTTGCCGACATCCGCCGCCGACAGCCGGACCCGCGCAGACGCACTCCGCGAGGCACTCGCCACCCGTGTGGTGGTGGCCGACGGGGCGATGGGCACCATGCTCCAGGCGCAGGACCCCACGCTGGAGGACTTCGAGAACCTCGAAGGCTGCAACGAGATCCTGAACGTCACCCGGCCCGACATCGTGCGTTCGGTACACGAGGAGTACTTCGCGGTCGGCGTCGACTGCGTCGAGACGAACACCTTCGGCGCGAACCACTCCGCCGCGAACGAGTACGAGATCGCCGACCGGATCTTCGAGCTCTCCGAGTCCGGCGCCCGGATCGCCCGCGAGGTCGCCGACGAGTTCGGCGCCAAGGACGGACGCCAGCGCTGGGTCCTCGGCTCGATCGGCCCCGGCACCAAGCTGCCCTCGCTCGGCCACATCACCTACGACGTCCTGCGCGACGGCTACCAGAAGAACGCCGAGGGCCTCCTGACGGGCGGCTCCGACGCCCTGATCGTCGAGACCACCCAGGACCTGCTGCAGACCAAGTCCAGCATCATCGGCGCGCGCCGGGCGATGGACGCCCTCGGCGTCCACGTGCCCCTGATCTGCTCCCTCGCCTTCGAGACGACCGGCGTCATGCTGCTGGGCTCCGAGATCGGCGCCGCCCTGACCGCCCTGGAGCCGCTCGGCATCGACCTGATCGGGCTGAACTGCTCGACCGGCCCGGACGAGATGAGCGAGCACCTGCGCTATCTCGCCCGCCACTCCCGTACGCCCCTGATGTGCATGCCCAACGCCGGCCTGCCCGTCCTCACCAAGGACGGCGCGCACTTCCCGCTCGGCCCCGACGGTCTCGCCGACTCCCAGGAGAACTTCGTCCGGGACTACGGCCTCTCCCTCATCGGCGGCTGCTGCGGTACGACGCCCGAGCACCTGCGGGCCGTCGTCGAGCGGACCCGGGGGCTCACGCCGACCGAGCGCGACCCGCGCCCCGAGCCGGGCGCGGCCTCGCTCTACCAGACCATTCCCTTCCGGCAGGACACCGCCTACCTGGCGATCGGGGAGCGCACCAACGCCAACGGCTCCAAGAAGTTCCGCGAGGCCATGCTGGAGGCCCGCTGGGACGACTGCGTGGAGATGGCCCGCGACCAGATCCGCGAGGGCGCGCACATGCTCGACCTCTGCGTCGACTACGTGGGCCGCGACGGTGTCGCCGACATGGCGGAGCTGGCCGGCCGCTTCGCGACCGCCTCCACCCTCCCGATCGTGCTGGACTCCACCGAGCTGCCCGTGCTCCGGGCCGGCCTGGAGAAGCTCGGCGGCCGGGCCGTGCTGAACTCGGTGAACTACGAGGACGGCGACGGCCCCGAATCCCGCTTCGCGCAGGTCAGCGCCCTGGCCTCCGAACACGGCGCCGCGCTGATCGCGCTGACGATCGACGAGGAGGGCCAGGCCCGTACGGTCGAACACAAGGTCGCCATCGCCGAGCGGCTGATCGAGGACCTCACCACCAACTGGGGCATCCACGAGTCGGACATCCTCATCGACACCCTGACCTTCACCATCTGCACCGGTCAGGAGGAGTCCCGCGGCGACGGCATCGCCACCATCGGGGCGATCCGCGAGCTGAAGCAGCGTCACCCGGACGTCCAGACCACGCTGGGCCTCTCCAACATCTCCTTCGGTCTGAACCCGGCCGCCCGGACCGTCCTGAACTCTGTCTTCCTCGACGAGTGCGTCAAGGCCGGCCTGGACTCGGCGATCGTGCACGCCTCGAAGATCCTGCCGATCGCCCGGCTGGAGGAGGAGCAGGTCAAGGTCGCCCTCGACCTGATCTACGACCGCCGCGCCGAGGGCTACGACCCCCTCCAGAAGCTCATGGAGCTGTTCGAGGGCGTCAACATGAAGTCGATGAAGGCGGGCCGGGCCGAGGAGCTGATGGCTCTCCCGCTGGACGAGCGCCTCCAGCGGCGCATCATCGACGGCGAGAAGAACGGCCTGGAGGCCGACCTGGACGAGGCCCTCCAGAACACCCCGGCCCTCGACATCGTCAACAACACGCTGCTGGAAGGCATGAAGGTGGTCGGCGAGCTGTTCGGCTCCGGCCAGATGCAGCTGCCGTTCGTCCTCCAGTCCGCCGAGGTCATGAAGACCGCGGTGGCCCATCTGGAGCCGCACATGGAGAAGACGGACGACGACGGCAAGGGCACGATCGTGCTCGCCACCGTCCGCGGCGACGTCCACGACATCGGCAAGAACCTTGTCGACATCATCCTTTCCAACAACGGCTACACCGTCGTCAACCTCGGTATCAAGCAGCCCGTCTCCGCCATCCTGGAAGCAGCCGAGGAGCACCGCGCGGATGTGATCGGCATGTCCGGCCTCCTGGTGAAGTCGACGGTGATCATGAAGGAGAACCTCCAGGAGCTCAACCAGCGCAAGATGGCCGCCGACTTCCCGGTGATCCTCGGCGGCGCCGCGCTGACCCGGGCCTACGTCGAGCAGGACCTGCACGAGATCTACGAGGGCGAGGTCCGCTACGCCCGCGATGCCTTCGAAGGCCTGCGCCTCATGGACGCGCTCATCGGCGTCAAGCGCGGAGTGCCCGGCGCGGTCCTGCCCGAGCTCAAGCAGCGCAGGGTCCCCAAGAAGGACGTCGACACCGCGGTCCTGGAGGCCGAGGAGCCCGAGGGCTCGGTGCGCTCGGACGTCTCCACCACCAACCCCATCCCCGAGCCGCCGTTCCGGGGCACCCGCGTCATCAAGGGCATCCCGCTCAAGGACTACGCCTCCTGGCTCGACGAGGGCGCGCTCTTCAAGGGCCAGTGGGGCCTCAAGCAGGCCCGGACCGGCGATGGACCGACGTACGAGGAGCTGGTGGAGACCGAGGGGCGCCCGCACCTGCGCGGCTGGCTCGACCACCTCCAGTCCAACAACCTCCTGGAAGCGGCCGTCGTCTACGGCTACTTCCCCTGCGTCTCCAAGGGCGACGACCTGGTCCTCCTCCACGAGGACGGCTCCGAGCGCACCCGCTTCACCTTCCCGCGCCAGCGCCGTGGCCGCCGCCTCTGCCTCGCCGACTTCTTCCGCCCCGAGGAATCCGGCGAGAGGGACGTCATCGGCCTCCAGATCGTCACCGTCGGCTCCCGGATCGGCGAGGCCACCGCCGAACTGTTCGCCGCCAACTCCTACCGCGACTACCTGGAGCTGCACGGCCTCTCCGTCCAGCTCGCCGAGGCGCTCGCCGAGTACTGGCACGCGCGGGTCCGCAGCGAGCTCGGCTTCGCGGGGGAGGACCCGGCGGACGTCGAGGACATGTTCGCGCTCAAGTACCGCGGCGCACGGTTCTCGCTCGGTTACGGGGCGTGCCCAAACCTGGAGGACCGGGCCAAGATCGCCGACCTCCTCCAGCCGGAACGCATCGGCGTGCACCTCTCCGAGGAGTTCCAGCTCCACCCGGAGCAGTCCACCGACGCCATCGTCATCCACCACCCCGAGGCGAAGTACTTCAACGCGCGGTAACCCCGTATTCCCGCCGCGGCCTCGCGCCCTTCGCGCACCGCGGCCGGACACGTCGTACACTGGTCGGTCCAGTGCAGGCCGGTCGCCCTCCCGTTCTCCGGGAATGGCGGCCGGCCTTCTCGTCCCTTACGGAAGGTGTGCCGGATGACCAGTACGGTCCCCGCGTCCTTGACCCGCACGGCCGAAGGCGCCGCCCTGCAGGCGGTCCTTCTCGACATGGACGGAACCCTGGTCGATACCGAGGGCTTCTGGTGGGACGTCGAGAAGGAGGTCTTCGCAGGCCTCGGGCACCAGCTCGACGAGGCCTGGCGGGACGTGGTCGTCGGCGGTCCGATGACCCGCAGCGCCGGCTACCTCATCGACGTCACCGGCGCCGACATCCGGCTGGACGAGCTGACGGTGCTGCTCAACGACGGATTCGAGAAGCGCATCGAGCGCGGGGTGCCGCTGATGCCGGGCGCCGAGCGCCTGCTCGCCGAACTGGCCGCGTACGAGGTGCCCACCGCGCTCGTCTCCGCCTCCCACCGCCGGATCATCGACCGGGTGCTGGAATCGGTGGGCCGCCACCACTTCGCGCTCACCGTCGCCGGGGACGAGGTCGCCCGGACCAAGCCCCACCCCGAGCCCTACCTCACCGCCGCCGCGGGCTTCGGCGCCGACCCCTGGCGCTGTGCCGTCATCGAGGACACGGCGACCGGGGTGGCCGCCGCCGAGGCCGCCGGCTGCCGGGTCGTCGCCGTGCCCTCCGTCGCCCCGATCGCGCCCGCGGCCGGACGCGTGGTCGTCGGCTCCCTCGAAGAGATCGACCTCGCCTTCCTGCGCAAGCTCATCACCCAGGCGGGCGGAACGGGCTGACCCTCACCGGGCGTGCCCGCGCTCCCGCCACGCACTTGTGAACGAACAGGGGATTTTCTGGTCGTCCCCGTGTGCGTTCCGGCAACGTTCCGTGGATGTGGATCAGTTGCGGGGTGTCTCTGTGAAGAGGCCCGACAGGTGACCTTCCTCACCTGGGGACCCGCGGAGGGCTGTCGAGATCGGGTGAGCTGTCCGTAATCGTGGGCGTATATCATCCCATCCGGTCGCCGGAGGTGCGGGAGCCGTCCGCCGGGCGGTCGGAGGCGTCACCCGCGGCTACTAGCTTGGATTCCTCACCTGCCGGGATGAGGGAGAACGTCCAGATGAACCGCAAGACCCTGGTGCTGCCGGCCGTCGTCGGCCTGCTCGCCCCCGTGCTCGCCGCCTGCGGCAGCACGGACAGCGGCGCCGGTGGCGACGGAGCCATCGTCGTCGGCACCACGGACCAGCTCGTGGCCTCCAAGGAGAACCCCGCGCCGCTCGACCCGGCCATCGGCTACGAGGCGGGCGTCTGGAACGTCCTGCGGCAGACCGTGCAGACCCTGACCACGGTGCCGAGCGGCGGAGGCGAACCGGTGCCCGAGGCCGCCCGCAGCTGCACCTTCACCGACACCGCGAACGAGAGCTACCGCTGCACCCTGCGGGCGGGCCTCACCTTCGCCGACGGGGCGCCCGTCACCGCCGAGGACGTGAAGCACTCCATCCAGCGCGTCATCGACATCGACGCGGACAGCGGGCCGGTCGGACTCCTCGCCAACATCGACATGATCGAGACCAAGGGCGACGACCAGGTGATCTTCCACCTGAACGCGCCCGACGCGACCTTCCCGTACAAGCTCGCCACCCCCGCCGCCGGCATCGTCCCGAAGGCGCAGTACCCGGCGAAGGAGGGCCGCACCGGCTTCCAGGTGAACGGCTCCGGCCCGTACACCATGGAGCCGCGGGTCGAGGACGGCCGGGTCGTCGAGATCGCCTTCACCAAGAACCCCTCGTACAAGGGCGAGCTGAAGGTCCTCAACGACGAGGTCGAGATGGCACTGTTCCCCGACGCCGAGGCCATGGGCAAGGCGCTCGACGAGGAGAAGATCCACATGATGACCCGGGCGATGTCGCCCCAGCAGGCCCGCGACATGCTCGTGGAGCCGGAGGAGGGCATCGAGCTCACCGAGCTGCCCGGCCTGGCCATCAGCTACCTCGGTTTCGACACCAAGGACCCCGCGGTCAGCAAGCCCGTCCGGCAGGCCATCGCGCAGATCGTCGACCGGGGCGCGATCGCGGGCAAGGTGTACGGCACCACCGCCGAACCGCTGTACTCGCTGATCCCGTCCAGCATCGCCGGGCACACCAACGCCTTCTTCAACAAGTACGGCGAGCCCAGCGCCGCCAAGGCCCGGGCGATCCTCGACGACGCCGGGATCAAGACGCCGGTGAAGTTCACCCTGCACTACACCAGCGACCACTACGGCCCGGCCACCGCCGAGGAGTTCAAGGCGATCCAGCAGCAGCTGAACAGCTCGGGCCTCTTCGACGTCTCCGTCCAGGGCAAGGAGTGGTCGCAGTACCGCCCCGAGCAGAAGCGCGGCGACTACGCGGCCTACGGCATGGGCTGGTTCCCCGACTTCCCGGACCCGGACAACTACACCGCGCCCTTCCTGGACGAGAACAACTTCCTCAACTCGCCCTACCGCTCGCGCGAGGCGCAGAAGGTCCTCATCCCGCAGTCCCGCCGCGAGACCGACCGCACCGCCGCCGGCCCCACCTACGAGAAGCTCCAGGACATCGTCGCCACCGATGTTCCGGTGCTGCCGATCTGGCAGGGCAAGCAGTACGTGGCCTCCCGGGACGGGATCGCCGGTGTGGAGCGCTCCGTCAGCGCCACCTCCGAACTCCAGCTCTGGGAGCTCAACCGGCCCAGCGTCTGAGACCCGACCGGAAAGCCGTCCGGCCCGGCCCCCTCCTGTTTCCAGGAGGGGGCCGGGCCGGACGGCTTCGTCGTGTGCGTGTGCGTGTGCGTTGTGGTGCGGGTGTGCGGGGCCGCTACTGCGCGCCGGGACGCACCAACCCGCTCTCGTACGCGTACACCGCGGCCTGCACCCGGTCGCGCAGGCCCAGCTTCGTCAGCACATGGCCCACATGCGTCTTGACCGTCGTCTCGCTGACGAACAGATCCGCCGCGATCTCCGCGTTGGACAGACCCCGCGCCACCAGCTTCAGCACCTCGACCTCACGGTCCGTCAGCGTGTGCAGGGCGTCCGGCACCGGGTCCTCGCCGGACGGCAGGTGATCCGCGTACTTGTCCAGCAGCCGGCGCGTGATGCTCGGCGCGAGCATCGCCTCGCCCGCCGCCACCACCCGGATCGCCTGGACCAGCTCCGCCGCCGGAGCGTCCTTCAGCAGGAACCCGCTTGCCCCGGCGCGCAGCGCCTCCACCACGTACTCGTCGAGATCGAAGGTGGTCAGCACCAGCACCTTCGCCGGGCCGTCCTTCCCGGGTCCGGTGATCTGACGCGTGGCCTCCACGCCGTCCATCCGCGGCATCCGGATGTCCATCAGCACCACATCGGGCTGCAGCGCCCGCACCTGATCGATGGCCTGCAGACCGTCACCGGCCTCACCGACCACCGCCAGATCGCCTTCGGCCTCCAGAATCA
Source organism: Streptomyces sp. NPDC026589 (assembly GCF_040638385.1). NCBI lineage: Bacteria > Bacillati > Actinomycetota > Actinomycetes > Kitasatosporales > Streptomycetaceae > Streptomyces > Streptomyces sp. NPDC026589. The sequence goes on from NZ_JBEZYG010000004.1 coordinate 148,569, forward strand.
TCCGGAAACCGGTGCGCAGCAGAGGCTGGTCATCGACCAGAAGGACGCGGATCGCCACAGGAACTCCTTAAGGGCCCTCAAGGGCCACGGCACGGCCGGCCTCGGCCTGGACCGGTCCCATTCTGCCCTGGCCATCCTCACCCGAATCCGCAGGGCGGACCGACAGCGGGTATACCGGGGGAGTCCCGCCGAATTCCGGACACACCGCCTGGTGGTCGCACCAGCCGCACAGCTTCGTCGGCCGAGGCCGCCAGTCACCGGTCTCCGTCGCCAGCGAGATCGCGTCCCACAGCGCCAGCAGCTTGCGCTCCACCCGCTCCAGGTCCGCCACCACCGGGTCGTACGTCAGCACGTCGCCGCTGCCCAGATAGACCAGCTGGAGGCGGCGCGGCACCACGCCCTTCAGCCGCCAGATCACCAGCGCGTAGAACGTCATCTGGAACAGCGGACCGTCGGAATACTCCGGCCGCGGCGCCTTCCCCGTCTTGTAGTCGACGATCCGGACCTCGCCGCTCGGCGCGACGTCCACCCGGTCGATCACCCCGCGCAGCCGCAGCCCCGACTCCAGCTCCGTCTCGACGAACAGCTCACGCTCCGCCGGCTCAAGACGCGTCGGGTCCTCCAGCGAGAACCACCGGTCCACCAACCGCTCCGCCTCACCCAGCCAGCGCGTCAGGCGCTCCCCCTCGGTGTCCCCGGCGAACAGCCCGGTCAGCTCCGGCTTCGACTCCAGCAGCCGGTCCCACTGGCCGGGAATCAGCGCCCGCGCCCGCGGCGCCGTCCGGTCGGCCGCCGGTGCGTCGAAGAGCCGCTCCAGCACCGCATGGACCAGTGTGCCGCGGGTAGCCGCCTCGCTGGGCTTCTCCGGCAGCTTGTCGATGACCCGGAAGCGGTAGAGCAAGGGACACTGCATGAAATCGCTCGCCCGCGACGGCGACAGGGACGAAGGCGGCTGGGGCGGCCGCGGCACGGAAGTCATGTCTCCAGACCCTACGGCCCGCCACTGACAGCGAGCGGCATACCATCGACGGCAGACCCTCGCACACTGCATGATCGTGGCAAAGGCCACTCACCGAACCGAAGGGACCCCGTGGACGACAGCGGCGACAGCGGGCGGCCGCAGCCCGGCGCAGGGGGAACGGCCCCCGGCACCGATCCCGAAAACGGCAAGCCGAAACGTCCCGCCGAGCCGGGCGGCGGCCTGCTCATGGGCCGGCCCTTCGGTGTGCCCGTCTACGTCGCCCCCAGCTGGTTCGTCGTCGCCGCGCTGATCACCTGGGTGTTCGGCGGCCAGCTCGACCGTGTGCTGCCCGAGCTGGGCGCCGCCCGCTACCTCGTCGCCCTGTTCTTCGCCATCGCCTTCTACGCCTCCGTGCTCGTCCACGAACTGGCCCACACGGTCGCCGCGCTGCGCTACAAGCTCCCCGTCCGCCGCATCCAGCTCCAGTTCTTCGGCGGCGTCTCGGAGATCGAGAAGGAGAGCGAGACACCCGGCCGCGAGTTCGTCCTGGCCTTCGTCGGACCGCTCCTGTCCCTGGTCCTCGGCGGCGTCTTCTACGGCGCGATGCAGTTCGTCGAGCCCGGCACGGTCCCCGGCGTCCTGGTCGCGGGCCTGATGATCTCCAACCTCATCGTGGCCGCCTTCAACCTGCTGCCCGGCCTGCCGCTGGACGGCGGCAGGATGCTCCGCGCCGTCGTCTGGAAGATCACCGGCAAGCCCATGAGCGGCACCATCGCCGCCGCCTGGGTCGGCCGCGGCCTCGCCGTCGTCGTCCTCGTCGGACTGCCGCTGCTCACCCACACCGGAGCACTCGGCGGCACCGCCCAGAACATCGGCGGCGTCGAGACCGTCATGGACGCGCTGCTCGCCGCGATCCTCGCGGGCATCATCTGGACCGGCGCCGGGAACAGCCTGCGCATGGCCCGCCTCCGCGAGCACCTGCCCGACCTCCGGGCCCGCACCCTGACCCGCCGCGCCGTCCCCGTCGAGTCCGCCACCCCGCTCTCCGAAGCGCTGCGCCGGGCCAACGAGGCGGGTGCCCGCGCCCTCGTCGTCGTCGACGGACAGGGCAACCCGAAGGGCGTCGTCCGCGAGGCCGCCATCGTCGGAGTCCCCGAACACCGCCGCCCCTGGGTCGCCGTCAGCGGCCTCGCCCAGGACCTCACCGACGGCATGAAGGTCCCTGCGGAACTGGCAGGCGAAGCCCTCCTGGACCGGCTCAAGGCCACCCCCGCCACCGAGTACCTGGTCGTCGAGGAGACCGGCGAGATCTACGGAGTCCTCTCCACCGCCGACGTGGAGCGCGCCTTCGTCAAGGCCATGGCCCGCCCCGGCGCCTGACGGCCCTCTTGGAGGGTCGGCGGCCGCGGCCCGGGCGGTCGACGGCCGCGGGCCTGGGCGGTCGGCGGCCCGGGAATCACCGGTAGGCTGGTCACATGTCTGAACCGACCGGTGCCGCCCGCCGACGTGGGCCCTTCAAGGTCGGGGACCAGGTACAGCTCACCGACCCCAAGGGCCGCCACTACACCTTCACGCTCGAAGCCGGAAAGAACTTCCACACCCACAAGGGTTCTTTCCCGCACGACGAGCTGATCGGTGCTCCCGAGGGCAGTGTTGTCCGCACCACGGGAAACGTCGCCTATCTCGCGCTGCGCCCCCTGCTCCCCGACTACGTCCTGTCCATGCCCCGCGGCGCTGCCGTGGTCTACCCCAAGGACGCCGGCCAGATCCTGGCCTTCGCCGACATCTTCCCCGGCGCCCGCGTCGTGGAGGCCGGGGTCGGATCCGGCTCGCTCAGCACCTTCCTGCTGCGCGCCATCGGCGAGCAGGGCATGCTGCACTCCTACGAGCGCCGCGAGGACTTCGCCGAGATCGCGCAGCAGAACGTCGAGCGCTACTTCGGCTCCCCGCACCCGGCCTGGCAGCTGACCGTCGGCGACCTCCAGGACAACCTCTCCGACACCGACGTCGACCGCGTCGTGCTGGACATGCTCGCCCCCTGGGAGTGCCTGGAGGCCGTCTCCAAGGCCCTGGTGCCCGGCGGCATCCTCTGCGCCTACGTGGCCACCACCACCCAGCTCTCGCGCACCGTCGAGTCCATCCGCGAGATCGGCTGCTTCGCCGAACCGCAGCCCTGGGAGTCGATGATCCGCAACTGGCACGTGGAGGGCCTCGCCGTCCGCCCCGACCACCGGATGATCGGCCACACCGGCTTCCTGGTCACCGCCCGCCGCCTCGCGGACGGCGTCGAGCCGCCGCTGCGCCGCCGCCGCCCGTCCAAGGGCGCCTACGGCGACGACTACGACGGACCCGGCAGCCAGAGCCGCGGAGGCTCCGCCGCCGACCGCGGCTGACCCGTCCAACGCACCGGCGCCGCCGCGCAGTTCCCCGACCGACCGGGGAACTGCGCGGCGGCGCCTTTTCGTTGCCCCCGCCGTTCCGCCCCGGTGTGAGGTGTGGCACGATGCCGGCAACCCCTCGGAGGTGTCCCCACCCCCTCACCGGGCTTCCAGGAACCATCAGGAGACATACCGCGTGCAGACCCCCGCGCTCCCGGATCTCGCCCACACCGCCGCCAAGCCGATGCACTGGCTCGTCACGGCCGCGGCGATGGCCGGGGTCGTCGCACTGGCCGGGCTGCTCCAGCCCCGTACGGCCACCGCCACCGCCACGGCCCCCGAGGAGCGGACCACCACACAGCACGGCGCCCCCGCTCCCGACCCGGCCGGCGTGGAGTTCCCGCTGGAGTGCGGCGGCGCCGGGACGACCGTCGCGAAGAAGGCCTCCGGGGACCTCGACGGTGACGGACGGCCGGAAACCGTCGCCGTGGTGCACTGCGCCGCCGGATCGGGGACCCCGCCCGGCGGCATCTACGTCCTGACACGGAGCAGCGGGGCCGCACCCCGGGTCGTGGCGACCCTGGTGGACCCCGCTGACAGGAAGACCGTCGGGGACTTCGCCGTACGTGACGGCCTCGTCTCGGCGACCCTGCTCGGCTACTCCTCGCTCGACGTGCCCCGCTGCTGCCCCGACCAGGAGGAACAGGCCTCCTGGCGGTGGAAGGGGAAGGCGTTCGTCCGCACCTCCGGGGACCTCGCGCGCAGCGTCTGAGCGCGCACTGCGAGGCTCCGGCCGGCGTCGGGGCGCGAGCCCCCCGTACCGGCTGGAGTACTAGTCGGCGTCGGGTCCGTACACCTCGACGCTGTCCTTGACGCGCCGCACGTGGATGCAGTCCCCGGGGCACTCCTTGGCCGAATCGACGACGTCCTGGAGGAGCGGCAGCGGCACCGGCGTGGTCGCCCCCGGGCTCTGCAGGAGCTCGTCGTCGCCGCTCTTCACATAGGCCAGGCCGTCGATGTCCAGCTCGAAGACGTCGGGGGCGTACTGCACACAGATGCCGTCGCCCGTACAGAGGTCCTGGTCGATCCAGACCTCCAGGTCCTGCGTGTCACTGTCGCCCGGCGAGTCCTGCTGCACGGTCATGTGTCCTGCCGTTCCTGCGTATCTGAACCAATTGGAGCCAGCCCTGACGGGTGTTGAACAGTTCGACGATACAACCGGCGGCTTTCCGGTGGCGAAGGGTGGGTATTCCCTTGACGTGAGGGAGAGCGCAAGGGTGAAGATCGGACACGCCCCGCAGTCTTTGTGATCTAGGGGTTTCAATCACCACCCACCCAGGTAGGGTCAGGAAGCGTCCAGCTCCCCATGGAGGAGGTGAGGACCGTGGCAGCCCACGACGACGACATCAACCGCGGCATCCGGCCCGCGCGAGGGTCAGAGGACCCAGCCGGCCAGGTTGCCTATCTCGAGCAGGAGATCGCCGTCCTGCGACGTAAGCTCGCCGACTCTCCGCGTCACTCGAGGATTCTCGAAGAGCGGATCGTCGAGTTGCAGACGAACCTGGCAGGCGTGTCCGCACAGAACGAGCGGCTCGCCAACACGCTCCGTGAGGCGCGTGACCAGATCGTGGCCCTCAAGGAGGAGGTCGACCGGCTGGCGCAGCCGCCGGCCGGCTTCGGCGTCTTCCTGCAGGCCAACGAGGACGGCACCTGCGACATCTTCACCGGGGGCCGCAAGCTCCGGGTGAACGTGAGCCCCAGTGTCGAGCTCGAGGACCTCCGGCGTGGCCAGGAGGTCATGCTCAACGAAGCGCTCAACGTGGTCGAGGCCATGCAGTTCGAGCGCGCCGGGGACATCGTCACCCTCAAGGAGATCCTTGAGGACGGCGAGCGCGCCCTGGTGGTCGGGCACACCGACGAGGAGAGGGTGGTGCGGCTCGCCGAGCCGTTGCTGGACATCACCATCCGCTCCGGCGACGCCCTGCTCCTGGACTCCAGGTCGGGTTACGTCTATGAGGTGGTCCCCAAGAGCGAGGTCGAGGAGCTGGTCCTCGAAGAGGTCCCGGACATCGACTACGACAAGATCGGCGGCCTGGGCGACCAGATCGAGCTGATCCGCGACGCGGTCGAGCTTCCGTACCTGCACCCCGACCTCTTCAAGGAGCACGAGCTCCGCCCGCCGAAGGGCATCCTGCTCTACGGTCCGCCCGGCTGTGGCAAGACCCTCATCGCCAAGGCCGTCGCCAATTCGCTCGCCAAGAAGGTCGCCGAGGTCACCGGGCAGCCCGCGGGGAAGAGCTACTTCCTCAATATCAAGGGCCCCGAGCTCCTCAACAAGTACGTCGGCGAGACCGAGCGGCACATCCGCCTGGTCTTCCAGCGTGCGAGGGAGAAGGCGAGCGAGGGTACCCCCGTCATCGTCTTCTTCGACGAGATGGAGTCCCTCTTCCGCACCCGCGGCAGCGGCGTCAGCTCGGACGTGGAGAACACCATCGTCCCGCAGCTGCTCGCCGAGATCGACGGTGTGGAGGGCCTGGAGAACGTCATCGTCATCGGCGCCTCCAACCGCGAGGACATGATCGACCCCGCCATCCTGCGACCCGGCCGCCTCGATGTGAAGATCAAGATCGAGCGTCCGGACGCCGAGGCGGCGAAGGACATCTTCGCGAAGTACCTCACCCCGGGGCTCCCGCTGCACGCGGACGATCTGGCCGAGCACACCGGCTCCCGGCCGGCCGCCGCCCACGCCATGATCCAGTCCGTCGTGGAGCGGATGTACACGGAGTCAGAGGAGAACCGCTTCCTGGAGGTCACGTACGCCAACGGCGACAAGGAAGTCCTCTACTTCAAGGACTTCAACTCCGGCGCGATGATTCAGAACATCGTCGACCGGGCGAAGAAAATGGCCATCAAGGCATTCCTGGAACAAGGCCAGAAGGGGCTGCGGGTCGCTCATCTCCTGCAGGCCTGTGTGGACGAGTTCAAGGAGAACGAGGACCTGCCGAACACGACCAACCCGGACGACTGGGCCAGGATTTCCGGCAAGAAGGGTGAGCGGATCGTCTTCATCCGCACACTCGTCACCGGAAAGCAGGGTGCGGACACCGGCCGTTCCATCGATACGGTGGCCAATACCGGCCAATACCTGTAATACACGGACCGGCTGCGGAAGCCCCCAGGGGCCTCCGCAGCCGGTTTCATTCCCCCGTTCCGGCCGAGCCGGAGCAATGTCGTAATGGAGCTCCCCACCGGCGCAGAGGCGCTCTAGGCTCTGCGGTACCGCCGAGTCGCGCAGTGCGGTGACGGGCACCGCACACGCACCGGACACAGCAGCGGTACTTGAGCGTCGTCCCCGGAGGGGCCGACGCCGGGCAAGGAGGGCCGCATGACCGTACGGCGAGTAATGGGCATCGAGACCGAGTACGGGATCTCCGTCCCCGGCCACCCCAACGCCAATGCCATGCTCACCTCGTCCCAGATCGTCAACGCCTACGCGGCGGCGATGCACCGGGCGCGCCGCGCCCGCTGGGACTTCGAGGAGGAGAACCCGCTGCGTGACGCGCGAGGCTTCGACCTCGCCCGGGAGACCGCCGACTCCAGTCAGCTGACCGACGAGGACATCGGCCTGGCCAATGTCATCCTCACCAACGGCGCCCGGCTGTACGTCGACCACGCGCACCCCGAATACAGCTCCCCGGAGATCACCAATCCGCGCGACGCGGTGCTCTGGGACAAGGCCGGCGAACGGATCATGGCGGAGGCGGCCGAGCGGGCGGCCGCCATCCCGGGCGCGCAGCCGATCCACCTCTACAAGAACAACACCGACAACAAGGGCGCCTCCTACGGCACGCACGAGAACTACCTCATGCAGCGGGAGACGCCGTTCTCGGACATCGTGCGCCATCTGACGCCGTTCTTCGTCTCGCGCCAGGTCGTCACGGGCGCGGGCCGGGTCGGCATCGGCCAGGACGGCAACGAGCACGGCTTCCAGATCAGTCAGCGCGCCGACTACTTCGAGGTCGAGGTCGGGCTGGAGACCACGCTCAAGCGCCCCATCATCAACACCCGGGACGAGCCGCACTCCGACGCCGAGAAGTATCGCCGGCTCCACGTGATCATCGGCGACGCCAACCTCTCGGAGATCTCCACCTATCTCAAGCTCGGCACCACGTCCCTGGTGCTGTCCATGATCGAGGACGCCTTCATCAACGTCGACCTCGCGGTCGACCAGCCCGTGCGCACCCTGCACCAGGTCTCCCACGACCCGGACCTGCGGCAGCTGATCACGCTCCGCAGCGGCCGGACGCTCACCGCGGTCCAGCTCCAGATGGAGTACTTCGAGCTGGCCCGCAAGTACGTCGACGAGCGGTACGGCGCGGACGCCGACGAGCAGACCAAGGACATCCTGACCCGCTGGGAGGACACCCTCAACCGGCTGGAGACCGATCCGATGAGCCTGGCGGGCGAGCTGGACTGGATCGCCAAGCGGGAGCTCATGGAGGGCTACCGCCGCCGCGACGCGCTGGACTGGGACGCGCCCCGGCTGCATCTGGTGGATCTCCAGTACGCGGACGTACGGCCCGACAAGGGCCTCTACAACCGCCTGGCGGCCCGCGGGAAGATGAAGCGCCTCCTGGACGAGGACGAGGTCACCAGGGCCCGTACGAAGCCCCCGGAGGACACCAGGGCCTACTTCCGCGGGCGCTGCCTGGAGCAGTACGCCGACGACGTCGCGGCGGCCTCGTGGGACTCGGTGATCTTCGACCTGCCGGACCGCGACTCCCTGCAACGGGTGCCCACCCTGGAACCGCTGCGCGGCACGAAGGAACACGTCAAGGACCTGCTGGACCGCTGCCGGACGGCGGAGGAGCTGGTCCGGGTGCTGTCGGGCGGCTGAAAGGCCTCCGGGCTGGGAATCAATCACCTGAGGCGCGGGCGTTGCATCAACTACCGGGTCAAATGTCGGACCCCGTGGGTAGGGTCTGATCAAGAGCTTCGATTGCTTCGAACCGAGCGGGGTGAGCTACATGGCGACCAAGGACACCGGCGGCGGACAGCAGAAGGCGACACGTTCCACCGAGGAGGTCGAGGAGCAGGCGCAGGACGCGCAGGCGTCCGAGGACCTCGCGGAGCGCCAGGAGAAGCTGAGCGACGACGTCGACTCGGTCCTGGACGAGATCGACGACGTCCTGGAGGAGAACGCCGAGGACTTCGTTCGGTCCTTCGTTCAAAAGGGTGGAGAGTAGTTCACCAGTGTGAACGCCCGGAGGTGTTCCGGGAGCTCACGCGGACATGCGCGCAGACAACGGGGGGAGGGGGTGCCGGCGTTCGCCACGGCGTGCGTCGTCACCCCCCGCCCGCCGGTCCGGGGGCCGTTTCCCGTTCCCGCCGGATCGGTGCGGATAACCCCCTCCGAACATGTGGATCACTCCCGTCGGGCGGGTAGGGTCCGTGGCGTACGTACGTGGTACTTGCTTCAACGGCAATCCGGCCATCGGCAAGTCGGGGGATGATCCTGACTCTCCTGCGCAGGGCCATCGCATACCTGGAGGGAAACGCGTGGAAGCCAACACTCGTAGCACCGGGCGTCTACCAGCTGCCTTCCTGACGCCGGGCTCGTCCTCGTTCATGGACTTCCTGTCCGACCAGTCGCCCGAGATGCTCCCGGGCAACCGGAGTCTGCCGCCGCTCAAGGGGACCATCGAGGCGCCGCACGGGACGACCATCGTCTCGGCGTCCTTCCCCGGTGGCGTGGTCCTGGCAGGCGACCGGCGAGCCACCATGGGCAACATGATCGCGTCGCGCGACATGCAGAAGGTCTTCCCGGCCGACGAGTACTCCGCGGTGGGCATCGCCGGCACCGCCGGACTGGCTGTGGAGATGGTCAAGCTGTTCCAGCTGGAGCTGGAGCACTTCGAGAAGGTCGAGGGCGCCCAGCTCTCCCTGGAGGGGAAGGCCAACCGCCTCTCCACCATGATCCGCAGCAACCTCGCCATGGCCATGCAGGGCCTCGCCGTGGTGCCGCTCTTCGCCGGCTACGACGTCGACCGCGAGAAGGGCCGCATCTTCTCCTACGACGTCACCGGCGGCCGTACCGAGGAGAGCGGCTACGCGGCCACCGGCTCCGGGTCGATCTTCGCCCGCAACGCGATGAAGAAGCTCTACCGCGAGGACCTGACGGAGGAGCAGGCCCTCACCCTGGTCGTGCAGGCGCTGTACGACGCGGCGGACGACGACTCGGCGACCGGCGGCCCCGACGTGGCCCGCCGCATCTACCCGATCGTCACCGTCATCACCGACGAAGGCTTCCGGAGGCTGACCGACCAGGAGTCCTCCGAGATCGCGCGCTCCATCCTGGAACGCCGACTCGAGCAGCCCGACGGCCCGCGCGCCGCGCTGCTCTGATCCGGACCTCCAGCCTCCAGACGCACTCGTCACTGACAGAAAGGGACGGATAGCCGGTGTCGACGCCGTTCTATGTCTCACCCCAGCAGGCCATGGCCGACCGGGCGGAATACGCCCGCAAGGGCATCGCCCGTGGTCGCAGCCTCGTTGTGCTGCAGTATGCCGACGGCATTGTGTTCGTCGGCGAGAACCCGTCCCGCGCTCTGCACAAGTTCAGCGAGATCTATGACCGGATCGGCTTCGCGGCCGCCGGCAAGTACAACGAGTACGAGAACCTCCGCATCGGCGGCGTGCGCTACGCCGATCTGCGTGGATACACCTACGACCGGGACGATGTGACGGCCCGTGGGCTGGCCAACGTCTACGCCCAGACGCTCGGCACCATCTTCTCCAGCGCGGCCGAGAAGCCGTACGAGGTGGAGCTGGTGGTCGCCGAGGTCGGCAGCGCCGCCGAAGGTGACCAGATCTACCGGCTGCCGCACGACGGTTCGATCGTCGACGAGCACGGCTCGGTCGCGGTCGGCGGCAACTCCGAACAGATCAGCACCTTCCTCGATCAGCGTCACCGCGACGGGATGACGCTGGCCGAGGCGCTCAAGCTGGCCGTCCAGGCGCTCTCGCGGGAGCCGGGCGGCGGCGAGCGGGAGATCCCGGCGGAACGGCTGGAGGTCGCGGTCCTGGACCGCACCCGCCCCCAGCAGCGCAAGTTCAAGCGGATCGTCGGCCGTCAGCTGGCCCGGCTGCTGGACACGGAGACCGCCGGCAGCACACCGACGGACGCCCCGTCCGACACCGAGGACACCGACATCACGGACGGCACCGACAGTGCCGACAGCACTCCCGACTCCACGGAGGAGACGGACAAGTAGAGGACGAGCGGCGCCCCTCGGGGCGCCGCGCCCCCGGGTCCCGGCCCGGGGGCACCGTCATGTCCGGGCGGCGGGCGGCGGCGCCGTGGAGCCGCGTACGACGAGCCGGACCGGCAGACCGCCCCGCTGGACGGGGCGGCCGTCCAGCACCGCGAGCAGCGCCTCCATGCCCCGCTCCCCGACCTGCTCCGCCGGCAGCCGCACCGTGGTCAGCTCCGGCTCCAGCGCGGTGGCCAGCGCCAGATCGTCGAATCCGGTGACCGACAGTTCGTCCGGCACCCGCAGCCCGAGCCTGCGGGCCGCCTTGCAGGCCCCGGCGGCCAGAATGTCGTCGTCGCAGATGATCGCGGTGGGCCGGTCCCCGGGAGCCGACAGAGCCTGTTCGGCCGCCTCGCGCCCCGCCCGGACCTCCAGAGGGGCGCGCACCGTGCGCACCGTCACGTCCCCCGCCGCTCCCAGCACGTCGTGCAGCGCCTCGGCGCGCACGGCGAACGTCCAGGTGTCCACGGCGGACGCCAGATGCAGGAAGCGGCGGTGGCCGAGCCCCAGCAGGTGGCCCGTCACCTGCCGCATCCCGTCGGCGATGTCGAGGTTCACACGGGCGGCGGGTCCGGTGTCCGAGGGGTCGCTGTCCAGCATCACCAGCGGCAGATCCGCCCCGTGCAGCGCGCCCAGCGCGTCGGCTGCCATCGAGGACGCGATGACCCCGTCGAGCGCGGCGCGGGCCGAGGCGAACGGGTCCCGGGCCGGGCCCGTGCCGTCGGGCGAGGGGTAGAGCACCACGCCGAAGTCGTGCTCGGCGGCGAGCTCCGCGGCCCCGGCGTACACCCGCGCGAAGAACTCGTTGGTGAGCGCGGGCACCACCAGCAGCGCGGTCCTGGTGCGGCCGAGCCGCAGACTGCGCGCCGCCAGATTGGGCCGGTAGCCGATCTGCGCCGCGGTGTCCCGGACCCGCTGGGCCGTGGCCTCCGACACCCTGCCCGGCCACTTCCCGCCGAGCACCAGGGAGACCGTCGCCTGGGAGACGCCCGCCGCACGGGCCACGTCGCGGCTGGTGGGCCGGGCGGGGCCGGGCTGATGCGCGCTGGTCACTCGTGCCTCCGTGCGGGATGTTTCCGTAACGCCGCGAGGTGGACCCGCGAACTGCGCACATGGTACGTATGAACCTCGACGTTATACGTAACACCTCGCGGGCGGCACAGCCGGTCGGGGCGGAGAGGGGCGGACATGGCCGCGGGATATCTGGAGATCCTCCGGGCGCGGCATGCCGCCCGGCTGCTGACGGGCACCCTCGTGGGGCGGCTGCCCAACGGCACCGCGCACATCGCGATCGTGCTGTTCACCCGGGCGGAGGGCGGCAGCTACACCCTGGCCGGCGTGCTCGCCGCCGCCTACGGACTGGCCACCGCCGTCGGACAGCCGCTGCTCGGCCGGGCGGTCGACCTCTACGGGCAGCCCCGTGTCCAGCTCCCGGCCGCCGTGGTCTCCGCGCTCGGCATGACGCTGCTGGCCGTCACCGGCCTCTCCTCGCTCCCGCTGGCCTACCTCGCCGTCATCATCGCCGGAGTCGCCACACCGCCGCTGGAGGGCGGCCTGCGGGCCCTGTGGCCCAGCGTCCTCAAGGGCGAGGGCCAGGTGCACCGGGCCTACGCCCTGGACGCCGTGGCGCAGGAGATCATGTTCACCGTAGGTCCGCTCCTGGTGACGCTGCTCGTATCGCTCTGGTCGCCTGCCGCCGCGTTGCTCGTCATCAACGCCATCGGGGTCCTCGGCGCCCTCTCGGTCGTCCTGTCCGAGCCCTCGCGCACCTGGCGCTCCGCGCCCCGGGAGGCGCACTGGCTCGGCGCCCTGCGCTCGCCCGGGCTCCTCGCCCTGCTCGGCGCGTTCTTCTTCGTCGGGCTCGCCCTCGGCTCCATCACGGTGGCCGGGGTGGCGTACGCGGACGACCACGGCCGGGAGTCGGTGTACGGGTGGCTGATGGCCGCACTCGGGCTCGGCGCGCTGATCGGCGGGCTCGGCTACGGGGCGCGGCAGTGGGCCGGCCCACCCGAGAAGCGGCTGCGGGTCATCGTCGGGCTGCTGGCACTGGGCTATCTGCCGCTGACGCTCACCCCCTCGGTGCCCGTCATGACCGCCCTCGCCGCCCTCGCCGGAGTGTTCCTCGCACCGGCCATCGCCTGCTCCTTCATCGTGGTCGACCGGCACGCCCCGCGCGGCACGGTGACCGAGGCGTTCTCCTGGCTCGTCACCACGTTCGGCGTGGGCGCGGCGGCCGGCACGGCCGTCGCGGGGCCGGCCGTCGAACTCGGCTCGACGGCCTGGAGCTTCGCCGTCGCCGGGGCCGGGGGAGTGGCCGCCCTGGCGGTCCTCCTGGCCACCGGGAACGTGCTCGCGCCCCCCTCCCGTACGCCCGCCGTCGTGACGGGATCGGAAAATGATCGAAACGGAGCCGTCGAACCCGGTTTCAGCTCAGGCCATAAGGCGTAATGTTCAGTCATGGACCGCCGCATTTTCGGGCTGGAGAACGAGTACGGCGTCACGTGCACGTTCAGGGGACAGCGCCGACTGTCACCTGACGAAGTGGCGCGCTACCTCTTCCGCCGTGTTGTGTCATGGGGCCGCAGCAGCAATGTCTTTCTGCGGAACGGCGCCCGCCTCTACCTCGACGTGGGATCGCATCCGGAATATGCAACCCCCGAATGCGACAACGTGACCGAACTGGTCACGCACGACAAGGCGGGCGAGCGCATTCTCGAAGGCCTGCTCGTCGACGCCGAACGCCGCCTGCACGAGGAGGGAATCGCGGGCGACGTCTATCTCTTCAAGAACAACACCGACTCGGCGGGAAACTCCTACGGCTGCCACGAGAACTATCTCGTCGCCCGCCACGGAGAATTCTCCCGGCTCGCGGACATCCTCATTCCGTTCCTCGTCACCAGGCAGCTGATCTGTGGTGCGGGCAAGGTGCTCCAGACCCCGCGCGGCGCGGTCTACTGCGTCAGCCAGCGTGCCGAGCACATCTGGGAGGGCGTCAGCTCCGCGACCACCCGCTCCCGGCCGATCATCAACACCCGCGACGAACCCCACGCCGACGCCGAGCGGTACCGCCGCCTCCACGTCATCGTCGGTGACTCGAACATGTCCGAGACGACCATGCTGCTCAAGGTCGGCGCCACCGACCTGGTGCTCCGCATGATCGAGGCGGGCACGGTGATGCGCGACCTGACCCTGGAGAACCCGATCCGGGCGATCCGCGAGGTCAGCCACGACCTCACCGGGCAGCGCAAGGTGCGCCTGGCCAGCGGCCGGGAGGCCTCGGCCATCGAGGTCCAGCGGGAGTACTACGAGAAGGCCGTGGACTTCGTCGAGCGCCGGGGCATCCGCACCGGCACCGTCGACCAGGTCCTGGAGCTGTGGGGCCGCACCCTGGACGCGGTCGAGGCCGAGGACCTCGACCGGATCGACACCGAGATCGACTGGGTCATGAAGTACAAGCTCATCGAGCGGTACCGGGCCAAGCACAACATGACCATGTCGAATCCGCGGGTCGCCCAGATAGACCTCGCCTACCACGACATCCACCGCCGCCGAGGCCTCTTCTACCTCCTGGAGCGCAAGGGGCAGACAGCCCGCATCTGCAACGACCTGAAGATCTTCGAGGGCAAGTCGGTGCCCCCGCAGACCACCCGGGCGCGGCTGCGCGGCGACTTCATCCGCAGGGCCCAGGAGCAGCGGCGGGACTTCACCGTCGACTGGGTCCACCTCAAGCTCAACGACCAGGCGCAGCGCACGGTGTTGTGCAAGGACCCGTTCCGTTCCGTCGACGAGCGCGTGGAGAAGCTGATCGCCGGCATGTGAGCCGGCGTCACCGCATCACGGCCCCGGCCCCCAGGACCCACCGGTCCTGGGGGCCGGGGCCGCCCGTGCGGGGTCCGGCCCCAACCGGATCAAAGGGCCTAGAGTGTTGCGGGACCGATTCACCGTGCCCCCTGAGATCTGAGGAACCAGTGCGCCGAATTGCCGGCCTTTTTCTCGCCCCCCTCCTGCTGCTGTCGGCAGTGGCGTGCGGCAGCGACGACAAGGCCTCCGACTCCGCCTCGTCCAAGAACGGCGTCCCCGCGATCACCGCGGGCGCCAAGTTCGGCGAGAAGCCCACCCTCTCCAAGGGGGAGGGTGACCCGCCCAAGGAGCTGAAGACCGAGGTCCTCAGCGAGGGGGACGGCGCGAAGCTCAAGAACGGCGACGCGATCCAGGTCAACTACCTCGGCCAGGCGTGGGACTCCACCAAGCCGTTCGACAACAGCTTCGACCGCAAGCAGCCCTTCGACCTCACGCTGGGCGCAGGCATGGTCATCCAGGGCTGGGACAAGGGCCTGGTCGGCCAGAAGGTCGGCAGCCGCGTCGAGCTGGTCATCCCGCCGGAGCTCGGCTACGGCGAGCAGGGCCAGGGCGACATCAAGCCCAACGCCACGCTCGTGTTCGTCGTCGACATCCTGAAGGCCACCCAGATCCCGGCCTCCGCCAAGGGCACCGAGGTCGCCCAGAACAACGCCGACCTGCCCAAGGTCGGCGTGAAGACCGACGGCAAGGCCCCGACGGTCACCATCCCCAAGGGCGACCCGCCGAAGAAGCTCGTCTCCAACTACGTCCTGGAGTCCGACGGCGAGGTCGTCAAGGAGTCGGACAGCGTCGTCGTGAACTACGTCGGCATGATCTGGAAGGGTGCCAAGGAGTTCGACAACACGTACACCACGGGCAAGACCCAGACCTTCCCGCTGTCCCAGGTCACCCTCAAGGGCCTGAAGAACGGCCTGGTCGACAAGAAGGTCGGCAGCCGGGTGCTGCTCGTCATCCCGCCGGACCAGGCCTTCGGAGACCAGCAGCAGCAGGCCATCCCGAAGAACTCCACCCTGGTCTTCGCCGTGGACATCCTCGCCAAGGTGTAAGACTGTCCCGGTTGTCCAGTTCATCATTTAGAGGAGCAGTTTCCGTGAGCATCGAGAAGCCCGAGGTCGACTTCCCGGGTGGCGAGCCGCCGGCCGACCTGCAGATCAAGGACATCTGGGAGGGCGACGGCCCGGTGGCCCAGGCCGGCCAGACCGTCTCCGTCCACTACGTGGGCGTGGCCTTCTCCACCGGCGAGGAGTTCGACGCCTCCTGGAACCGCGGCACCCCGCTGAAGTTCCAGCTCGGCGCCGGTCAGGTCATCTCCGGCTGGGACCAGGGCGTGCAGGGCATGAAGGTCGGCGGTCGCCGCGAGCTGATCATCCCCGCGCACCTCGCCTACGGCGAGCGCGGCGCCGGCGGCAAGATCGCCCCGGGCGAGACGCTGATCTTCGTCTGCGACCTCGTAGCGGTCTGATCCGTTCCGGTTGTGCGAAGGAGGGCCCCCGCCGCACGGCGGGGGCCCTCCTTCGCTCTCCGGCGGGTCCCGTCACCGCTCTCCGGCCGGCGGCCCGCCTTTTGGTCCCCACACCCCGGGGCGGTACGGTCGACGGTCGTAGAGCAACAAGAGAAAGGGCGTCGATGGCGATTGCCAAGGCCGAGCGGTTGATGAACCTCGCGCTGTGCCTGCTGGGGACCCGGCGCCCCCTCAGCAAACGCGAACTCCGCGGATCCATCGAGGCCTACCTCGAAGCGGGTTCCGACGACTCCTTCAACCGGATGTTCGAGCGCGACAAGGACGATCTGCGTGAGCTCGGCCTCGTCATCGAGACCGTCGAGAACCTCGACGGCGACACCGGATACCTGGCCCGCCGCGACAGCAACCGGCTGCCTCCCATCACTCTGGACGCCGAGGAGGCCGCGGCCCTCGGCCTCGCCGCCAAGGTCTGGCAGCAGGCACGCCTCGCCGGAGCCGCCAGCGGCGCCCTCCAGAAGCTGCGGGCCGCCGGAATGCCGGAGGCCGAGGACGCCTACGAGGTCCACAGCGCCCTCGAACCCCGCATCCCCGTCCACGAGGCCGCGTTCGAGCCCTTGATGCTGGCCTGCCGCGACCGGCGCCCCGTCACCTTCGACTACCGCAAGGCCAACTCCGCCCGCCCCGAGCAGCGCCAGGTCGAACCCTGGACCCTCGAATGCTGGCGCGGCCACTGGTACCTGGCGGGCTGGGACCGCGAGCGCGGCGCCGAACGCGTCTTCCGGCTCTCCCGCATCACCGGCAAGGTCCGCTCCCGCGCCGGGGCCTTCAGCGCCGAGGTGCCCGACGTCGTCACCGTCCGCGAGACCGTCGAGAGCTGGGCAGGCGAGACCGCGACCCGTACCGCCCGGATCAGGCTGCGCGCCGGAGCCGGTTACCCGCTGCGGTCGCGGGCGATAGCCGTGAGGGAACGCGGCGACGGCTGGGACGAGCTGGAGATCCCGTACGGGCACGGACTCGACGCCTGGCTCGTGGAGTTCGGCCCGGACGTCGTCGTGGAGGAACCCGCCGATCTGCGGGCCGATGTGGTGGACCGGCTCCGTGCCGTGGCCAAGGACTAGGGGCAGGGAAACGATGGCCACGAACGCGATCGACCAGACCCGCCGGATGCTGTCCCTGGTGACGTATCTGCGCGAGCGCCCCGGCGCCCACGTCCAGGACGTGGCACGCGCCTTCGGGATCACCGAGGACGAACTGATCTCGGACCTCGACGTCCTGCCCATGTGCGGTACCAGCTTCCGCGGCGGCGACCTCCTCGACATCGATACCGACGGCGACCGGATCTGGTGGCACAACCCGGACGACGTCGCCGAGCCGCTCCGCCTCGCCGCCGACGAGGCCACCGCGCTGCTCGTCGCGGCCCGCGCCGTCGCCACCCTGCCCGGCCTGCGCGAGAGCGACCGGCTCGCCCTCGTCCGCGCCACCGCCAAGCTGGAGACGGCCGCCGGCGAGTCCGGCGCGGCCAGCTCCCGCCTCTCGGTGACCTTCGAGGCGGAGGGCGGCGTCTTCGCCGACGTCGACCGGGCCATCTCCGAGCGCCGCCGGCTCTGGCTGCGCTACTACTCGCCCGCCCGCGACGAACTCACCGAGCGCGAGGTCGACCCGATCCGGCTCTTCGCCGTCGGCCACACCTATATGGAGGGCTGGTGCCGGCTCTCCGAGGCCCGCCGGACCTTCCGGCTGGACCGGGTCGCCGAGATCCGCCTCCTCGACGCCCCCGCCGCCCCGCCCGAGCTGGAGCTGCGCGACCTGTCCGCGGGGCTCGTCCAGCCCGCCGCCGAGGACCCGGAAGTCGTGATCGAGGTCGGCACCGGCGGCCGCTGGGTCGCGGAGTACTACCCGCACGACTCCGCCGACGAGCTCCCCGACGGCGGCCTGCGGATCACCCTGCGCACCCCGGACCCGGCTTCCCTGCGAAGGCTCGCCCTGCGCCTCGGCGGCGACGGCCGCATCGTCACCCCGCCGGAGCTCGCGGACAGCGCCCGCGAGGCCGCCCGCGAGGCACTCGCCGCCTACGAGGACGCGGTCTGAGACCCGAGGAGGGGAGACGACGATGAACCGGACGCCCCTGTTCCCGGCCACCACCCCCGGGATCCGCCCGGCGCCCCTGCCCGGCGCCGGGCCCGTCCCGGTGCCCGTACCCGCCGCCGTACGCTTCCGGGCCGCCTGCCCCGACTGCCGCGGGAGCTTCGAGCTGGCCGCCGCGGCACTGCGCCTCGCGATCGGCGCCACCAGCCGCACCACCTTCTACACCTTCACCTGCCCCGAGTGCGGCGCCTCGGTCCGCAAGCCCGCCGGGGAGCGCATCATCGAACTGCTCACCGGCGGCGGCGTACGGACGCTGCGCCTGCACACCGCCCTGTAGCGACCCGACCGCCGCGCTCGTCAAAAGCCCCGTAGGAAGTCCTGTAGGAAGCCCCGTAGGAAGAGGGACCGCCGTATGTTCTGGCCCATGCTCGCCATCGCCCTCGGATTCCTGGGCATCGCCGTGCTCGGCGTCCTGGGCATCAAGGTCTTCGTCGAGGCCCAGCGTCTCGGCCGACAGGTCACGGTCACCACGGAGCGGATCAACCGGGCGTCCGAGGACCTCGAACGGGCGGCCACCCGCCTCGCGACCACCGGCGAAGGCCTGCGATAACGGTCCCTGAGGCCTGATGTTCGCCCGCACCGGGGGGTACGCTGCATGGGTCGGCCCAGGCTAGGGAGGTGCGGGTCGCAAGCAGGAGTACGCGCGGGCATTGCCTCGCGTTTACCCCTGCGGGTTACGATCGCTGCCAAGCGCAACGATCGGACGTATGCCCGGTCGAACGGGTAGCGAGCCCACCCTCCAGCCGCCTCAGTGAGAAGGAAGTCGCACATGATCGGCAATCTGAAGCCCCTCGAGATCGTTCTGATCATCGCTGTCATCCTGCTGCTCTTCGGTGCCAAGAAGCTTCCCGACATGGCGCGCTCGCTCGGCAAGTCGGCCCGCATCCTCAAGAGCGAGGCCAAGGCCATGAAGAAGGACGACGCGCCGACCGCGGCGCCCACGACGGAGACCGTCGAGGACCCGAAGCCCCCGCAGTCCACCACCGCGCGCACCATCCAGGCCGCTCCGGGAGATGTCACCAGCTCCCGTCCGGTCAGCGAGGCCAAGCCCACCACCCAGAGCTGACAGCTGACGCGCTCCGCCGACAGCCGCCGCACGAGACGAGGGAAGTGGGTTGCTCAAGTCTGCCCGCAAGCAGGAGAAGGACGACGAGGGGCGGATGCCTCTCCTCGATCACCTGCGTGAGCTGCGTAACCGGCTGCTGAAGGCCGTGCTGGCGATCGTCGTGGTGACGATCGTGGCAGCGTTCTTCCAGAAGGAGATCTACGACTTCCTTCTCCGTCCCCTGCTCGAATCCGTCGGGTGCAAGGACGGCGTCGTCGTCGCCGTCAACGGCAAGCCCTGCGCGCTGCTGAAGACCAACACCCTGCTGGCGCCGTTCACCAACGCCCTCAAGGTCGCCCTGATGTCCGGCGTCCTGTTGGCCACCCCGGTCTGGCTGTACCAGCTGTGGGCCTTCGTGGCCCCAGGACTGCACCAGGGCGAGAAGCGCTACGCCTATGCCTTCGCCATCGTGGGCGCGCCGCTCTTCCTCTCCGGCGGCTACCTCGCGTACGCGATCCTGCCGCAGACCGCCGAGATCATGCTCGGGTTCAGCCCCGAGAACGTGCAGAACCAGATCGAGCTCGACAGCTATCTGGATCTGCTGGTCCGCATGGTGATCGTCTTCGGCCTCGCCTTCGAGCTGCCGCTGCTCCTCATCGCGCTGAACATGACCGGTGTCGTCTCCGGGAAGCGGATGCTCGGCTGGTGGCGCGGGATGATCGTGGGCCTCACCGGTTTCGCGGCGATCGCGACCCCGGGTGGCGAACCGGTCTCGATGCTGCTTCTCGCCGGCCCGCTCGCGGTCCTCTACTTCATCGCCGTCGGCTTCTCCCTGCTGAACGACAAGCGGCGCAACCGCAAGAACCCCGACGCCGAGCTCGGTGACGACGAGGCATCGGATCTCGATCTGACGCCCGAGCCCGTCGGGAGCGTGGAGCGTGTCTCCGGCTCTCGACCCGCACTCCCGGGGCAGGCGTCCGGTGAGGCGGACGGTCCCGGATCACACCGGGTGAACGGTTACGACGACATCACCTGACCTTGTAGGGTCCGGAAGGGTGACCAGCGAGATCACCCTCTTCGTCAATCCCACCGCAGGACGCGGCCGGGGCGCGCACGCCGCGCAGCCGGCCGCTTCCGCGTTGCGGGACGCCGGATTCTCCGTCCGTACGGTGCTGGGCCAGGACGCCGACGACGCCCTGCGTCGGGCTCGCCGCGCCGTCGCGGCGGGGACCGGGGCGCTGATAGCCGTGGGCGGGGACGGGCTGATGTCCCTCGCCCTCCAGGCCGTCGCCGGGACCGCCACCCCGCTCGGCGTCGTCGCCGTCGGCACCGGCAACGACTTCGCCCGGGCGCTGGGGCTGCCGATACGTGACCCGGCAGCCGCCGGACGGCTGGCCGCGCGGGCGCTCAAGGAGGGCGGTCACCGCGACATCGACCTCGGGCGGGTCGGGGAACGCTGGTTCGGCTCGGTCCTCGCCTCCGGCTTCGACTCCCGGGTCAACGACCGGGGCAACCGGATGCGGTTCGTCGGCGGCCGGTTCAAGTACGACCTCGCGATCCTCGCCGAACTGGCCGCCTTCCGGCCGATCCCGTACCGGATCCGGCTCGACGGGGGAGAGGCCGCCGAGATCGAGGCCACCCTCATCGCGGTCGGCAACGGAACCACGTACGGCGGGGGCATGCGTATCTGCGCCGAAGCCGAGATGGACGACGGGCTCTTCGACGTGACCGTGGTGGGACGGTGCACCCGCACCACGCTCCTCAAGGTCTTCCCGAAGGTCTACCGGGGCACGCACCTCGGCCACCCCGCCGTCACCGTGCACCGGGCCTCCTCGATCGAGCTGGCGGCGGCCGGGGTCACGGCGTACGCGGACGGTGAACCGCTGGGCCCGCTGCCGCTCACCGCCACCTGCGTACCGGGTGCCGTGCGGGTGCTCACCGGGGGCTGAGCAGGCGCCGGTCCGGCCCGGACGAGCAGACGACCAACGGTATTAAAGGTCGCGCTGAGTGTCAGAGGTGGCGGGTAGGCTCGTAGCCAAGATGACAGAGGACCTCTCACCAGCTGAGCGATACCAGGCTTCTCGGGACCGTGCGGCCGAGATGGCCACGGCCCTCGGGCCCTTCCGCGAGATGTACGAGTTCGGTCTGGACCCGTTCCAGATCGAGGCCTGCCAGGCCCTGGAGGCGGGCAAGGGGGTGCTGGTCGCGGCCCCCACCGGGTCGGGCAAGACGATCGTCGGCGAGTTCGCCGTGCATCTGGCCCTGGAGCAGGGCCGCAAGTGCTTCTACACCACACCGATCAAGGCGCTCTCCAACCAGAAGTTCGCCGATCTGGTCAAGCGCTACGGTGCCGACAAGGTCGGTCTGCTGACCGGTGACAACAGCGTCAACTCCGAGGCGCCGGTGGTCGTGATGACCACCGAGGTCCTGCGGAACATGCTGTACGCGGGCTCCCAGTCGCTGTCCGGCCTCGGCTATGTGGTCATGGACGAGGTGCACTACCTCTCCGACCGCTTCCGCGGCGCGGTGTGGGAGGAAGT
The DNA here is from genome assembly GCF_040638385.1 of Streptomyces sp. NPDC026589. Classification (NCBI taxonomy): domain Bacteria; kingdom Bacillati; phylum Actinomycetota; class Actinomycetes; order Kitasatosporales; family Streptomycetaceae; genus Streptomyces; species Streptomyces sp. NPDC026589. Next base: position 170,274 of record NZ_JBEZYG010000004.1, read on the forward strand.
GATCATTCACCTCCCCGAGTCGGTGACGCTGGTCTCCCTGTCGGCGACCGTCTCCAACGCGGAGGAGTTCGGCGACTGGCTGGACACCGTGCGCGGCGACACCGAGGTGATCGTCTCCGAGCACCGCCCGGTGCCGCTCTGGCAGCACGTGATGGCCGGACGCAAGATGTACGACCTCTTCGAGGAGGCGACCGACCACGGCGGCCGGGGCGCCGGACGGCGTGAGGTCAACCCCGACCTGGTCCGTCTCGCCCGGCAGGAGAGCCAGAACGTCTACAACCCCCGCGACCGCCGCCGGGGCAAGATGGTGCGCGAGGCCGACCGTGAGCGCGAGAGGCGTCAGCGCGGCCGGATCTGGACGCCCGGCCGGCCCGAGGTCATCGACCGGCTGGACAACGAGGGCCTGCTCCCCGCCATCACCTTCATCTTCAGCCGGGCCGGCTGCGAGGCCGCGGTCCAGCAGTGCCTGTACGCCGGTCTGCGGCTCAACGACGAGGACAAGCGCCGATTGGTCCGGGAGATCGTCGAGGAGCGGACCGCGTCCATCCCCGGCGAGGACCTGCACGTCCTGGGCTACTACGAGTGGCTCGAAGGTCTGGAGCGGGGCATCGCCGCGCACCACGCGGGCATGCTGCCGACCTTCAAGGAGGTCGTCGAGGAGCTGTTCGTACGGGGGCTGGTGAAGGCCGTCTTCGCCACGGAGACGCTGGCGCTCGGCATCAACATGCCCGCGCGTTCCGTGGTCCTGGAGAAGCTCGTCAAGTGGAACGGCGAGCAGCATGCCGACATCACCCCCGGTGAGTACACCCAGCTCACCGGCCGGGCCGGGCGCCGCGGCATCGACGTCGAGGGCCACGCGGTGGTCCTGTGGCAGCGCGGCATGGACCCGACGGCGCTGGCCGGCCTCGCGGGCACCCGCACCTATCCGCTGCGCTCCAGCTTCCGCCCCTCGTACAACATGGCGGTCAACCTGGTGCAGCAGTTCGGGCGGCACCGCTCGCGGGAGCTGCTGGAGACCTCGTTCGCCCAGTTCCAGGCGGACAAGTCCGTCGTGGGGATCTCGCGTCAGGTGCAGCGGAACGAGGAGGGCCTGGAGGGCTACCAGGAGGGCATGACCTGCCACCTCGGTGACTTCGAGGAGTACGCGCGCCTGCGGCGCGACCTCAAGGACCGCGAGACGGAGCTGGCCAAGCAGGGCGCGGCGCAACGCCGAGCGGCGGCGGCCTCCTCGCTGGAGAAGCTGAAGGCCGGGGACGTCATCCACGTGCCGACGGGGAAGTTCGCGGGGCTCGCCCTCGTGCTGGACCCGGGGCTTCCTGCCGGGCGGGCCAACGGGCACCGCGGGTTCGACCACCATGACGGGCCGCGTCCGCTGGTGCTGACCGCCGAGCGCCAGGTCAAGCGGCTGGCCTCGATGGACTTCCCGGTGCCGGTGGAGGCGCTGGACCGGATGCGCGTCCCGAAGTCGTTCAACCCGCGCTCGCCGCAGTCCCGGCGTGATCTGGCCTCCGCGCTGCGGACGAAGGCCGGGCACGTCGTGCCCGACCGGCACCGCAAGGGGCGGGCGCCGGCCGCCGACGACCGCGAGATCGCCCGGCTGCGGACCGAGCTGCGCGCCCACCCCTGCCACGGGTGCGACGAGCGGGAGGACCACGCGCGGTGGGCCGAGCGCTACCACCGGCTGCAGCGGGACACCCGGCATCTGGAGAAGCGGATCGAGGGGCGGACGAACACGATCGCCCGGACCTTCGACCGGATCGTCGCGCTCCTCACCGAGCTGGACTACCTCCGGGGCAACGAGGTCACCGCGAACGGGCGGCGGCTGGCCCGGCTGTACGGGGAGCTGGATCTGCTCGCCAGCGAGTGCCTTCGGGAGGGCGTCTGGGAAGGGCTCAACCCCGCTGAACTGGCGGCTTGCGTATCGGCGTTGGTGTACGAGGCGCGGCAGGCCGACGACGCCGTCGCGCCGAAGCTGCCGTCCGGTCCCGCCAAGCTCGCCATGGGCGAGATGGTGCGGATCTGGGGGCGGCTGGACGCCCTGGAGGAGGACTTCAAGATCAACCAGACGGAAGGGGTCGGGCAGCGTGAACCCGATCTCGGCTTCGCCTGGGCGGTCTACATGTGGGCCTCCGGCCGGACGCTGGACGAGGTGCTGCGCGAGGCGGAGATGCCGGCGGGGGACTTCGTGCGGTGGTGCAAGCAGGTGATCGACGTGCTGGGGCAGGTGGCCGCGGCGGCTCCTCGCGATGCGGGGGAGGGGGCGAGTCCCGTGGCGAAGAACGCGCGCAAGGCGGTGGACGCGGTGTTGCGGGGGGTCGTGGCTTACAGCTCTGTCGGCTGACGCCGGTGCTGGGCGCGGCGCGCGGGCGGGGTGGGGCAGGTCGTGCGGGTGCGCCTGCGGCGGGCTTGTTCCCCTACCCGCCCCTTCCCGAAACCGGGGCTCTGCCCCGGGCCCCGCTCCTCAAGCGCCGGAGGGGCTGGGAGGGTGGCTGGCTCTGCCCCGGCCCCCGCTCCTCAAGCGCCGGAGGGGCTGGAGTACGGCCGCCGGAGGGGCTTGAGCGGGATCGAAGAGGGGCGGGGGCTTTCGGGGCGCGTCCGGGTCAGGTGCTGCGGGTTTTGGCGGCTGCTCCCGCGCAGACCATGCCCAGCAGTACGGTCAAGCCGCCGACGATGATGTTGTTGATCACGATCCCGGCGTCCGGGCTGCTGCCCACCACCCAGCTCGACACGATGATCCACGCACCCATGGCGCAGATCGCCCAGCTCAGGCCGTACATGCGCTCCGGCATCACCGTGAAGCCGAGAGCCAGTACCGCGATGGCGATGCCCATCACCAGGTTGTGCGTGACCAGGGCCGGCTGGCTGGCCGTGAAGTGGAGCACCCACGGGGAAACGGCGCAGTAGAGGCCGACGAGGAACACCGGCGCGTCCACCAGCGCCACATCGCGACCACCCATCACCCGGTCGTACCGCGCACGCATTTCCGAGGCATCGGGGTGGCCCGATAGGTCACTCCTCGCGTGTGAGACGTTGCTCATGAGATTTCGTCTCCTTCGTCGTGCGGGCCCCGCCGCCGTAGCGAAGAGATGCGGCAGGCACCCTCATCCCCATAGTGCTCTTATCTGGCGTTTATGTGTATTTTTCGGGCGATGTTGTTGGTGGGGATTCTCAGGTGCTCCGAGGCCCTTCGGAGTCGAGGCGACCGGCCAGGGTGCGAAGGTCCCCCGCGGTCAGCCGGCGGTTCCCGTAGCCGGGCAGCGGTACGTGCAGGGGCTCGGTCCAGCGGTCGGGGATCGTTCCGATGCCGTACACCGCTCCCGCCAGGCCACCCGTCACGGCTGCCACCGTGTCGGTGTCCCCGCCCACGTCGACGGCGGCCGCCAGGGACCGCTCGAAGGTGTCCGTCGTGCGCAGCGCCCAGAGCGCCGTGCCCAGGCAGGGCCACACCGCGCCGTTGAACTCGGTCGCCAGGCCCGGGTGCCAGTCGGGGGCCAGTACCGTCGCCCAGCGGGCCCGGTGGTCGGCGTGGACCTCGGCCAGCGTCGCGGGGAGGGCGGCGAGCGGGTCCTCGCCTGCCAGCGCGACCCGGATCAGTTCGTGGAGGACGGCGGTGCCCTCCCAGGCCGCCCGGTCGCCGTGGGTCAGCGCCGCGATCCGGCGGGCCGCCTCCATCGTCCCCGGGCGGCCGGAACGTGCGAAGTACACCGCCGATGTGGTCGCCCGCATCAGCGAACCGTTGCCCGCGGCCCGCCCGTTGAGCTGGAAGTGCAGGGCCGCCGCCAGGTCCCAGGGTTCGCCGTTGGTCAGCACGTCCTCGGTCTGGAGGCCGATGTCCTTCGGCCCGCCCGCGGCCCACCTCCGGAACCGGTCGAACACGTCCGGCAGGTCCAGGCCGCCTCGCTCCAGCAGCGACTCCCCGACCAGCACGGCCATCTGCGTGTCGTCCGTCGCCTCGCCCGGGTCCCAGCCGCCGCCCCCGCACAGCGCCCCGACGCCGTCCGGGAAGCGGGCCGTGAACACGCCGGCGGGGCCGAACTCGAACGGGGCGCCGAGCGCGTCCCCGGCGGCGGACCCGACCACGGCTCCGGCCACGCGGTCGCCACGGCCCAGGGGGTCACGGTGTGTCATCCGGTCAGGCTAGGGCAGCGCCTGCGCACGACGAGGGGCGGGGAGCCGCGGTACACCGCGGCTCCCCGCCCCTCGTCCGTGGGGGTCGGTGGGGGGGCTACTTCGGGGGCATCAGGACCGAGTCGACGATGTAGACCGTGGCGTTGGCGGTCGGGACGTTGCCGCAGACGACCTTCGACGCGTCGTTCACGGTGTACTCGACGCCCGAGCCGGCCGTGGTCAGCTTGCTCTTCTCCAGCGTGTCGAAGGAGCCCTTCTCCAGCTGCTGGGGCGTCAGCTTCTCGCCCACCACGTGGTAGGTGAGGACCTTGGTGAGCTCGGCCTTGTTCGCCAGCAGTGCGTCCAGGTCGGCCTTCGGGATCTTGGCGAAGGCGTCGTTGGTCGGGGCGAACACCGTGATGTTCTCCGCGTTGTTGAGCGTGTCGACCAGGCCTGCCTGCTTCACGGCGGCCACCAGCGTCGACAGCTCCTCGTTGTTCGAGGCGGCCGTGGCGACCGGGTCCTTCGCCATGCCGTCGAACGAGCCCGCGCCCTCCGTCGGCACCGACGAACAGGCCGGACCGAACGGCTCGTCCATGGTCGCCGAGTCATCGGCCGAGGGGCTCGCCGGGGCGGACGAGCTGGGCGTCGAGCCTGCCGCCGAGTCCTTGGAGGAGTCGTCCGACGAGCAGGCGGTCAGGGCGAGCGGCAGCACGGCCGCTGCGGAGACGGCGACGGCTGCGCGGCGGAAGAGGAGCGTGTTCATGGCGTTTCTCCTGGATCGAAGGTCTGGTGCGGAGAGAGAAAGAGAAGAGAAAAGGGGAGTGGGGCGTGCGGCCGGCGGGACCGGCGGGGCGGAAGTGCCCCGGCCGGCCGCGCGTCGTTCCGGTCTGCTCTCACACAAGGGGTTCGACGCCGGTCGGCCGGCGGATTGGTCCGGAACCCTCATTCACCCGTTCGGAGTAGATCCACTGATCGACCAATCCATCCGGCCACCCGCCACGAATGCACGGTGAGGAGCACCCGAGCAGTGCTCCGACCTGTGTGCTGAGGGACCGGAGGGAGCCGGAATGGCAGGGGAACGACGGCGGACGGCCGTGGTCGGGTCCGGAGTGGCGGGACTGACCGCCGCCCACGTTCTCCGGAACGCCCACGAGGTGACGCTGTACGAGGCGGAGGACCGCGTCGGAGGCCACGCCCACACGCATGACCTGACCGCGTCCGACGGCCGGGTGCACCGCGTGGACTCCGGGTTCATCGTGCACAACCGCCGGACCTACCCCCACCTGCTGCGGCTCTTCGACGAACTGGGCGCCGCCACCCAGGAGTCCGAGATGTCGATGTCCGTACGGTGCGAGGGATGCGGCCTCGAGTACGCCGGGGCGCGTGGCCCGGCCGGGCTCTTCGCGCAGCCGCGCTCCGCCGTGCGGGGCCCCTATCTGCGGATGCTCGCCGAGGTGCCGCGCTTCCACCGCGCGGCCCGGGCCCTCCTGGAACTGCCGGAGAGCGGGACGGGCGAGACGGGTGGCACGAGCGGGATGACGCTGGGGGAGTTCGCCCGGCGCGGGCGCTTCTCGCCCTACTTCCACGCCCACTTCCTCACGCCCATGGTCTCCGCCGTCTGGTCCTGCGACCCGGTCACCGCCCTGTGCTACCCGGCCCGCTATCTCTTCCGCTTCCTCGCCCACCACGGCATGCTCGCCGTCGGCGGCTCCCCGGTCTGGCGCACCGTCACCGGCGGCTCGCGCGCCTACGTCGACCTCCTCGTCAAGCAGCTCACCGCCGTGCACATCTCGACCCCGGTACGCGCCATCACCCGGCACGCGGACGGCGTCGAGATCACCACGGAGGACGGCACGAGAACCCCGTACGACTCCGTCGTCATCGCCACCCACCCCGACCAGGCGCTGCGGCTGCTCACCGACCCGACCGACGCCGAGCGCGGCACGCTCGGCGCGTTCCGGTACTCCCGTAACCCGACCCTGCTGCACACCGACACCGCGTTGCTGCCGCGCGCCCGGGGGGCCAGGGCCTCCTGGAACTACCTGATGCCCTCGTGCGCCGCCGACGCCGACCGCGTCACCGTCAGCTACGACATGAACCGGCTCCAGCGGCTCGACGCGCCCGAGACCTTCGTCGTCACGCTGAACGGCTCCGACCGCGTCGACCCCGCCTCCGTACGCGCCCGCATGGTCTACGAGCACCCCGTCTACACACCCGAGTCCGTCGCCGCGCAGGGCCGCCTGCCCGCCCTCTCCGGTCCCGTCACCGCCTACGCGGGGGCGTACCACGGCTGGGGGTTCCACGAGGACGGCTGCCGTTCGGGGGCCGAGGCCGCGGCGGCCCTGGGGGTGAGGTGGTGAACGCCCTCTATCCGTGCACGATCACGCACGTACGGAACCGGCCGACGAGGTACGCGTTCCGGCACCGTACGTATCTCTGGCTCATCGACCCCGACCGGCCGCCCCGGCTGCCCCGCCTCCTGCGACCGCTGGCCCGGTTCGACCCCCGCGACCACTTCGGCGGCACCGCCCCCACCATCCGGGCCGGGCTGGAGCGCTTCCTGCGGGCGCGGGGCGTGGAGCTGGGCGAGGGCACCGTCACCATGCTCACCCAGGCCCGGGTGTTCGGACACGTCTTCAACCCGATCACCGTCTACTGGTGCCACCGGGCCGACGGGAGCCCTCTCTGCGTCGTCGCCGAGGTGCACAACACGTACGGCGGACGGCACGGCTACCTCCTGCGCCCCGACGGGGGCGACCGGGCCGTGGCCGACAAGGAGTTCTACGTCTCGCCGTTCTTCCCCGTGGACGGCGGCTACCGGATGCGGCTGCCCGAGCCCGGGCCCCAGCTCGACCTGAGCATCCATCTGGAGCGCGACGGGGCCCGCCCGTTCACCGCGACCGTACGGGGCGACCGGCGGCCAGCCGGCCCCCGGGAGTTGGTGCGCCTCGCCCTGCGCCACCCGCTGTCCACCCTCCTCGTCTCCGCCGCGATCCGCCTGCACGGCATCCGGCTCTATCTGCGCGGGCTTCCCGTGCAGCCCCGTCCCCCGCACCGCCCACAGGAAGGCATGCAGTGACCGCGCCCACCTCCGCGCCGCCGGCAGAGCACACCCCCGGGACCGACCCGCAACGCTGGCCCGACATCATCGAGCAGCCCCGGGCCTCCCGCGCCCGGACCGCCGTCGCCGAGCGCATCGTCCGCCACGCGCTCGGCCGGCTCCCCCTGCGCGCCCGGCTCGCGGGCAGGGACGCCATAGGCCTCGGCGGGCCGCTCATGGACATCCGCGACCCCGACGCCTTCTTCCGGCGGATCGGCGCGAGCGGACTCATCGGCTTCGGCGAGTCCTACATGGCGGGGGAGTGGGACGCGCCCGACCTGGTCGGCGTGCTGACCGTGCTGGCCGACCACGCCGCCGACCTCGTCCCCCGGCCGCTGCAACGCCTGCGCGGCGTCTGGGCGCTGCGCAGGCCCGCCGCCCAGCTGAACACCCCCGAAGGCTCCCGGGACAACATCAGCCACCACTACGACCTGTCCAACGAGCTGTTCGCCCTCTTCCTCGACGAGACGCTCTCCTACTCCTCCGCCGTGTTCCGCGGCTTCCCCGCCGAACACGACCTGCTGCCCGCCGCCCAGCACCGCAAGATCGACCGGCTGCTCGATGCCGCCGGGGTCACCGAGGGCACCCGCCTCCTGGAGATCGGCACCGGCTGGGGCGAACTGGCCGTCCGCGCGGCCGCCCGCGGCGCCCGGGTCGTCACCGTCACCCTCTCCGCCGAACAGCGCGAACTGGCCCGCGCCCGGATCCGCGACGCCGGGTACGCGGACCGCGTCGAGGTGCGGCTGAGCGACTACCGCCAGGTCACCGGCGACTACGACGCCATCGTCAGCGTGGAGATGGTCGAGGCGGTCGGCGAGGAGTTCTGGCCGGTCTACTTCGAGACCCTGGACCGGCTGCTCGCGCCCGGCGGCCGGATCGCCCTCCAGGCCATCACGATGCCCGACGACCGGCTGCGCGCCAGCCGCTCCACGTACACCTGGATCCAGAAGTACATCTTCCCCGGCGGACTCCTGCCCTCCACCGAAGCCGTGGAGCGGATCACCACCGGCCACACCCGCCTGCGCACCACGCAGCGCATCCGCTTCGGCGCGCACTACGCCGAGACGCTCCGGCTGTGGCGGGAGAGGTTCACCGAGCGGGCGGCCGAGGTCGACGCCCTCGGCTTCGACGCCGTCTTCCGCCGGATGTGGACCTTCTACCTCGCCTACTCCGAAGCGGGCTTCCGCTCCGGCTATCTCGATGTGCAGCAGCTGCTTCTGACCCGCGAGGAGACCGCGTGACCACCACCGCCCCCCAACCCCCCGCCCGGCGCACCCCGACCGGGGCCGCCCAGCGCGTCGAACCGCTGATCGAGCGGTTCCTCGGCGGCCCGCCGCCGGTCCGGGTACGGATGTGGGACGGCAGCGAGACCGGGCCCAGGGACGCTCCCACCGTCCATGTTCGGACCCGCAGAGCGCTGCGCCGCCTGCTGTGGGAGCCGGGCGAACTCGGCCTCGCCGAGGCCTACATCACCGGCGACATCGACCTCGACACCGATCTCGGCGACGGGCTGCGCGCCATGCGCCGCGCCGCTCGCGACCGCGGCCTGACCGCGCCCGCGCCCGCCCTCGCCGACCGGCTCAGGGCGGCGGGCCTCGCCCTGCGGCTCGGCGCGGTCGGTCCCCGGCCACCGGTGCCCGCCGCCCGCGCCGGACTGCGCGGGGCCCTGCACAGCAAGGCCCGGGACCGGGCGGCGATCAGCCACCACTACGACCTGTCCAACGCCTTCTACGCGCTCCTCCTCGACGAGACGATGGCGTACTCCTGCGGATACTGGACCAGCGACGCACCCGGCTACGGCCCGGCCGACGCGCAGCGCGACAAGCTGGAGCTGATCTGCCGCAAGCTCGGACTGCGGCCCGGCGCACGGCTGCTGGACATCGGCTGCGGCTGGGGTTCGCTGACCCTGTACGCGGCCGAGCGCCACGGCGTCCGCGTCACCGCCGTCACCCTCGCCGCCGAACAGGCCGCGTACGTACGGGAGCAGGTCACCGCGCGCGGCCTCGACGATCGCGTCGAGGTGCTGAACATCGACTACCGGGACATCGCGGGGCGGCCGGAGACCCGGGGCGCGTACGACGCGGTGTCCACCATCGAGATGGGCGAGCACGTCGGGGACGCCGAGTACCCGGCGTTCACCGCGATCCTGCACGACGCGCTGCGGCCGAAGGGACGGGCCCTGGTCCAGCAGATGTCCCGGGGGACGACCGCGCCGGGCGGCGGCGCGTTCATCGAGTCGTACATCGCCCCCGACATGCACATGCGGCCGCTCGGTGAGACCGTCGCCCTGCTGGAGGGCGCCGGTCTCGAGGTGCGTGACGTCGAATCGCTGCGCGAGCACTACGTGTGGACGGTGGAGGCCTGGCGGCGCACCCTGGAGGAGCGGTGGGCGGAGTTCGTCGCGCTGGTGGGGGAGGAGACCGCGCGGGTGTGGCGGCTCTACCTCGTCGGCGGCGCGCTCGCGTTCGAGGAACGCCGGATGGGCGTCGACCAGATCCTCTCCGTACGGCCCGACCCGGTCGGCTCCGCCGCGATGCCGCCCACTCGGCGCGACTGGTACGCGCCGGCCGCCCCGGAGGAGAGCTCATGAGCGGCTTCGCCTGGTCCGCGTTCGCGAGCGGCCTCGCGGGCGCGGCCGTCGCCGCGCTCGGCGTCATGCTCGTCACCTTCGCCATCGCCCTGAAGAAGGGCGTGCACCGGATCGTCGACATCGCCTGGGGCATCGGCTTCGCCGCGGTCGCCCTGGTCTCCTACGGCCTGTCGGCGGGCGACGGCGACGACGGCCGGCGGCTCCTGGTCACCGCGCTGACCGTCATCTGGGGGCTGCGCTTGGCCCTCCACATCGGCCGGCGCGGAAGGGGCCACGGGGAGGACCCGCGCTACGCGAAGATGCTGGCCAAGGCCCCCGGCAACCCGAACCTGTACGCCCTGCGCAAGGTGTATCTCCTCCAGGGGGCGCTGGTCTGGCTGGTCTCGCTCCCGGTGCAGGCCGCGCACTACCTCACCGCGCCGCTCGCCTGGTGGGCCTGGGCGGGGGCACTCCTGTGGGCGGTCGGCCTCGCCTTCGAGGCGATCGGCGACGCGCAGCTCGCCCGGTTCAAGGCCGACCCCGCCAACCAGGGGAAGATCATGGACCGGGGGCTCTGGTCCTGGACCCGCCACCCGAACTACTTCGGTGACTTCTGCGTCTGGTGGGGCCTCTTCCTCTTCGTCTGCCAGGCCCCCGCCGCCGCTGCCGCCACCGTCGTCGCCCCGCTGGTGATGAGCTTCCTGCTGACCAAGGGCAGCGGCGCGGCCCTGCTGGAGCGCCATATGGCCGATCGCCCCGGGTTCGACGCCTACGTGGCGCGGACGAGCGGCTTCTTCCCCCGGCCGCCGCGCCGGGTCTGACAGCCGAAGAGGCCTGTCCCGCGTCTCCCCGGGCCGGGTCTGACAGCCGAAGAGGCCCGTCCCGCGTCTCCGCGGGACGGGCCTCTTCGCGTCGTGGCCGTCGTCCGGTCAGTCCAGGCCCCGGGCGCGTTCGAAGCGGGCCCGGGCCTCGGCCAGGTCCACCACCGGGTCCGGGTAGTCCAGGCCCGCCCGGTCCAGGCCCTGAAGCTTCCAGGGCTCGTGGATCGCGGCCCCCTCCAGCTCCGCCAGCTCCGGCACCCAGCGCCGTGCGTAGGCGCCGCGCGGATCGAAGCGCTTGCCCTGGATCACCGGGTTGAGCACCCGGTTGGGCCGGGTGTCCGTGCCGGTGCCCGCCACCCACTGCCAGTTGAGCTGGTTGTTCGCCAGGTCGCCGTCGACCAGCAGGTCCAGGAAATGCCGGGCGCCCACCCGCCAGTCCACGTACAGCGTCTTGGTGAGGAAACTCGCGGCCAGCATCCGGCCCCGGTTGTGCATCCAGCCCTCGTGCGCGAGCTGCCGCATCGCCGCGTCCACCAGCGGATATCCCGTACGCCCGGACTTCCAGGCGTCGATCTCGTCCTCGTCGGAGCGCCAGCGGTCCCGGCGCGGCCGGTAGTCGGACCAGGAGGCGTCGGGGCGGGCCGCGAGGACCTGGTGGTGGAAGTCGCGCCAGGCCAGTTGCCGCACGAACGCCTCGCCGCCGGGCCCGCCCTTCTCCCGGGCGCGGTGGACCAGTTCGGCGGCGGAGACCGTACCGAAGTGGAGATGAGGGGAGAGCCGGGACGTCGCGTCGCCGGCCAGGTCGTCGTGGCCGTCCTCGTAGTCGGCCATCGGCCCGTTCAGCCAGGCCGTCACCAGCTTGCGGCCCGCCTCCTCGCCGCCCCGGGCGAGGCCGGGGGAGAGGTTCTCGACGGTTTCCCGGTCCGGGAGCGGGTCGCTCGCCACACCGTCCGGCACCCGCACCGAGCGGGGAGCGGTCAGTGTGCCCCGTACTCCCTCCGCCTCCCAACGGCGGAAGTACGGGGTGAACACCGCGAAGTGGTCCTTGCCGCCCGTCGGGACCACCCGGCCCGGAGCGAGCGCGGTGACCACCGCGTCATGGACGCGCAGCTCGCCGCCGGTGCCCGTCAGGGCCTCCCGGATCCGTTGCTCGCGCCGCGTCGCGTACCCGCTGACCCCGGCGGCGACGTGCACGGCGGCCGCCCCGGTCTCCTCGGCCACCCGCCTCACCGCCTCGGCCACCTCGCCCCGGCGGACGACCAGCCGGCCGCCCCGGTGGCGGAGTCCGGTGTCCAGGGCGGCCAGACAGTCGGCGAGGAACGCCAGCCGGTTGGGCGCGTCGAACCCGGCGCGGTGGACGGCGTCGTCCCGGACGAACAACGGGACGACCTCGTCCGCGTCCCGCAGGGCGGCACGCAGCACCGGGTTGTCGTGCAGCCGCAGATCGGAGGTGAACAGCACCACCGCGACACTCATGGAACGGACGCTCCCTTGCATGGTTCGTGGGTGAGTGGGCAGGTGAGCGGTCAGGCTGTCGGGAAGTTCATCAACGCCACCGGGGACGAGGTCGGTTCGTCGGAGCCTCCGGCGGGTTCGACCGTGATGCCCATCCCGGACGCCCGGTCCACCGGCCCGTCCAGCAGGACCGCGTCGTCGCTCGCCTGCGGATCCATCAGACCGGCCGGGCGCATCGTGCCCTCGTCGTTGAACCAGAGCTGGTAGACCTTGCCGCTCGGCGGCCGGTCCATCCCCGAGGCCAGGAACACGGCACGGTTCTGGCTCCGCGAGACGACGACGGTGCCGTGTGCGCCGCCCGTCAGCTCACTCGACGTGGTCTTCGCGTCTGGGGCCGAGAGCACCTGGGCCAGCTGCTCGTTCTGCCGCTGCGCCTGGTTCGCCTCCTGCCGCGCGTCCTGCGCCACCTGGTTCTGCCAGACCGCGACCCCGCCGAACGCGGCGGCCGCGGCGACGCAGGCGGCGAGCGCGTAGGAGTACCACCGGCCGGTGCGTCCGCCCCCGCCGGTCCGTGCCCGTCTGCCGGGCGCCGGAGCCTCCTGGCGTACGGTCGTGATCTCCCGCAGCACCCGGTCGCGCAGCTCGCGCGGCGGGGTCTCGGCGACGGCGAGGCCGAGCCGGGCGGCGGTGGCCGACAGCTCCCGCACCTCCTGGGTGCAGGCCTCGCAGTCCTCCAGGTGCCGCTCGAACGCCTGCCGTTCGGAGTCCGGCAGTGCGTGCAGGGCATAGGCACCGGTCAGCGTGTGCAGTTCGGCCGTGCTCATGCGCTCACCCCCAGGCAGTCGCGCAGGCGGATGAGGCCGTCGCGGAGTCGTGTCTTGATGGTGCCCAGCGGCACGGCGAGCAGCTCGGAGACCTCACGGTAGGTCAGGCCCCGGTAGTAGGCCAGGGTCACCGACTCGCGTTGCAGCTCGGACAGGGTGCGCATACAGCGCCGTACCTGTTCTCTCTCCAACCGGGTCTCGACCTGTTCGGACACCTCGTCGAAGGCGGGCGTCCGGTCCAGCAGCGCCGCCTTGTGCTCCCGGGCGGCGGCGGCCTCCGCCGAGCGGACCCGGTCGACGGCCCGGTGGTGGGCCACGGTCAGCACCCAGTTCATCGCGCTGCCCCGGGACGCCCGGAAACGGGGCGCGGTGCGCCACACCTCCACCAGCACCTCCTGCGCCACCTCCTCCGACTGGGCCGGATCGCGGAGCACGCTGCGCACCAGGCCGAGCACGGGCCCGCTCACCGCGTCGTACACCGAGGCGAACGCGTCCTGGTCGCCCCGCGCGACCCGCACCAGGAGCTCCTGGAGGTCGGGGCCGGGCGAGGGCACCCCACTGATGTGTACGGCTTCCTTCACGCGGGTTTCCTCCCGGGACGATCGTCGCTTCCGGCAGTGATTCGGAGCCGACGGCCGTACGGATTGGTCGGATGCCCGCGATCTTCGCAGACCGGGCCCCGGGAGGACGCGACTCAGCCGGTGGGCGTTTCGCGCCGTCGCAGGCGGACGGCGCGGACGGCGAGGAAGATCACCAGCCCGAACGGCGACAGCAGGATCGTCAGGACCAGCAGCGGCCCCATCAGCAGCGGCGAGAGCCCCAGCTTCCGGCTCTGGAGGTACATCCACTGACCGAGCAGCAGGTCCCAGGCGAGCACCTGCGCCCAGATGGTCCCCGCGCCGCCGGCCAGCGCCGTCAGATCACGGAACGCGTCGATGTCCGGGCTGCTCACCGCCGTCCAGAGCTCCGGGAACACCGGCACGGCCATGACGACGTAGACGGCGAGCACGGGCAGCACGGTCAGCGGTGAGGCGGCGACGCGGGCGGTGCCGGACCAGGTGGGGGCGAAGATCATCAGCAGCCAGAACGGGGCGGCCAGATAGAACGTGATCTCGAACAGTGCGCCGGTCATGCCACGGGCTCCCTGTCGTCGGCGGTGTTGGAGGAGGGGTGGTGCGGGGCGGCCGTGCGCAGCGCGCTCCAGGTTCCGCACGCCACCGCCGCGAGGACGGCTCCGGCGGCGGCCAGCGTGGCGCCGTCCGGGTGGATCAGCGGCTGTCCCCGGAGCGCCTGCCAGGTGATGAGCGCGACGAGCGCCGCGTAGCCGGCCACGGCGACCCGCACGAGACGCAGCCGCACCCCGGCGTCGCGCAGCGGGGCGAAGCGGGGCGCGAGGAGCACCAGGACGATCACGAGGAGCGGCAGCAGTTGGAGGGCGTGCATGCCCACGAAGTGCGGGGCCCGCAGATCGCCGCCGGTCGTCGACCAGCCGGTCAGCGGCATGGCCGGGCCGCCGTCCGGTACGCCCACGGAGTGCGCGCCGACGATGTCGGCGGTGTTGAGGTTCCCCGCCGCCCGCTGGCTCTCGCTCGGCAGCGGCATCAGGAAACCGAGGGCCGCACCGGCCAGGGCGATCAGCAGCCCGCCCCGGACGGCCAGGGCCGTCGCCCGGTCGGCGAGGCGGGTGCGCAGCAGCAGGACGGCTATCACCAGAGTGGCCGCCCACAGGACGACGATGGTCACCCCCATCGCGTCCCACAGCACCGCGTCGAACGTGGTCGCGAAATTGAAGTGGCTGCGTCGGCCCCGGACGACCTGCACCGTGATCAGCACCATCTCGGTCAGACTCGTCAGGGCGACGACGTGCCCGGCCCACCGACCGGTCCGCCGCCCCCGGGTGAGACGGGCCAGCATCCAGGCCAGGGTCAGGCCGTACGCGGCGAAGGACACGGCGAACTTGAACGGCTTCGCCCAGATCGGCGCCCCCACCAGGACCCGGTCGTCGACCACGAGGCCGACGGCGGAAACGAGGGCCATGACGGCCATCGCGGCGGAGAAGACGACTAACGGGCGATGCCAGGAACGCCATGACGACATGAGAGACCCCCTGTGTTGATGCGATTAACAGTGGATAGCTGCACTGTCTGCTATCCGATAGAGGGACTATCTATGATGAGGTCGGTTTCTGGCAAGGGCGAAAGGGCGAACACGCGGTGCGCATCGGTGAGTTGAGTCGCAGGTCCGGGGTCCCGGTGCCGACGATCAAGTACTACCTACGGGAAGGGCTGCTGCCCGCAGGGGAGCTGACCAGCCCGAATCAGGCCCACTACGGCCCCGGGCACGAGCGTCGGCTGCGCCTGATCAGGGCGCTTCTGGATGTGGGCGGCCTCTCGCTCGCCGGTATCGGCGAGGTCCTGGAGGTCATGGACGACCCCGAACAGCCGGTGCACAAGGTCCTCGGCATCGCGGCGGACGGCGTCACCCCGGCAGGCGGGGGGGAGGCGGGGCCGGAGCTGGAGGAGGCGCGGGAGGAGGTGGCCGAGCTGCTGCTGCGGCGGGGCTGGCACGTCGACGAGCGGTGTTCCGCCGCCGAATCACTGGCGGGGGTGCTGGCCGCGCTGCGCAGGGCCGGGCACGGCGGATACATCGGCCTGCTGGACGTCTACGCGGATGCCGCCGAGCCGCTCGCCCGCGCCGACCTCGACTACGTACAGCGGCGGGTGGCCCGCGAGGACCTGGTCGAGAGCGTCGTCGTGGGCACCGTCCTCGGCGAGGCGATGTTCGGCGCGCTGCGGAGGCTGGCGCACATCGATGTGTCCTTCCGCCGCTTCGAGTCCCCGCAGAACCTCTCGGGGCCGGTCGATCGGGAGGACTCCCGCGCCACGGAAGAGGGTGCGGGCGGGGAGTGGGGCGCCGGGGCCGGGGGCGGTGGTGCGGAGCCGGGCCCTGCGGGCTGACCCAGGCGCGGGCCCGGTGTGCCGCCCGGCGGGTGCGGTGCGGAGCCGGGCGCCATGGGCTGACCCGGTGCGGGCGGGCTCCGGTGTGCGGCCCGGCGGGTGCGTTGCGGTGTGTGTGGGCGGCCCCGCCGCGGCCGCCCACGCGTCGGGCCCCCCGAAGCGCGGGCCCTGTCCGCCGCAGATAAGGCGGGCAGGGCCCGGTGGTCCGTTACGGCGGGCAGGGCCCGGTGGCCCGTTACGGCGGACAGGGCCCGGTGGTCCGTTCGGCAGGGTCGCCCGGTGCGGCCCGGCAGGGGGCGGCCGACGTCGGGGCGGGTGCTACGGAGCGGTCGTGCCGCTCTCCTGCTCGCGCTCCACCTGCTCGTTCCACTCACGCTTGACGGCACGCCAGGCGTCGTCGTTCTGGCCGAGACGCCAGTAACCCGAGATCGAGAGCCGCGCCAGCGGGATCTGCCGCTCCACGCGCAGATACCGGCGGATCTCCTTCACGAAGCCCGCCTCCCCGTGCACGAAGGCCTGGATCTCGCCCTCCGGGAAGTCCAGCCCCTTCACGGCGGCGGTCAGCAGCTCGCCGACGGGCCGGTCGCCACGGTGCAGCCAGGTCACGGACACGCCGTCGGGCGTCACGATCTTCTGCTCCTCGGAGGCGTCCGACACCTCCACGAAGGCGTGCACCAGCGCACCCGACGGCATCTGCTCCAGCGCCGCCGCGATCGCCGGCAGCGCGCTCTCGTCGCCGACCAGCAGGTGCCAGTCCGCCGACGCCTCGGGACCGTAACCGCCGCCGGGGCCGAGGAAGGTCACCTGCTCGCCCACCCGGGCCCGCTGCGCCCACGGTCCCGCGAGTCCCGCGTCGCCGTGCACGACGAAGTCGACGGCCATCTCCCGGGCGACCGGGTCCCACGAGCGCACCGTGTACGTACGGGTGGTGGGCCACAGCTCACGCGGGTATCCCTCCCGGATCGCGGCCATGTCGAACGGGTGCGCGTAGTCGGCGCCCTCGGGCGCGAAGCACAGTTTGATGTAGTGGTCGGTGAAGCCGGAGAGGGCGAAGTCCGCGAGCCCTTCGCCGCCGAGGACCACCCGGACCATGTGCGGGGTGATCTGCTCGGTGCGCACGACCTGCGCCCCCTGAGCCGTGGGTCCCTGCCGCGCCGGCCGCTCTGCCACGAGGTACTCCCTGGTTCGAAAATGCGAGCTTAGGTATGCCTAAGTTAACACCTCAGTGCTGAAGGGTGGTCAGGAGCCGCTGAAGCGCTCCGCCCAGCCCCCACTGCTCCGCCAGCGCCTCCAGGGCGGCAGGGTCGCCCGGCTCGCGGGGCAGCGCCGGGTCGAAGTCGGGCAGGGGAACGTCCCCGGCCACCCGGACCACCTTCGGCGCGACGGCCACATAGGCGCGCGACTCGTCAAGCCGCTTGCGCTGCGAGGGCGTCAGCTTCGCCTTCGGATCGTCCACCGCCGCCATGATCCCGGCGAGATCGCCGTACGCGTCCAGCAGCTTCGCCGCCGTCTTCTCGCCGATGCCGGGGACGCCCGGGAGCCCGTCGCTCGGGTCGCCGCGGAGCAGCGCCAGGTCGACGTAGCCCGCGCCGTCCACGCCGTACTTCTCGCGGAGCCAGGCCTCGTCGGTCACCTGAAGGGTGCCGACGCCCTTGAGCGGGTAGAGCACGCGCACCTGACGGGCGTCGTCGACCAGCTGATACAGATCGCGGTCGCCGGTGACGATGTCCACCGGCCCGGTCGCCCGCCCCGCGAGGGTGCCGATGACGTCGTCCGCCTCGTACGGCGTGACGCCGACCCGGGCGATCCCGAGCGCCGCCAGCACGTCCTCGATGATCGGGACCTGCGGGGACAGGGTGTCGGGGATCTCCTCCTCGTCCGTCTGTCCGGCGGGCGTCTCCTCGGCGACCCGGTGCGCCTTGTACGTCGGGATCAGGTCGACCCGCCACTGCGGGCGCCAGTCGTTGTCCCAGCAGGCGACCAGATCGTCCGGCCGGTGGTCCTGCACCAGGCGGCCGATGAAGTCGAGGAGTCCTCGCACGGCGTTCACCGGCGTACCGTCCGGCGCGCGCACCGAATCGGGTACGCCGAAGTAGGCGCGGAAGTAGAGGGAGGCGGTGTCGAGGAGCATCAGGCGTCGCGTCACAGACCCGATGATGCCCCACCGCACCCACAGTCGCTCCGGGTAACCGCTTACTGTCGCTCCGTCGCAGGTCGGTGACGTGGGTCACTGTTGTGTTTGGGCTGTGTAAGCGAGGGCAGGCGCGCCACCGGAGCGAACCACGTCGCATTTTCAACTAGTGCATGTGCCACGCGGACAGAACCCGCACCGCTCCACGGTCTGCCGGAGGGGGTGGCAGACCGTTTTTCGGTTCAACGCGTGAGGTGTATGTGTCCAGGCTGCAAGCCGAGCACTTGTACAAAGTCTTCGGAAGACGACCCGATGAAGCCGTGCGGAAGCTCGAGAACGGCTCCGACCGCGACGAGTTGCGCGCCGAGGGAACGACCGCAGCGGTGATCGACGCCTCGTTCACCGTGGAGCCGGGGCAGATCTTCGTCGTCATGGGGTTGTCCGGCTCGGGCAAGTCCACCCTGCTGCGCATGCTCAACGGTCTGCTCGACCCCACCGCGGGCCGGGTGCTCTTCGACGGCCAGGACCTGACCGCCCTGAGCCCCCGCGAGCTGCGGCACGTCCGCTCCACCAAGATCAGCATGGTGTTCCAGCACTTCGCGCTCTTCCCCCACCGGAGCGTCCTGGAGAACGCCGCGTACGGCCTGGAGGTCCAGGGCGTGCCGCGCGAGGAACGTGAGGTCCGCGCCACCGAGGCGCTGCGGATGACCGGCCTCGAAGGCTGGGAGAAGTCCTGGCCCGACGAGCTGTCCGGCGGTATGCAGCAGCGCGTGGGCCTCGCCCGCGCGCTGGCCACCGACGCCGACCTGCTGCTCATGGACGAGTCGTTCAGCGCGCTCGACCCGCTGATCCGCCGTGACATGCAGGACCAGCTGCTGGAGCTCCAGAAGCGCCTGAAGAAGACCATCGTCTTCATCACCCACGACCTCAACGAGGCCATGCGCCTGGGCGACCGGATCGCCGTCATGCGCGACGGGGAGATCGTCCAGCTCGGCACCGCCGAGGACATCCTCGTCACCCCGGCCAACGACTACGTCGCCTCCTTCACCCAGGACGTCGACCGCTCCCGGGTCCTCACCGCGGGCGCGATCATGGCCGAGGCCCACACCGTGATGGGCACGAAGGCGGCGGACGGCAAGGAGCTGCGCACCCCGCAGGACGTGCTGGCCGCGGCCCCCGCCACGGTCCCCGAGTCCACGCCGATCATCGACCTGTTCACGCCCTGCTCGCAGAGCTCGAACCCGGTCGCCGTGACCGACGCCAAGGGCAAGCTCGTCGGCGTCGTCCCCAGCTCCCGGCTGCTCGCCGTCCTCGGTGAGCCGATGACCCCGGCCGAGCCCCCTCGCGACACCGAACCCGCGGCAGCGGACGGCGCGAAGAAGGTGGCCAGTGTTTAGGCTCCCCCTCGGCGAATGGGTCGACTCCGCGGTCGACTGGCTGCAGACCCACCTCGCCTGGCTCTTCGACGCCATCAGCTCCATCGTCAGCGGCATGTTCGACGGCATAGCCGCCGTCCTGTCCGCCCCCGCACCGCTGCTCCTCGCGGGCATCGTCGCCGTCATCGCCTGGTGGCTGCGCGGCCTGCCCGCGGCGCTGCTCACCTTCGTCGGGTTCGCCCTCATCGACTCCGTCGAACTGTGGGACGAAGCGATGGACACCCTCACCCTGGTGCTCGTCGCGACCCTGGTCACCCTGGTCATCGCGGTGCCGCTGGGCATCTGGGCCTCCCGGTCCAGGACGGTCAGCGCGATCACCCGGCCGGTCCTGGACTTCATGCAGACCATGCCCGCCATGGTCTACCTGATCCCCGGCGTCATCTTCTTCGGCGTCGGCGTGGTCCCCGGCATCATCGCCACCATCATCTTCGCCCTGCCCCCGGGCGTCCGGATGACCGAACTCGGCATCCGCCAGGTCGACGGCGAACTCGTCGAGGCGGCCGAGGCCTTCGGCACCACCTCGCGCAACACCCTGCTGCGCGTCCAGCTGCCGCTCGCCCTGCCCACGATCATGGCCGGCATCAACCAGGTCATCATGCTCGGCCTGTCCATGGTCGTCATCGCGGGCATGGTCGGCGGCGGCGGCCTCGGCGGCTCCGTCTACCGCGCCATCGGCAACGTCGACGTCGGCCTCGGTTTCGAGGCGGGCATCTCCATCGTCATCCTCGCCATGTACCTGGACCGGATGACCGGCGCGCTCGGCACCGAGGTCTCCCCGCTGGGCCGCCGCGCGGTCGCCAAGGCCCAGGCCATGGCCGAGGGCTGGAAGATCTGGACCTACCGTCCGCAGCCCCGCATCGCGGCCGTCGGCATCGTCGTCCTCGCGCTCGTCGCGGGCAGCATGAGCATGTTCGGCGGCTCGAAGGACGACACCGCCGGCCAGGTCGCGCGGATCGGCGACGGCAAGAAGGTCAGCATCGGCTACATCCCGTGGGACGAGGGCATCGCCTCCACCTTCCTCTGGAAGGAGATGCTGGAGCAGCGCGGCTTCGAGGTCGACGTCAAGCAGTACGAGGCCGGCGCGCTGTACACCGGTATGGCCAACGGGCAGATCGACTTCCAGACCGACTCGTGGCTGCCGGTCACCCACGCCAGCTACTGGGCGAAGTACAAGGACCGCCTGGAAGACCTCGGAGCGTGGTACGCCCCGACCTCGCTGGAGCTCGCCGTCCCCGCGTACATGAAGGACGTCCAGACCATGGACGACCTCAAGGGCCGGGCCTCCGAGTTCAAGGGCCGGATCGTCGGCATCGAGCCGAGCGCCGGCGAGATGGGCCTGCTCAAGGACAAGCTGCTGCCGGGCTACGGCCTGGACAAGGAGTACAAGCTCATCGACGGCTCCACGCCGTCCATGCTGGCCGAGCTGAAGCGCGCGTACGCCAAGAAGGAGCCGATCGTGGTTCCGCTCTGGTCGCCGCACTGGGCGTACAACGAGTACGACCTCACCAAGCTGAAGGACCCCAAGGGTCTCTGGGGCAAGGGAGACGGCGTCCACACCCTGGCGCGCAAGGGCTTCTCCGCCGAGAACCCCGTGGTCAGCAAGTGGCTCAAGGACTTCAGGATGAGCGAGAAGCAGCTCACCAGCCTTGAGGCCCAGATCCAGAAGTCCGGCTCCGGCAAGGAGCAGGAAGCCGTCCGCACCTGGCTGAAGGACAACCCGGGCGTCGCCGACAAGTGGTCCCCGGTCCCGAAGGACGCCAAGGCCGACGGCGGCAAGGACGAGCGTGACCGCGCCGTCGAGGTCGCCTGGTTCCCCTGGGAGGAGGACATCGCCGCCACGTACCTGTGGAAGGCGGTGCTGGAGGAGCGCGGCTACAAGATCAACCTCAAGCAGTTCGAGGTCGGTCCGATGTACGCCGCGATGTCACGCGGCCAGATCGACGTGCAGTTCGACGGCTGGCTGCCGTACACCCAGAAGAATTACTGGGACAAGTACGGCGACAAGCTGACCGACCTCGGCTCCTGGTACGGGCCGACCTCCATCGAGGTCGCCGTCCCCGACTACGTCAAGGACGTCAAGACCCTCGACGACCTCAAGGGCAAGGGCTCCGACTTCAAGGGCCGGATCATCGGCATCGAGCCCGGCACGGCCACCATGGAGAACCTCAAGAAGAACGTCCTGCCGAGTTACGGCCTGGACAAGGAGTACGAGGTCCTCGACTCCTCCACGCCCGGCATGCTGGCCGAGCTGAAGCGCGCGTACGCCAAGAAGGAGCCCGTCGCGGTCCTGCTGTGGACCCCGCACTGGGCGTACAACGAGTACGGCATGACCAAGCTGAAGGACCCGAAGAAGGCGTTCGGTGAGGGCGACCGCCTGCACACCATCGCCTCCAAGGAGTTCCCGAAGCAGTACCCGCAGCTGACGAAGTGGTTCAAGGACTTCAAGCTCACCGAGAAGCAGCTCGGCGGCCTGGAGAACGAGATCCAGAAGCGCGGCGTGGGTCACGAGGAGGAAGCCGTGAAGGCCTGGATGGACGACAACCCGGGCATCGCGGACACCATGGCGCCCCAGTAAGGGCCCACGGGCACGAAAGCAGCAGGTCGTGAGGGGTGGCCCCCGCCTTCGGGCGGGGCCGCCCCTTCCGGCTGCCCGGGGGCGTTTACCGGACGTCGTGCGCAACCATGTGCGTAAGGTGCTGGCAACCGGGAGGATGGCGGAGGCGGGAGGGAGCCGGGACATGGACGACAAGGACACACCGCGGGTGGGCGCCGCCGTCCGCCGACGGCGCAGAACCCTGGGACTCACACTGGCCGCGGTCGCCTCGCGGAGCGGCCTCTCCGTGCCCTTCCTCAGCCAGATCGAGAACGAGCGCGCCCGCCCCAGCGCCCGCTCCCTCGACCGGGTCGCCGAGGCGCTGGAGACCACCACCGGGCGTCTGCGGGCCGCCGCCGACTCCGCGCGCGCCGTCGACGTCGTCCGGGCCGAGGGGGGCGAGGGCGTACGCCGCCTGGTGCGCGGCCGGCACCAGCTCAGCGCCCTGGAGTTCACCGGCGAACCGGACCTCGGCCGTGAGTTCCAGCACCGCAACGACGAACTGATGTACGTCGTCGAGGGCGCCGTGGACGTCGAGGCCGAGGGCCAGGTCCACCGCCTGGAGCACGGCGACACCCTGTTCCTCTCCGGCGGGGTCCGCCACCGCTGGCGCGCCACCGTGCCCGGCACCCGGCTGCTGGTCGTCGCGGTGGCCGAACACATCGACGCCACGTTCGACTCGCGCCGCTGACCCCGTACGCGGTCCGCCCGGCGGCGAGTCCGTACGGGGCCGAGTGCGTATGGGGCAGAGCCCGTGCGGGGCGAGTCCGTACGATGCCGAGCCCGTGCGGGGCTGAGTCCGTACGATGCTGAGCCCGTGCGGGGCCGAGTCCGTCCCGTGGCGGGCCCCGCCCGGTGGCGAGTCCGCCCGGTGGCGAGTCCGCCCGGTGGCGAGCCCCGCCCCCTCCTCCTCTTCCTCCGCGAAAGGCCCGTCCGTGCGCGTCGTCTCCCTGGTCCCCTCGCTCACCGAGGCCGTCGCCCACACCGCACCCGGGCTGCTGGTCGGGGTCACCGACTGGTGCACGCACCCCGCGGATCTCACCGCCGCCCGCGTCGGCGGCACGAAGAACCCGGACGTGGCGGCGATCACCGCCCTCGCCCCCGACCTCGTGATCGCCAACGAGGAGGAGAACCGGGCCCCCGACCTCAACGCGCTCCGGGCCGCCGGGCTCGACGTCCTGGTCACCGAGGTCCGCACCCTGGATCAGGCACTCGCCGAACTGCACCGTGTCCTCGTCGACGGCTGCGGGCTCGCCCGGCCTCGCTGGCTGGATACGGCCGAAGCCGCCTGGGCCGCCCTGCCCGCACCCTCCGGAAGCCCGCGCCCCGCCGCCGTACCGATCTGGCGGAGGCCCTGGATGGTTCTCGGCCACGACACCTTCGCGGGCGACCTCCTCGCCCGCCTCGGCGTCCGCAACGTGTACGCCGACCACGCCGAGCGCTACCCGCGCATCCCGCTCGACGAGCTGAACGCCTCCGGGGCCGAGCTGATCGTGCTGCCCGACGAGCCCTACCGCTTCACCGCGGACGACGGGCCCGAGGCCTTCCCCGCCCTGCCCGCCGCACTCGTCGACGGGCGGCTGCTCACGTGGTACGGGCCGTCGCTGGCCGAGGCGGCACGGGCGCTGCCGTCAGCGCTCCGCTGAGCACCCCGAGCGCCGTCCGCGTCCCGGCCGCCGCCCAGGCCACCACCAGGAGGACGTACAGCCCCACCGCCAGCCAGGTCAGCGCGTCGAGCCCGGTGTGCCGCGCCAGACCGGCCGCGCCCGTCACACACGTGCCGACGGGGAAGGTGAACGCCCACCACGTCATCGCGAACCCCATGCCGTTCCGGGCGGCCCGCACCACCATCGCGGTCGCCAGGGCCAGCCACAGCAGCGCGAAGCCCATCACCGGCACCCCGTACAGCACGGCGAACGCGCCGAACGCGGAGGCGTAGGGAGCCCCGACCGCCCCCGGGGCGACGTCGGCCAGCTGGTTGACGGCGGTCGTCGACTGCCCGAGCGGACCCAGCACCAGAAAGAGCGTCGGGGTCAACGCGAGCGGCAGCGGACCGTGGTGGACAAGCCGGGAGAAGACCAGCGGCAGCACGACCAGCGTGGCCAGCAGCGACAGGCCGAACATCGCGTAGCAGGCCAGCAACAGCGCCTCGCGCCCCTGTCCAGCGGCGACGTGGGGCACCAGCAGCGCGCCCTGCGAGGCCGACACCATCGGGGCGACCAGCGGCAGCAGCCACACCGGCGACGCGGTTCCCGGCGCGGGGCGGTGGCGTACGACCATCAGATACGGCACCACGACAGCGGCCACCAGACCGACCGCCGTACCCGCCACGAACAGCACCACGTCCACCGCGAGCGCCGCCCGCGCGCCCACCACGTCCTGGCCCACCGTCAGCGTGGCCCCGCCGACGGCCAGCAACGCCATCGACAGACAGCCGTAGAACGGGGCGACGGCCGGGTCCAGCAGATGGGCGCGGGCCTGGTCGCGGTGGCGGAGCCAGTGCCCGGCACGAGCGGCGAGGACGGCCAGCAGCAGCACGGCCGACAGCGCCCACACCACGGTGCACGCGGCCCGCAGCCCGGGAACGTCCCCCGGAAGCGTCGCGCCGGCGCTCGCGACGATCGCGGTGCCCATGACACTCGCGTACCAGTTGGGGCCGATGTGCCGGAGGGACGGCAGCCGCGTCGCGTCCCCGGGCGCCTCCGCCGGGCGGGTCGGAAGCGCGGCGGGCGGCGACGGTGCGGCGGTCCGGGTCACCGGAAAGATGGTCATGCCACGATTCTTCGCGGCCGGGCCCCCGCCCACCAGGGACCCCGTTCCTATGAGGTCATAAGCTGGCTTTATGACCGGCGACGACCCACACGCACCCCACGTTTCCCTCTCCCACCGGGTCCCCGACCTCGGGGCGCTGCAACTGCTGCTCGCCGTCGCCCGGCACGGCAGCCTCGGACGGGCCGCCCGGGACGTCGGCATCACCCAGCCCGCCGCCTCCAGCCGCGTCCGGTCCATGGAGCGCCAGCTCGGCGTCGCCCTCCTGGACCGCTCCCCGCGCGGCTCCCGGCTCACAGACGCGGGCGCGCTGGTCACCGACTGGGCCCGCCGGGTCGTCGAGGCGGCGGAGGCCTTCGACGCCGGCGCCCAGGCGCTGCGCGACCGCCGCGACTCCCGGCTGCGGGTCGCCGCCAGCATGACGATCGCCGAGTACCTGCTGCCGGGCTGGCTGATCGCGCTGCGCGGCGAGCGGCCGGACACCGCGGTCTCGCTCCTCGTCGGCAACTCGGCGGCCGTCGCCCGCCGCCTGGTCACCGGCGAGGCCGACCTCGGCTTCGTCGAGGGCCTGTCGATACCGGAGGGCCTCGACGGCACCGTCATCGCCCACGACCGCCTCGTCGTCGTGGTCGCCCCCAGCCACCCCTGGGCCCGCCGCCGCACCCCGCTGCTGCCCGGCGAACTCGCCGCCACCCCGCTGATCCTGCGCGAACACGGCTCCGGCACCCGCCAGGTCCTGGACGCGGCGCTCGCCGTGCACGGCGGACTGGCCCAGCCCCTGCTGGAGCTCTCCTCGACCACGGCGGTCAAGGGCGCGGCGGAGAGCGGCGCGGGACCCTGCGTCCTGAGCGAACTGGCCCTCGGCGAGGAGCTGTCGTCCCGCCGCCTCGTCAAGGTCCCCATCGCGGGCGTACGGCTGCGACGCCAACTGCGCGCGGTCTGGCCCGGGGGCCACCGCCCCACCGGCCCCGCCCGCGATCTGCTGTCCCTGACCGGCCGCGACGCCTGACCCCGCGAACCCTCCGAACCCCGGCCGCCGTGTCGGAGCCGGACCCTAGAGTGGGGGCATGAGCTACGCGACGCCGCCCGGCTGGTATCCGGACACGGGCGCGCCCGGCTTCGAGCGCTGGTGGGACGGTACGGCCTGGACCGCGCACACCCGCCGGTCCGACGCTGCCCACGCCGCACCGGAACAGCCGCCCGCACCCGTGGCGTTCGGCCCGCCGTCGCTTCCGCTCCCGCGCCGGCGCGGCCCCCGGGGCGCGGTCGGCGGCGGCAGCCGGACGAAGGTCCTGGCGATCACGCTCTCCGGGGTGCTGGTCCTGGGCGCGGCCGTCGCCGGGGCCGTGCTGCTCGGGCGCGACGAGGGCGGTACACCCGCGGCTCCGACGACGACCGCCTCGCCCCAGGCCCCGGTCACCGCCCCCACGGCCACCGCCTCCTCCGCCGAGCCGGCCCAGGACTCCGACCCGGACGAGGACCCCACTGTCCTCGTCGACCAGCTCAACGGGGTCACCCTGCCGGTGCCCGAGGGCTGGGAGAAGCCGGAGAGCACTTCCGACGACGCCGCCACCATCCGCACCGAGCAGTCCTACGACTGCCCCGGAGGCGCGGCGTTCTGCTACCACGGCACGGTCACCACCCGCACCGCCCGGGGCGGCGAGACCGACGTCAGAGCCCTGGCCGAGGCCGACATCGTCACCGCGGCCGACAAGGCCTACGAGGAGGACAACCTCGGCCGGCGCACCCACGGCGGCATCACGTCCCACAAGGTGCTCAAGACGCAGGAGCTGACCGTCGCCGGCCGCACCGGCTACCTGGTGCGCTGGCAGGTCACCACCGGCAAGGGGCCCGGAGGGTACGTGCAGTCCCTGGTCTTCCCCTCCACGGTCGGCGCCGGGACACCGGTGATCGTCCGGTTCGCCTTCGACGCCGGGGCACCCGGCCTGCCGCTGTCCCTGATGGACACCATCACCCGGGGCATCCGCCCGCTCGGCGACAGCGCGACGAGTGGTGGAGTGGGCGCGTCCATCGGCCCCTGAAGCCCGCATCGCCCGGGGCCCGAGGTCAGAGGAAGGTCTGTCCCTCGCCCCGGTACGTCGGAACGCTCGCCGTGACCCGGTCGCCCTCGACCAGGTGCAGCGCGTCGAAGCGCTCGCACAGTTCCCCGGCCTTGGCGTGCCGGAACCACACCTTGTCGCCGATCAGCAGGTCGTCGGCGGGGGAGCCCCGCAGCGGCGTCTGTACCTCGCCCGCGCCCTCCTGCGCGTCGTAGCGCAGCCCCTCCGGCAGATACGGCACCGGCGAGCGGTCGGCGCCGGCCGGGCCGGACGCCGGATAGCCGCCCCCGAGCACCGTCACCACGCCGACGCCGGGCCGGCGCACCACGGGCTGTGCGAACAGGGCCGCCGGCCGGCCGGTGAACGACGTGTAGTTGTCGAAGAGCCGGGGCATGTACAGCCCCGAACCGGCCGCGATCTCCGTCACCGCGGCCTCGACCGCCGTGTGCTGCACACTGCCGGTCCCGCCGCCGTTGACGAACTCCAGCTCCGGTGCGACCGCGCGGACCGTCCGGACCACCTCGGCCCGGCGCACCGCCAGCTCCTTGCGGGCGGTCGACTGCATCAGCCGGATCGCCCGGGACAGCAGCGGCCGCCCCGCCAGCGCGTCGCCGACCCCGGCGACATGCCCCTCGTACGCCATCAGCCCCACCAGCCGGAAGCCCGGCCTGCGGACCACCGAGCGGGCCAGCTCGGCGAGTTGCGCGGGGGAGCGCAGGGGGGAGCGCAGCGCCCCGATCCGGACCCGGCCGCCCAGCATCCGCAGGGAGGTGTCCAGCTCAAGGCAGACCCGGATCTCCTCCCGGCCGCCCGCCCGGGAGGCGTCGATCAGCTCCAACTGGGCGTGGTCGTCGACCATCACGGTCACGGCCCCGGCGAGCTTGGGATCGGCCGCCAGCTCGGCGAACGCGGACCGGTCGGCCGACGGGTAGGCCAGCAGGACGTCGTCGAATCCGGCCCGCGCGAGCCACAGCGACTCCGCCAGCGTGTACGACATGATCCCGGCGAACCCGGGACGCGCGAGCACCCGCTCCAGCAGGGCCCGGCACCGCACCGACTTGCTCGCCACCCGGACCGGTTTCCCGGCCGCCCGCCGCACCAGATCGTCCGCGTTGGCGTCCAACGCCTCAAGATCGACGATCGCGATCGGGGCGTCGAGATGGGCGGTGGCTCGGTTGTAGCGGGTCCGGTCAGCCGCGCGGGCAGTCATGGCCGCAGCTTGCCAGAGAGGTGCTACGGCTGGGTAGGGGGGTGATCGCGACAGATCGTCCGCCGACCGGGGCGTCCCGTTCCCCGCCGCCCGCCCGCAGCCCGTAGAGTGACGTGCACGCGAGCACCAACGGGCCTGTCAGCGGCGGTGATCCGTGGTCGGTACGAGGACGTGTATGCGGGGGGCCGGATGAGTACCGAAGCGCAGCGCGCCCCTGTGCCGCCCCGCCCGACCACCCCTCCCACGACCCCGACCACCCCTCCCACGACCCCGGCCGCCCCTCCCACACCCCCGGCACCCGCTTCCACGCCCACGCCCGCCTCACGGACCGCGCCGCCTCAGCAGGTTCGGCCGACGGTGATTCCGCAGACGGCTCAGGCGGCACCGGCCCACCCGCCGGCTCCGGCCCCGCAGGAAGCGTCTCCGGCCCCGGCGGCTGCTCCGGCCCCGCAGGAAGCGTCTCCGGCCCCGGCGGCTGCTCCGGCCCAGCACCCCTCGCCGCCCCGCCCGGCAGCACCGGCCCAGCAGGCCCCGCCGATGCGTCCGGCCGCGCCGGCCGCGCCGGACCCGAAGGCCCCGCCGGCCCGCTTCACCCTGGCGGCCCGTGCCGTCCCACCAGCCCGTCCGGCCGCACCGGCAGCCCCCGCCCCGGCCCCTTCCGCCCGGGCGGTCCCGCAGGCCGCACCGGCAGCCCGCGCAGCGCAGGGAGCACCGGCAGCCCCAGCCCCTTCCGCCCGCGCGGTCCCGCAGACCGGACCAACAGCCTCCGCAGCGCAGGCCGCACCGGCAGCCCGCGCCCCGCAGGCCGCACCGGCCCAGCGGCCCACGCCCCCCAGGGCGTCCGCGCCCGCGCCGCCCTCCACGAGCCCCGCCCCGATGCGGCCGGGCCCGCCCCCCGCGGGTCCGCCGAGCCCGACGCTTCCCGGTCCGCCCGTCGGCCCGCCGCCCGTCACCCGGCGCAGGCCCGTCGGGGCCGTCGATCTGACGCCCGCGCCGGGAGCCGTTCCGCCGCCCCCCGGCGGCTACCGGACGCCGGTCCGTTACGGCTACCCGGAGACGCCTGCCGAGACCACCACCCGGCTGCGGCCGGTCCGCCCCCGGCAGCGGTGGCGTACCGCGGCGGCCGCCGCCTGCGTCGTGCTCGGCCTCGGGCTGATCGGCGGGGCGGCCACCGGGGCCTGGCTGACCGGCGACTCCTCGGCCGAGACCACCGGGAACCCGTACACCGCCGCACGCGGAGCCTGGCACAGCGTCCCCGTCGACACGCTGTTCCCGCGCGCCCTCCAGGGCAAGGGTGCGGGCCCCGGCGGCACTCACCGCACCTGGACGCGGATCGCCGTCGCCGCCGACAGCACGTGCGGGAGCGGGCTCGACCCGCTGCTCCTGACCACGCTCCGCTCCGTGGGCTGCGAACGGCTGGTGCGCGCCACCTACACCGACGCCACCCGCTCCGCCGTCACCACCGTCGGCCTGGTCTTCACCGAGGCCGACGCCCCGGGCATGCGGGCCCTGCGCACCCGGTTCACCGAGCAGAAGCTCGGCGCGCGCAAGGACCTCATGCCCCGTACGTACGCTCCCGAGGGCACGCCCGCGGCCTCCTTCGGTGACGGACAGCGCGCCAGCTGGACGGTCGACCCGCTCACCGAGATCCCGGTCGTCGTCCTCGCCGTCTCCGGCTTCGCGGACGGCCGCACCGTCGCCGAGCCGCAGCCCGCACCCGCCGCCATGGCCCCGGGCGCCACGACGGACATCGCCCAGGCCGGGCTCGGCCACGAGGCGAAGGGCATCGCGGACCGGGTGGAGCGCGGGCTGCGCACGCACATCGCCGAACTCACGGAGCCGCCCGGATGACCCGACGACCCCACCGCGTCCTCGCCGCGGTCTGCGCCGCCGCCGTCCTCGCGCTCACCCCCGCCGCGCCCGCCCACGCGGACGCCATCCGCGACCAGCAGTGGGCGCTGGACGCCCTGCACACCGACCGTGCCTGGGAGACCACCCGGGGCCAGGGCGTCACCGTCGCCGTCCTGGACACCGGGGTCGACGACGCCCACCCCGACCTGACGGGCCAGGTGCTTCCCGGCAAGGACCTCGTCGGCTTCGGCGCCGCCCGCGGCGACTCCTCCTGGGCCCTGCACGGCACCGCGATGGCCGGCATCATCGCCGGACGCGGCAACGGCCCCGGACGCTCCGACGGCGTCCTCGGCATAGCCCCCGAGGCCAGGATCCTGCCGGTCCGGGTCATTCTGGAGTCCAAGGACCCCGCCCGGGCCAAGGCCCGCAAGTCCCGCGGCCCCGCCCTCGCCGACGGCATCCGCTGGGCCACGGACAACGGCGCCGACGTCATCAACCTCTCCCTGGGCGACGACAGCAAGTCCGCCCACCCCGACCCCGGAGAGGACGCGGCCATCCAGTACGCCCTGTCCAAGGGCGTCCCCGTCGTCGCGTCGGCGGGCAACGGCGGTGAGAAGGGGGACCGGATCTCCTACCCGGCCGCCTACCCCGGGGTGATCGCGGTCGCCGCGGTCGACGAGTACGGCACGCACGCCACGTTCTCCACCCGCCGCTGGTACGCCACCGTCAGCGCCCCCGGCGTCGACATCGTGGTCGCCAACCCGGACGGGCACTACTACATCGAGTGGGGCACATCGGCCGCTGCCGCGTTCGTCTCCGGCGCGGTCGCCCTCGTCCGGGCCGCCCACCCCGGCCTGGACCCGGCCCAGATCAAGAAGCTCCTCGCCGACACCGCCCGCGACGCCCCCGCCGAGGGCCGCGACGACGCCCGCGGCTACGGGATCGTCGACCCGGCGGAGGCCATCGAGGCGGGCTCCCGGCTGCGTCCGGCCGACCTGGACGCCAAGGCCGCCCCGGCGGGACACCGGGGGCGGTACTTCGGCGACGGCCCGGCCCCGGCCCGTACCGCCGACGCGACGGCCAACTGGGCCGCCCCGCTCGCCGGCGGCCTCGGCGCGGCGCTGCTGGCCGCGGCCGTCGTCCTGTGGCGCGGCCGGAACGCCCCCGGCCGCCGCTGAACGCACCGCGCCCGGACCGGCCCGCGCCGACTCACCGGCCCGCCCCGGACACCGCGTCCGGCCGGTCGCGCGCGGCCGCCTTCCGAGCCTGATCACCGGTGGGCCCGTCGCCGCGCGGGGCGGCCCCGCGGTGCACCACGACCACCGCCACCAGCCCCAGCGCCAGACCGAGCACGGTCCGGGGGCCGAACGGCTCCCCGAACATCAGGGCTCCCCACACCGCCGTGACCGGGGCCATCAGGAACATGAGCGTGTTGACCGCCGTGACGCCCGAGCGCCTCAGGATCAGCCAGTACAGCCCGTACCCGCCGAAGGTGGACAGCACCACCAGCCAGCCGACCGCGCCCCAGAACGCGAGCTCGGCGGGCGGCAGCGCGGTCCCCGTGCCGAGGGCGAGCGCGGTGAAGATCACGGTGCTGGCGGCGCAGTGCACGGTCAGTGACACCGAAGGGGCCACCCGGGTGGCGGAACGGCTCTCCAGGAAGGTGGCGGCCACCAGCGACAACATGCCGACGAACGGCAGGGCATAGGCCCACCCGGCCACCCCGGCGGCGGCCGAGGCGTCGGCCGTCGTGACCACGACGACCCCGGCCACCCCCAGACACAGGCCGAGCCACTGCCGGGCGGTGACGTGACTCCGCAGCAGCGGTCCGGCCAGCGCCCCCGCCACCAGGGGCTGGACCCCGTCGATCAGGGCCGTGGTGCCCGTGGAGACCCCGAGCTGGATCGCGTAGTAGACGGTCAGCAGATAGCCGCTCTGCGACAACGTGCCGATCACGACCTGCCGGACCACGTCCCGGGCGCCGAGGCCCCGCCAGGAGGCGCGCGCGACGGTCACCGCGACCACGGCCAGGACGACCGTCAGCGGCAGGAACCGCCACATGAGGATCGTGAGGGCGGACGCGCCGCCGGCGTCGAGCTTGGCCCCGATGAACCCGGAGCTCCAGCACAGCACGAAGGCGGCCGGGAGCAGGACGTTCATGACGCACCTCGCTATACAGATCGGTATACCTACCCTCTCGACTATACAGATCGGTATACTCGTTGCCATGGGTACTTCCGAGGAACTGCGCCGGATCACCATGACGCCTGCCGCGCGACGGGCCCTGGCGGCCGCCGAGCGGCTCTTCTACGACCGGGGCATCCATGCCGTCGGGGTGGACCTGATCGCCGCCGAGGCCGGGGTGACCAAGAAGACCCTCTACGACCGCTTCGGCTCCAAGGAGCAGATCGTCGTGGAGTACCTCGCCGACCGCGACGAACGGTGGCGCGCCTTCCTCGCCGAGCGCCTCGACGCCGCGCCCCCCGCGCCGCGCGCCCGGATCCTGGCCGTCTTCGACGCCTCGCGCGCCTGGATGGCGGAGAACGGCTCCAAGGGGTGCAGCATGGTCAACGCCCACGCGGAGATCAGCGACCCGTCCCACCCGGCGCACGCGGTCATCACCGGCCAGAAGCAGTGGATGCTGGACCTGCTCACCCGGCTCGCCCGAGGCGTCGAGGGCCTCGGCCCCGACGCCGCCGACCGGCTGGGCCGGACGCTCATGCTGCTGCACGAAGGGGCCCTGGTCGCCCACGGACTGAAGGTCTTCCCGGACCCCGTCGCCCACGCCCGCGAGGCGGCGGCCGGCCTGCTGGCCGGGGTCACCGGGCGCTGAGCCCCGCGCCCGCCCCACCTGCGGGCGGGCGGCCGGACCCCAGGCACTACCCTCGTCCCGTGGAGCTCAAGAACATCCCGGACCCCGGTTTCTCCGATGACGACGGCTCGGCGTCCCCCGCCCTGACCAGGGCCCTGGACGCCTGGTCCCGCGACCGGGGCGCCGTCGGCCCGGTCCTCACGGCGCTGCGCGACGCCCGGCTCCTGGTCCCCGTCGTCGCCGTGCTCGGCGAGGTCGAGGAGGACGAGAACGGGCTCCGCCGCGAGAAGACCAGCGACATGGCCGTGCCGACCCTCCGGGCCGGCGACCGGCGCGCGCTCCCCGCCTTCACCTCGACCGAGGCGCTCGCGCTCTGGGACCCCGAGGCGCGCCCCGTCGCCGTACCGCTGCACCAGGCGCTCCAGGCCGCCGCCCACGAGAAGGCCGACACCGTCGTGCTGGACCTCGCCGGACCCGTCGCCTTCGAGCTGAGCGGGCAGGCGCTCCTGGCCCTCGCCGAGAACCGCACCAGCACCGACCCGCTCCAGGATCCCGCCGTCATCGCGGCCGTACGGGAGACCGTGGCCGCCGACCCCGCCGTGGTCCGCGCCCACCTCGGCCCCGGCAGCGCGGACGGCACCCTCGCGCTCGTCCTCGTCCCCGACGCCGTGCCCGCAGAGGCGGCCCGCCGCATCGCGCAGGCGCTGTCGGCCAGCGAGGTGCTGCGGGCCCGGCTGGTGAGCGGCCTGGATCTGGCCGTTCTCCCCGCCGGTACGCCCACACCGGGGGAGCCCCTCTTCGCCCGCTGACGCAGCGGGCCGCACCGGGACGACCCGGTCGACGCGCGCCAAGCGCCCGCCGCCGTGAGAATTGTCGGGAATGCG
Organism: Streptomyces sp. NPDC026589; assembly: GCF_040638385.1. NCBI lineage: Bacteria > Bacillati > Actinomycetota > Actinomycetes > Kitasatosporales > Streptomycetaceae > Streptomyces > Streptomyces sp. NPDC026589. The sequence goes on from NZ_JBEZYG010000004.1 coordinate 203,856, forward strand.
GAGAAATCCGACCAACCGATCAAGCTCGCGAGGTGGTTCCATGCAGAAGCGGATCGTGGCGTCAGAGTTCCTCGGCACCGTGCTGCTGGTGTTCTTCGCCGTAGGGTCCGCGGTGGTCGCCGTCGAATACCTCGGCACGGTGGGCATCGCCCTCACCTTCGGCTTCACCCTCCTCGCGCTGGCCTATGCGCTCGGCCCGATCTCCGGCTGCCACGTCAACCCCGCGGTCACGCTGGGCATGTATATGGCGGGCCGGATCGGCATCCGTACGGCCGTCGAGCGCTGGGTGGCCCAGTTCCTCGGAGCGGTCGTCGGCGCGGCCCTGCTGTTCCTGCTGGCGAAGCAGATCCCGGGGCTGGAGACCAGCGGCGAGTTCGGCACCAACGGCTACGGCGACCGATCGGCCGTCGGCATCAACATCGGCGGCGCGTTCCTCGCCGAGGTGGTCCTGACGTTCCTGCTCGTCTACGTGGTCCTCGCGGTGACCCACAAGGTGGCGGTCACCGGCTTCGACGGGCTGCCCATCGGCCTGGCGCTCGCCGCGATCCACCTGGTGGGCATCCCGCTGACCGGCACGTCGGTCAACCCGGCGCGCAGCTTCGGCCCGGCGCTCTTCGCGGGCGGCGCGGCCCTCTCCCAGCTCTGGCTGTTCATCCTCGCGCCCGTGGTCGGCGGAGCGATCGCGGCCTACGCCCACCGGCTCACCCACCCCTGCCCCAACGTCCTGCCCGCGGAGACCGAGGACGCCATCTGACGGACACGCCCCGGTCCGTCCGCACCCACAGCGGAAGCCCGCCGCCCCACAGGGGGCGGCGGGCTTCCTGGCGTACGGGGGAAGGGCTGCGGCTAGCCGTAGACGGGACCGGTGTACTTCTCGCCGGGGCCGTGGCCGGGCTCGTCCGGCACCAGCGACGCCTCGCGGAAGGCGAGCTGGAGGGACTTCAGGCCGTCGCGCAGCGGGGAAGCGTGGAAGGTGCTGATCTCCGTGGCGCTCGCGTCCAGCAGTCCGGCCAGCGCCTGGACCAGCTTGCGGGCCTCGTCGAGGTCCTTGTGCTCCTCGCCCTCCTCGGTGAGGCCGAGCTTCACGGCGGCTGCGCTCATCAGGTTGACGGCGACCGTCACGATCACCTCGACCGCGGGGACCTCCGCGATGTCGCGGGCCATGTCGTCGAAGCCGGGGTTCTCACTGCTGGGGGTCGCGTCACTCATGCCCACACGATAAGGCCAGGCCACCGCCCTCCCGCGCGCGGGAGCCGCTTCGGGACCCGCCGGGGCGGAGAGGGAGGCGATGGCGGGGGAGACGCGGGATTAGCGCCCCCGGGGCCGGGCTGCTAACCTTGTGTAACGACCGGCCGGACATCTATGTGCCCGGCCCACAAGTGGAGGCTCCGATCTCCCACCTGACTGTCCTCACCGGACGGCGGGTCACCGGTCAGACGGTCCCCATCGTTCCGTACGGACGATGGAGTCGTCCGATGCGCCCCGCGGTTGACCGCGGCGGTGTTCCGGTAGTTCCTGGAGCCCCGCCTGTGTCCCGTCCGGGGCATTTTTGCGCTCCCGGCTCGGTTGGTCTTGACGTTATAAGACGTTACGCGGCTGTCCGCCAGGCGGTCGCGTGGTGCTACCGAGGAGGATCCATCAGCGCCGAGCCCCGCATCAACGACCGGATTCGCGTTCCCGAGGTCCGACTTGTCGGTCCCAGCGGCGAGCAGGTCGGGATTGTTCCGCTTGCCAAGGCCCTGGAACTCGCACAGGAGTATGACCTCGACCTGGTCGAGGTGGCGGCGACAGCCCGTCCGCCCGTGTGCAAGCTCATGGACTACGGGAAGTTCAAGTACGAGTCGGCCATGAAGGCCCGTGAGGCGCGCAAGAACCAGGCGCACACGGTCATCAAGGAGATGAAGCTCCGGCCGAAGATCGACCCGCACGACTATGACACCAAGAAGGGTCACGTCGTCCGGTTCCTCAAGCAGGGCGACAAGGTCAAGATCACGATCATGTTCCGTGGTCGTGAGCAGTCCCGCCCCGAGCTGGGCTTCCGACTGCTCCAGCGTCTCGCTTCGGACGTGGAGGACCTGGGCTTCATCGAGTCCAACCCGAAGCAGGACGGCCGGAACATGATCATGGTTCTGGGCCCGCACAAGAAGAAGACCGAAGCCATGGCCGAGGCCCGTGAGGCCCAGGCCGCCCGCAAGGCCGAGCGTCAGGGTACGACCGACGCGCCGACCGAGGGCGACACCGCCGAGGCTCCGGCCGAAGCGGTCGAGGCTCCGGCCGAGACACCCTCCGAGACGTGACCTCAGGGGCTGCCATCCAGGCGGCCCCGGGTCTCCCCGGAATCCCATAGAGATCTGACGCCCCTGCAGTCCGGTGCCCCGCACCGTGAGGGGCGCCACTGACGAGGAGAGAACGGCGCGATGCCGAAGAACAAGACGCACAGCGGTGCCAGCAAGCGCTTCAAGATCACCGGCTCCGGCAAGGTGCTCCGCGAGAGGGCCGGCAAGCGCCACCTGCTCGAGCACAAGTCGTCCAAGAAGACCCGCTCGCTGACCGGCACGGTCGTCGTGGCTCCGGCCGACGCCAAGAAGATCAAGAAGCTTCTCGGCAAGTGAGGCTCGGCCTCCGGCTCGCCCCGGAGGCACGACCTCGATCACACCGGGACCGATTCGTTTCCGGGCCGTGTGAAGACACCCACGGCCCCGCTACAAGGAGTTAACAAGTGGCACGCGTCAAGCGGGCAGTCAACGCCCACAAGAAGCGCCGGGCAATTCTCGAGGCGGCCAAGGGCTACCGCGGGCAGCGTTCGCGTCTGTACCGCAAGGCCAAGGAGCAGGTCACCCACTCCCTGGTCTACAACTACAACGACCGCAAGAAGCGCAAGGGCGACTTCCGTCAGCTGTGGATCCAGCGCATCAACGCCGCTGCCCGCCAGAACGGCATGACGTACAACCGCCTCATCCAGGGTCTGAAGGCCGCCAACATCGAGGTGGACCGCAAGATCCTGGCCGAGCTCGCGGTCAACGACGCCAACGCGTTCGCCGCCCTCGTCGAGGTCGCTCAGAAGGCCCTCCCGAGCGACGTCAACGCCCCGAAGGCCGCCTGATCCAGGCCCCCCTTCCAGGTAACGCACCGGACCCGCAGGCGTACGCCGCCTGCGGGTCCGGTGCGTTGGACCCGCCGACGGCACACACCGGCCGACGACACCCCCACACCGCCACAGCCGTACGCAGAGAGGCTCGCCGCCGACCATGGGCACCCCCGAACTGATCTCCCCGCGTTCCCCCCGTGTCGCCGCCGCCCGCCGGCTGGCCCGCCGCAACTTCCGCGGCAAGGAGCGCAGGTTCATCGCCGAGGGGCCCCAGGCCGTACGCGAGGCCGCCGCCCACCGGGGCGGTGACGGCGAGCCGACGCTCATCGAGCTGTTCGCCACGCCCGAGGCCGCCGACCGGTACGCCGACATCGTCGAGGCCGCCCACACCGCGGGCGCCCGGGTGCACCTGGCCGACGACGACGTCCTCGCCGACGTCTCGCAGACCGTCACCCCGCAGGGCCTCATCGGCGTCTGCCGTTTCCTGGACACCCCGTTCCAGGAGATCCTCGCCGCGAGGCCCACCCTGGTGGCCGTTCTGGCCAACGTGCGGGACCCCGGGAACGCCGGGACGGTACTGCGCTGCGCGGACGCGGCCGGCGCGGACGCGGTGATCCTGACCGACGCCTCGGTCGACCTCTACAACCCCAAGTCCGTACGGGCCTCGGTCGGTTCGCTCTACCACCTGCCCGTCGCCGTCGGCGTCCCCGTCGAACAGGCCGTGCAGGGCCTGAGGGACGCCGGGGTGCGCATCCTCGCCGCCGACGGGGCCGGGGCCGACGACCTGGACGACGAGCTGGACGCGGGCACCATGGGAACCCCCACCGCCTGGGTCTTCGGCAACGAGGCCTGGGGGCTCCCCGAGGAGACCCGCGCGCTCGCCGACGCCGTCGTCCGCGTCCCCATCCACGGCAGGGCGGAGAGCCTCAACCTCGCCACCGCCGCCGCCGTCTGCCTGTACGCCTCCGCCCGCGCTCAGCGTCCCCGGCGCACCCCCGACGCGTAGCGCGGCGCCGCTCCGACGACCCGTCAGCACACGATCCCAGCCATTCCCGCGCCCCTCCCACCGGCGCACTCCTCTCCGCGCCCCCACAGGGTGTCGCCGGTTCACCACCGCCTAGTAGGGTGACGAACTCGGGGGCCCACTGCACCGGTTCGAGAGGTGGGGATACGGGAAGATGGCTGTCGGCATGAGCTCGCCGCGACCGGCGCACACCACCGCGGCACGCGCTGCGGAAGAGGAGCCGGACGGGTCGGCGGCCGGTCCGTACGGCCTCGGCGCCGGCCTCGGCCAGGAAGCCCCCGGCGTCGACCCGGACGACCTTCCCGACGGTCTCGTCGTCGCCGACGCGAGCGGGCGCGTCGTCTGCTTCAACGCCGCCGCCGCCCGCATCACCGCCACCCCCCGCGCCGACGCCATCGGACGCCCCCTGGACGTCGCCCTCCCGCTGGAGGACCTCAAGGGGAAGCGCTGGTGGGAGCTGACCGACCCGTACGGCGGTCTCGCCACCCGCAAGGCCCAGCCCGAGCGCAACCTGCTGCTGCCCGGCGGCCGTGAGGTGCTGGTCTCCGCCCGTTACGTACGCGAGCACCCGCTCGGCCCGGTGCGACGGGTCGTGGTCTCGCTGCGGGGCACCGAGGCCCGCCGGCGTACCGAACGCAGCCATGCCGAGCTGATCGCCACCGTCGCCCACGAACTGCGCTCCCCGCTGACCTCCGTCAAGGGGTTCACCGCCACGCTGCTCGCCAAGTGGGAACGTTTCACCGACGACCAGAAGCGGCTGATGCTGGAGACCGTCGACGCGGACGCCGGCCGGGTCACCCGGCTCATCGCCGAGCTGCTCGACATCTCCCGCATCGACTCCGGCCGGCTGGAGCTGCGCCGCCAGCCCGTCGACGTCTCCGCCGCCGTGGCACGGCACATCCAGGCGCTCATCACGGGCGGCCAGGCACCCGACCGCTTCCGGGTCCGGGCCCGGGGTCCGCTGCCGGCCCTGTGGGCGGATCCCGACAAGGTCGACCAGGTCCTCGGCAACCTCCTGGAAAACGCGGTGCGCCACGGCGAGGGAACCGTCACCATTGAGATCGCCCCGGCACCCGCGCCGGGGGCGGACGACGAGACGGGAACGGCTGTCACCGTGAGCGACGAAGGCCCCGGCATCCCCGAGGAGTCGATGGGCCGTGTCTTCACCCGCTTCTGGCGGGGGAGCAAGCGGGGCGGCACGGGCCTGGGCCTCTACATCGTCAAGGGCATCGTCGAGGCCCACGGCGGCACCATCACCGTCGACCGGGGGCCCGGCGGCGGAGCCGAGTTCCGATTTATTCTGCCCGTGAGCATGCCCGCCTATCTGAAGTAGAGGGGTTTGCGTAGCGATCAGGCAGGGTGGTGGTGGGCGACGGGAGGGCTGAGCGGCCCGCGGGCGCCCCGACCGTCCTGCGGCCTTTAGACTCGACCTTTGGCACCTTTGCGTCCTGCGGTCGTCGAGCCGGGTCGCGCCACCAGCCAATCGGAAGCACGGGAAGAGATGTCGGCACCGAACAAGTCGTACGACCCAGTCGAGGTCGAGGCACTGAAACCGGAAGAGATCGAGCGCCTGCGGGACGAGGCGTTCGCCGCCTTCGCCGCCGCCGGCGACCTCGACGCGCTCGCCCAGGCGAAGACCGCGCACACCGGAGGTACCTCGCCGCTGTCCCTCGCCAACCGCGAGATCGGCGCCCTGCCCCCGCAGGCCAAGGCCGAGGCGGGCAAGCGCGTGGGCCAGGCCCGCGGCGCCGTCTCCAAGGCGCTCGCCGCCCGCCAGGCGGAGCTGGAGGCCGAGCGGGACGCCCGGGTGCTCGTCGAGGAGGCCGTGGACGTCACGCTGCCCTACGACCGCACACCGGCCGGCGCCCGCCACCCCCTGACGACCATCATGGAGCGTGTCGCGGACGTCTTCGTGGCCATGGGCTACGAGATCGCCGAGGGCCCCGAGGTCGAGGCGGAGTGGTTCAACTTCGACGCCCTGAACTTCGTGCCCGACCACCCGGCCCGCCAGATGCAGGACACCTTCTTCGTCCAGGGCACCACGCCCGACGGCAAGGCGACCGAGGGCGACGAGTCCGGCGTCGTGCTGCGTACGCACACCTCCCCGGTCCAGGCCCGCTCGCTCCTGGAGCGCAAGCCCCCCGTCTACGTGGTCTGCCCCGGCCGGGTCTACCGCACCGACGAGCTCGACGCCACGCACACCCCGGTCTTCCACCAGATCGAGCTGCTCGCCGTCGACGAGGGCCTCACCATGGCCGACCTCAAGGGCACCCTCGACCACATGGTCCAGGCGCTCTTCGGACCGGACATGAAGACCCGGCTGCGGCCGAACTTCTTCCCGTTCACCGAGCCGTCCGCCGAGATGGACATGGTCTGCTACGTCTGCCGCGGCGAGTCCGTCGGCAACCCGGACCGCCCCTGCCGCACCTGCGGCAGCGAGGGCTGGATCGAGCTGGGCGGCTGCGGCATGGTCAACCCCAAGGTGCTCACCGCCTGCGGCGTCGACCCCCAGAAGTACAGCGGATTCGCCTTCGGGTTCGGCATCGAACGGATGCTGATGTTCCGCCACAACGTCGAAGACATGCGAGACATGGTCGAGGGCGACGTCCGGTTCACCCGGCCGTTCGGGATGGAGATCTGATGCGCGTCCCGCTTTCCTGGTTGCGGGAGTACGTCGACCTGCCGGAGACGGAGACCGGCCGTGACGTACAGGCCAAGCTCGTCTCCGTGGGGCTGGAGGTCGAGACCGTCGAGCAGATCGGCGCGGGCCTCAAGGGCCCCCTGGTCGTCGGCAAGGTCCTGACCATCGAGGAGCTGGAGGGCTTCAAGAAGCCCATCCGCTTCTGCACCGTCGATGTCGGCGCCGCCAACGGCACCGGCGAACCGCAGGAGATCGTCTGCGGCGCCCGTAACTTCTCGGTCGGCGACAAGGTCGTCGTGGTCCTCCCGGGCGCGGTCCTGCCCGGCGACTTCGCGATCGCCGCCCGCAAGACGTACGGCAAGACCTCGCACGGAATGATCTGCTCCACCGATGAGCTCGGCATGGGCGACGACGGAACGCACGGCATCATCGTGCTGCCGCCGGAGCACGAGGTCGGCACCGACGCGATCGAGCTGCTCCAGCTCGTCGACGAGGTCCTCGACATCGCCGTCACCCCGGACCGCGGCTACTGCCTCTCGATGCGCGGTGTCGCCCGGGAGACCGCCATCGCGTACGGGCTGCCGCTGCGCGACCCGGCGCTGCTGGACGTGCCCGCGCCGAACGCGTACGGCTACCCGGTCAAGATCAGTGACCCGATCGGCTGCGACCGCTTCACCGCGCGCACCGTCACCGGTCTCCAGCCCGAGGCTCGCTCGCCGATCTGGATGCGCCGCCGCCTCCAGAAGGCCGGGATGCGGCCGATCTCGCTGGCCGTCGACATCACCAACTACGTGATGCTGGAGCTGGGCCAGCCGCTGCACGCCTACGACCGCACCCGGGTCGAGGGGCCGATCGGCGTGCGCCGCGCCACGCAGGGCGAGAAGCTCACCACGCTGGACGGCACCGTGCGCGTGCTGGACGCCGAGGACCTCGTCATCACCGACGACCGCGGGCCGATCGGCCTCGCGGGCGTCATGGGCGGGGCCAACACCGAGATCGCCGACGCGGACGGCGAGCACGCGCTCACCACCGAGGTCGTCATCGAGGCCGCGCACTTCGACGCGATCTCGATCGCCCGCACCGCGCGCCGCCACAAGCTGTCCTCCGAGGCGTCCAAGCGCTTCGAGCGCGGCGTCGACCCGCAGGCCGCCGCCGCTGCCGCGCAGCGCACGGTGGATCTGCTGGTCCTCCTCGCGGGCGGCACCGCCGAGGCCGGGGTCACCGAGATCACCGCCCCGTCCGCGCCGCGCACCATCGCGATGCCCGCCGACCACCCGGACCGGGTCGCCGGTATGGGTTACGGCCGCGAGACCGTCGTCCGCCGCCTCCAGCAGGTCGGCTGCGACGTCTACGGGCAGGACGAGCTGATCGTCACCGTCCCGTCCTGGCGGCCGGACCTGAACGAGCCGAACGACCTCGCCGAAGAGGTCATCCGGCTGGAGGGCTACGAGAACCTGCCCTCCACGCTGCCCACGCCCCCCTCCGGGCGTGGTCTCACCGACCGCCAGCGGCTGCACCGCCGCATCGGCCGGGTGCTGGCCGGAGCCGGTTACGTCGAGGCGCTGAGCTACCCGTTCATCGGCGACGCGGTCCTGGACCAGCTCGGCCTGGAGGCGGACGACGCCCGCCGCCGCACGGTCAAGCTCGTCAACCCGATCTCCGACGAGGAGCCGGCGCTGCGCACCACGCTGCTGCCGGGCCTCCTCGGCGCCCTGCGGCGCAACGACGGTCGCGGCAGCCACGACCTGGCGCTCTTCGAGACCGGTCTGGTCTTCAGGCCGACCGGCGAGGAGACGCCCGCCCTGCGGCTGCCCGTCGACCGCCGGCCCACCGACGAGGAGATCGCCTCTCTCGACGCGGCCCTGCCGCGTCAGCCGCGCCGCGCCGCCGTCGTCCTCGCGGGCGCCCGCGAGCAGTCCGGCTGGTGGGGCAAGGGCACCCCGGCGACCTGGGCGGACGCCGTCGAGGCCGCTCGCTCGATCGCCGCGGAGGCCGGTGTGGAGGTCATCGTCCGCGCCGACCGGCACGCCCCGTGGCACCCGGGCCGCTGCGCCGCGCTGTACGTCACCGTGAACGGCGAGGAGACCCTCTTCGGACACGCGGGCGAACTGCACCCGCGCGTCATCAAGGCGCTCCACCTGCCCGAGCGGACCTGCGCCGCCGAGGTCGAGCTGGACGTCCTGGAGCAGGCCGTCGACGGAGCGCTCCAGGCGCCCCGGATCTCCACCTTCCCGGTGGCGACCCAGGACGTCGCGCTCGTCGTCGCCGGGGACGTACCGGCCGCCGACGTGGAGCGGGCCCTGCGTGAGGGCGCGGGTGAACTCCTCGAATCGCTGCGGCTGTTCGACGTCTTCACCGGTGAGCAGATCGGCGGGGGCAACAAGTCCCTGGCGTACGCGCTGCGCTTCCGCGCCGCCGACCGCACCCTGACCGTCGAGGAGGCGTCCGCCGCCCGCGACAGCGCGGTGGCCCTGGCCGCCGAGCGCACGGGCGCGGTGCTGCGCGGCGCGTAGCCCGTGCCGCGGCGTTGAGAAGGGGCGTATCCGGCCACCGGATACGCCCCTTCTCCATCCCGCCGAGCGACGGAGGGACCACACGCCGGAGCCGGCATCGGAACCGGGAGGAACGCGGTTCCGACGTCCGTTCCGCAGCCACCCTCCTTCGTCGTCGGTCAGTGGGCCGTGCGGTCCGGGCGCCGTCCGCGCTGCCTCGGAGTGTCGGGCAGGTCAGCGGCGCGGACGGCGCGGGTGCGGGTCGTAGGCCGTTACGAGGGGGAGCCGACGACCCGGCCGCCTCTTGCGAGGGAGCTCATTCAACCGAGCCCGGGACCCGCGCGGCAGGGCGCACAGCAGGAGGGTTCGGGCATTCCGTTCACACCCCGTGTGAATCGTGCTCCACTAGGCTCATTGCGACACGCACCTGGGGGGACGATGGAGCCCAATGTCCTGCTCGAAGCCCTGATCGAGGAGGCCGGTGTGTCCCGCGCGGGCCTCGCCGGTCACGTCAACCGGGCGGGCCTGACCCGTGGGCTGAGCCTGCGGTACGAACACACGGCGGTCTCCCGCTGGCTCAAGGGCCAGCGCCCGCGGGGGCAGGTGCCCGACCTGGTCTGCGAGGTGCTGGCCGGCCGGCTGGGGCGGCCCGTCGGGCTCGACGACGTCGGGATGGGCGCGTCGGCCGCTTCCGCCGGGGCGGACGCCGGCGCCGGGAGCGGCTCCCTCTGCGGGTTCGTCGAGCGGGCCACCGCCCTGTGGCGCTCCGACGAACAGCAGCGCCCGCACCTGGCCACCGTGCCCGCCGTCACCGGCACGCCGGCGGTGATGCCGGTCTGGGAGTGGGAGAACCCCCCGGAGGACACCGACGTCTCGCGGCCGGGACCGGGCCGAGTCAGCGCGGGCGACATAGCGATGCTCAAGTCGGCCCGCGACCACTACGAGCAGATGTACCGCAAGACGGGCGGCCTCGCGACCAGATCCCGGATCGTCCGCTTCCTCAACGCCGAGGCCGCGCCGCTGCTGCGCGGCGGCTACAGCGACGCCCTGGGCCGGAGCCTGCACCGGGCGACGGCGGGACTCGTGGCGGTGGCGGGCATCTGCGCCTACGACTCCGACGCCCACGGACTCGCCCAGCGCTACTTCCACCAGGCGCTGCGGCTCGCCAAGTCCAGTGGGGACCGGGGGCTGGGCGGCTATGTGATCGCGCTGCTGGTCACCCAGTCGCTGTTCCTCGGCGACTACCGCCGCTCCATCGCCTTCGCCGAGGCCGCGCTGCGGGCCGCCGGCGGTCACATCACCCCCGCCCTCGCCGCCGATCTGCACGCGATGCAGGCCAAGGCGTACGCCCGGCTGGGCGACGCGGCGAACGCCCGGGCCTGCATCGGGCGGGCCGAGGCGCAGGCAGGCCGGATCCACACCGGCCGGGAACCGGACGAGACCGGGTACGTCCAGCCGGGCCTGGTCGACGTCCAGGTGGCGGAGGCGCTGCTCGGTCTCGGGGACCTGCCCGCCGCCCGGGAGCACGCGGCCTCCGCCGTGCGCGCCCCGGCGCACGACCGGGGGCGCGTGCACCGTCTCGCGATGTTGAGTCATATCGAGCTGCTTCAGGGCGAGGCCGACCGCGCGGCCGGTACAGCTGCCGAAATGGCGATGAGGGCCCGGGGGATGGAGTCCCAGCGGCTGCGCGACCGGCTGCGGCAGGTCCGGAGCGAACTGGCCGCGAGCGGCTGCTCCGACGCGGTGGGGACCACCGACCTCATCGACGAGGCGCTCCGCGTGCCTCTGTGAGCTCTGCCGACGCCCCGTTGTCCGCTCCCCGTGACAGCCGAGCCTGCTGACATGTTGACCCCAACATGTCGAAAGGCGGCAGAACCGTGCAGTGGACGAACTTGAGCGAACGGAATGTGTATCAGAACCCGTGGTTCCGGGTGAATCTGGCGGACGTCCAGCTCCCCGACGGCAGTCACCTCGACCACTTCGTCATCCGGCTGCGACCCGTCGCGGCCGCCACCGTCGTCAACGGGGCGAACGAGGTGCTGCTGCTCTGGCGCCACCGGTTCATCACCGACAGCTGGGGGTGGGAACTGGCCGCGGGCGTCGTCGAGGACGGCGAGGACATCGCGGCGGCGGCGGCCCGCGAGATGGAGGAGGAGACCGGCTGGCGCCCCGGCGAGCTGCGCCCGCTGCTCACCGTGGAACCGTCGAACGGCCTCACCGACGCCCGGCACCACCTCTTCTGGTCCGACGAGGCCCACTGGACCGGGCCCCCGCAGGACGCCTTCGAGTCCTCGCGCCGCGAGTGGATACCGCTCAAGGTGGTCCCGGACATGATCGCCCGGGGCGAGGTGCCCGCCGCGAACATGGCGGCCGCCCTGCTGATGCTGCACCACCTGAGACTGGGCTGACCCGGCCGCGTAACGAGTGCCCCGCACACGCGAGGAACCGGCCCCGGGGTGACCGGGACCGGCTCCTGGCACATACAGCGGCTCTGCGGCCCCATGGAAACCGCGGACGGGGGCGACAGCTGTTCCCAACGAGGTCGGGCGAGTGATCACAACCTGGGGGAAGTCGCGCGGCCCTTGGAGTGGGAAGGGTTCATCGCGCCGCCCCAAGGACATGCATTGATCTATGGAGAAGCTGTGGAAAACCGTGACGGAGCCGTTGAAGTAGCTCGGCCGGCCTGGTTCACCGGTGGGACGCGCCTGTTCGGTGATTTCGTGTCCCTCGTTGAGGGGCAACCGAACATGCTGGCCATTGCCGGTGCGGTGGAGCTGCCTAGTAGCCAGTCGATTCAGGAAGTGCTGGACTATGTGTCCGACGAGTTCATGAGGTCAGGTACGGGTCCTGACTGGGAACCGAATCGACGTGGTCACCTTGTGGAGGACTTGATCGATGTCTTCAACGACCTGCTGCCTGAAGAGTAGGGGCCAGGAACCGGGCCATGGAGATGGTGGTCGGGCCCATCGAGACCGGTCAGCGTTCCGCCCCGGTGGCGGAATGCCGACCTGGCGGAGGCGCAACGTATGACCGACGGCAGTTCCTACGCGAGTAACCCGGAGTATCTTCCGAGCTTCATGAACGACCCTCGCGACGATGACGGTCGACAGGTCGTGAAGTTGAAGCTCGCTGAGAACGACGAACTGACCGCAGCAGGCCTGAGCAGGTTCCCGGCCGGCACCGGCGACGTGATCGACTTCACGACCATTCGGTACGAAGAGCGCCTCTGGTGGGACGACGAGGAGCATTGGGTGAGGATGGCGGTGGAGCTGCTTTCCTCGTACGTGCAGCGAGACGAGCGGGTCGCCATCATCTGGGGAAACTACGCGATGCCGACCGTGGTCATGCCCGCGGAGGTCGCAGTCCGGCATGCGCGGGACATCCTGGACGCCGGTCCGCACTTCTGGATCCATCCGCTCGGGGGTTCGGTGCTCATCGAATGCCTGATGGATGGCCAGGTGACGATCGTGACGATCCCGCCGGGCTGAGCACGTGGACGTGAGAACGCCCCGCTCGAAAGAGGTGCGAAGGACGGCGTGGTGGGGGCTGCCGCGCAGCGCCGGAGAGGCACATCGACCGCTTGTGCCGGCGGTCTCCGACCCTGGCCCAGGGGGTGCAGGTGCTGGCCGACCTCCTCCCCGAGATCGAGGAGTCCCCGTTCGTCGGCCACCTCATCGAGGCCGAGGTGACGGAGGCGGACAGGGACGAGTTCATCAAGCTGAAGAAGTGCACCCTCGACAGCCGGATTCTGACCGCCGGTGTGATCCAGCACGACACCGACCTTCCGGTGATGGCCACGGTGGTGCTGGAGGAGCCCGGCGCTGCCTGACTGAGCCCGTACGCCAGGGCGCCCGCGTCTCCATCCGATGCCGGGCGCGCCCTGGCGTACGCGAATCATGGTGGCGAGACCGGGGATCCAAGGACGGGGCTTCGCCGCTGGCGACCGGTGCACCGGAGCGCTGCGGAGCGACGGCGCGGAAGCAATGCCTTCCCCCCCCCAGTCGTGTCGTGCAGGCCCGGCGTGGGGTCGGCAGTGGGGTACGAGGCTCTGCGGGCCGCACCCGGTCCTGACCATGGGGAACGTGCCCCGGCGGGCCCGGCCGCATGAGCGCCGACCCCGCCGGTAGCCGGTCAGTACGGGTAGAAACCCGACCCCGTCTTGCGGCCGAGCCGGCCCGCGTCGACCATCCGCTGGAGCAGCGGGGGAGCGGCGTACAGCGGCTCCTTGTACTCGGCGTACATCGAGTCCGCGACCGAGGCCACGGTGTCCAGGCCGATCAGATCGGCCAGCTTGAGCGGACCCATCGGGTGGGCGCAGCCCATCTCCATGCCGTTGTCGATGTCCTCGCGACTGGCGATGCCCGACTCGAACATCCGGATCGCGGAGAGGAGGTACGGGATCAGCAGCGCGTTCACGACGAAGCCGGACCGGTCCTGGGCGCGGATCGGGTGCTTGCCGAGCACGTCCTGCACGACGGCCTCGGCGCGGGCGATCGTCTCGTCCGAGGTGGTCAGCGCCGGGATCAGCTCGACGAGCTTCTGCACCGGGGCCGGGTTGAAGAAGTGGATGCCGATGACCCGGTCCGGGCGCGAGGTGGCGACGGCCAGCTTCACCAGCGGGATCGAGGAGGTGTTGGAGGCCAGAATCGCGTCCTGCCGGGTCACCACCTGGTCGAGCACCTGGAAGATCTCGGTCTTGACCTGCTCGTTCTCCACGACGGCCTCGATGACGAGGTCGCGGTCGGCGAACTCCCCGAGGTCGGTCGTGAAGCTCAGTCGGCCGAGGGTCTCGTCCCGCTCCTCCGCGCTGATCTTGCCGCGCTCGGCGGCCTTCGAGAGGGAGTTGTACAGACGGGTGCGGCCGATCTCCAGCGCTTCGCCGGTGGTCTCGGCGACCTTCACTTCGAGGCCGCTGCGCGCGCACACCTCCGCGATACCTGCGCCCATCTGGCCACAGCCCACCACTCCGACGCGTGCAATGTCGGCCATAGAGTCCGTCACCTCGTGCCTTTCGCCGTTCTCCGTATCGCAGGGTCCCGTGTGATTCCGGTGCCCGCCTCGACCCCACGACGTTACTCCGAATGCCGATGCGGACGTCCCGCGGGTCATGGCGGCCACGGATGGGAATGATGCGGTTACGTAGAGCTATCAACGTTGGAGCGGGACATGGTGGAGAGAGGTGGGCCTGGATGAGGCGAACGGGAGTGGCGAGGAGGGCGTTCGTGTTGGGTGCGGCCGGACTGCTGGCGGCGATGACGTCGGCCGGTGACGCGGTCGCCCTTCCGGCGGGTAGGCGAGGGGGCGGCGGAGGGTTCGCGGCGCCGGGTCAGATGCGCGGTATGTGGATCGCGACGGTCGCCAACATCGACTGGCCGTCCAAGCCGGGGCTCACGGCGGCGCGACAGGAGACCGAGCTGTTCGCGTATCTGGACCGGGCGGTCGAGCTGCGGCTCAACGCGGTGGTGTTCCAGGTCCGGCCGACCGCCGACGCCCTGTGGCCCTCGCCGCACGAGCCGTGGGCCGCCTGCCTCACCGGGACCCAGGGGAAGGACCCGGGCTGGGACCCGCTCGGCACGGCGGTGCGCGCGGCGCACGACCGGAACCTGGAGCTGCACGCCTGGTTCAACCCCTACCGGGTGGCGAACCACACCGACCCCACCCGCCTCATCGCCTCCCACCCGGCCCGGCTGAACCCGAGCTGGGTCGTGCCGTACGGCGGGAAGCTCTACTACAACCCCGGGCTGCCGGAGGTCCGCCGTTTCGTCCAGGACGCGATGCTGGACGCCGTGCGGCGCTACGACATCGACGCGGTGCACTGGGACGACTACTTCTACCCGTATCCGGTGGCCGGTCAGACCTTCGACGACGACGCGGAGTTCGAGCGGTACGGCGGCGGCTTCGCCGACCGGGCGGCCTGGCGGCGCGACAACATCGACCGGCTCGTGCGCGAGACGGGGGAGCGGATCCGGCAGATCAAGCCCCACGTCCGCTTCGGCGTCAGCCCCTTCGCGGTCTGGCGCAACGCGGCGACCGACCCGCTGGGTTCGGACACCCGGGCGGGCGTGCAGACCTATGACGACCTGTACGCCGACACCCGCAAGTGGGTCAGGGAAGGGTGGATCGACTACATCTGCCCGCAGATCTACTGGCACGTCGGCCAGGCCGCCGCCGACTACGCCAAGGTCCTCGCCTGGTGGAGCCGGACCGTCCGGGGCACGGGCGTCGATCTGTACGTGGGCGAGGCGCTGTACAAGGCGGGTGACCCCGCCCAGGCGGATCCCTGGCAGGACCCGGCGGAGCTCTCCCGCCACCTCACCCTCGCCCGGGACCACGCGGAGGTGGGCGGCCATGTCTTCTTCTCGGGGAAGAGCGTGATGGCGGACCGGATCGGCGCGATGCGGCGCGTCGTGGCCGACCACTACACGGACCGGGTCCGGCTCTATCCGGACCGGGGCCGCACGTATCCGCACCGTGGTCGCCCTTCGGCGAGGTGATCCGGGTCCCGGGTCCGGTCTCCGGCGGCCGGACGCGGCGGGGCACGCGGTGGTCGGGTCGGCCCGGGGCAGCGCATGGCTGAGGGCAGCGCATGAGCGCATGGCTGAGGGGCACGCGGTGGCCGGGCCCGGGTGTGCGGGCCCCGGCCACCGCGCACTGCCGCTACGGCCCGTCCTTCGGCGCCTCCCTGTGCTGGACGGCGCTGTCCGGGCCCGGTGACATCAGGTGTTCACGGCCGTCATCGAAGCGGAGCCGGTACGGGGGAGCGCCCCCGTCGCCGAGCACCTCGATGATCTCGGCGACCCGGTCGTGCTGTCCCACGGTCCTGCCGTGCATCAGCAGCCGGTCGCCCGTGTGTGCCTCCATCGGGAGCGACCTCCTCACAGGGGGAGACGGTGTCCGTGTCGACAAGTCTATGACCGTACGCGCCGGGATTCCCCCGCTGCGCCGCGGCCGGCCCGCTGGGTGGCGGCGATGCAGACGAGCACGGCCACCGCCGCGACCGGAGCCGCGGCGGACATCTCCTCGCCGAGCAGGAGGAAGGACCACACGAGCGTGAGCAGCGGCTGGGCGAGCTGGAGCTGACTGGCCCGGGCGACCCCGATCGCCGCCATGCCCCGGTACCAGACGTACAGCCCGAGGAAGGTCGACCCGGCGGCGACCCACACCAGGCCGAGGACGCCGTGAGCGTTCAGGTGCACGGGTTCGAGGGGCAGGGCCACCAGGGCGCCCGCCACCGCGAGCGGCAGGCACAGGACCAGGGCCCAGCCGATCACGTGCCATCCCGGCATCAGCCGGGCCAGTCGGCCGCCCTCGGTATACCCGGCCGCGCACACGAGGAGCGCGCCGAACAGATACAGGTCGCCGGGGGCGAGAGCCCCTCCGCTCTGCTGCACGGTGAAGGCGATCACCACCGAGGCCCCGGCGAGAGCAGCGGTCCAGAACGTGCGCGAAGGGCGCTCGCCGGTGCGCAGGGATCCCAGCACCGCCGTGGTCAGCGGCAGCAGGCCCACGACCACGGCCGCGTGCGAGGTGGTGGAGGTCTCCAGGGCCAGCGTCGTCAGCAGCGGGAAGCCCACCACCACCCCGCCCCCGACGACCGCGAGGCCGGCCCAGTGCCGGCGTTCGGGCAGCGGGACGCGCGCGGCCAGCAGCACACTGCCCGCGACCAGGGCCGCGAGCACGCTGCGCAGAGCGACCAGGGACCAGGGGCCGAAACTCTCCAGCCCCCAGGCTGTGGCCGGGAAGGTGAGCGAGAACGCCACCACGCCGAGCCCGGCGAGCACGGTGCCGCTCCGGCCGGCCGAGGGCCCTGTCGCGGGGCTGCTTCCCGACCTGCCCGCGGCCGAAGCCGTGGCCGCTTCCGACGGGATCGCCCGAGCGGTCCGAGGGGTGCCGACCGACTCGGCAACCGCTATCGATGAAGGATGGGTAGCGCTATTATCTGCTCTCATGCAAGAGCGTAGCAGCGTCGCCGAACTGGTCACTTCTCTGCGGGGGGACCTCAACCGCTACTCTCCCGGTGGAAAGCTGCCGTCCAGTCGTGCGCTCGTCGAGCGGTTCCGGGTCAGCCCCGTCACCGTCTCCCGCGCCATCGCCCAGCTCGCCGCCGAGGGACTCGTCGTCACCCGCCCCGGCTCCGGCGCCTTCCGGGCGCACCCGCGCGTCGCGCCGCCCGCGCCGGGCGACACGTCCTGGCAGGAGGTGTCGCTGAGCGGCGACGGCGGGCCCGAGGTGGTGCCGCGCACCGTGGACGCCTCCGGCGTGCTGGTCACCCTCGCCGCGCCGCCGCCCGGCGTCATCGAGTTCAACGGCGGCTACCTCCACGCCTCCCTCCAGCCCGAGCGGGCGCTCTCCGCGGCCCTGGCCCGCGCGGGCCGCAGGCCCGGCGCCTGGGGCCGCCCCCCGACGGACGGACTGCCCGAACTGCGTTCCTGGTTCGCCCGCGAGATCGGCCCCGCCGTCTCGGGCACCGACGTCCTGATCACCGCGGGTGGCCAGAGCGCCCTGGCCACCGCGCTGCGCGCGCTCGCCCCGCCCGGCGCCCCGGTCCTCGTGGAGTCGCCCACCTACCCCGGGATGCTCGCCGCCGCCCGCGCCACCGGGCTGCGCCCCGTCCCCGTGCCGATGGACGCCGACGGGGTACGGCCCGAGCTGCTCGCCGACGCCTTCCGAGCCACCGGAGCCCGGGTCTTCGTCACCCAGCCGCTCTTCCAGAACCCCACCGGAACCACCCTCGCGCCCTCCCGCCGCCCCGAGGTCCTGGCGATCGCCCGCGCGGCCGGGGCCTTCGTGGTCGAGGACGACTTCGCCCGCCGGCTCGCCCACGACGACGCCGGACCGCTTCCGGCGCCGCTGGCCGCCGACGATCCCGACGGCGTCGTCGTCCACGTCTGCTCGCTGACCAAGGTCACCTCGCCCAGCCTGCGGGTCGGGGCCCTGGCCGCCCGCGGGCCGGTGCTGGAGCGTCTGCGGGCCATCCAGGTCGTCGACAGCTTCTTCGTACCCCGGCCGCTCCAGGAAGCCGCGCTGGAACTCGTCGGCTCCCCGTCCTGGGGCCGTCACCTCGCCGCCGTCGCCACCGAGCTGGGGCACCGCCGTACGACCATGGCGGCGGCTCTCGGCGGCGAGCTGCCGGAACTCGCGCTGCCGCATCTCCCGGCGGGCGGCGGCAGCCTCTGGCTCCGGCTCCCCGGAGGCGGCGCGGGAACGGCCACCGACGAGCCGGCCGTCGTCTCGGCCGCGCTGCGTGCCTCCGTCGCCATCGCCCCCGGGCGCCCCTACTTCTGCGCCGAACCCCCGGCCGGCCACGTCCGCCTGAGCTTCGCCGCGGTCTCCGGGGCGGCCGAGATCGCGGAGGGCGTCCGCCGCCTCCGTACCGCCTTCGACGGGCTCCTGGGCGGCTGACGCGGCGCGCCCCGACGTGCGCGCCCTCTTGACCAAACGGGCCTTCGGCCCCACCATCCCGCCATGACGCTTCGGGTCTCCCTGGTCGCAGCGGCGCGCAGCTCCTCCCGGCTGGCCGAACGCTTCGACGACGACCGGCCGCTCGATCAGGCCGGCTGGCACGAGGTGCAGCTCGTCGCCCACACGCTCGTGCCGCTCGGCGCCGCCGAGCTGCGGTACTGCTCGCCCACCCCGCGCAGCCGTGCCACCGGGGACGCCCTCGGCTTCGCGCCCATGGCGCAGCCGGCCCTGCGCGACTGGGACATGGGCCGCTGGCGTGGACTGACGCTGGGCGAGGTCACCGCCCGGGAACCGGCCGCCGTGGACCACTGGCTGGCGGACCCGCGCAGCGCGCCGCACGGCGGCGAGTCGATGCTCGGCTTCATCGGGCGGGTCGGCGGCTGGCTGGACACCCGTCCCGCCGCCGACGGCCTCGTCGTCGCGGTCGCCGAACCCGCCGTGATCCGGGCCGCCCTCGTCTACGCCCTGAACGCCCCGCCCTCCGCGTACTGGAACGTCGACGTCCGTCCGTTGTCCACCATCACGCTGACCGGCCTGCCGGGCCGCTGGAGCCTGAGCCTGGAGGCGGGCATCCGCTGACCCGGGCGGGGCCGGGGGAGGCGGCCAGGGCCTGGTGTGCAGCCCCTTCCAACGCGCCCTCGACCTCTGGACGAGCGGTGCGAACCGCTCCTACGGCCCCGGCCCGCGGGCGCTCGGCCGCGACGGTGCGGGCGGCTCCTGCGTCCGGCCGGCTCGGATGCACCGATCGCCGTCGGGTACGTCATGAACCGGATGGGCTCCCGGCTCCCCGACGCCCCGCGCGGGACGGCCCTGGTGGACGCCGTCCGAGCGGCCCACGGGGAGACCACCGCGAGGTGAGCGGAACAGGTCGTCCGCGGTGCCGAGCCAACCCGGGTTTCGCCTGCGGTTGCCAGGAATGTGAGGATGTCACCATGACAACCAAGGTCTACTTCGACATCACCATCGACGACGCGCCCGCAGGGCGGATCACGTTCAACCTGTTCGACGACGTCGTCCCCAAGACGGCGGAGAACTTCCGCGCGCTCGCCACCGGCGAGAAGGGCTTCGGCTACGCCGGTTCGTCCTTCCACCGCGTCATCACGGACTTCATGCTCCAGGGCGGCGACTTCACCCGCGGTGACGGCACCGGCGGCAAGAGCATCTACGGCGAGAAGTTCGCCGACGAGAACTTCACGCTCAAGCACGACCGTGTGGGCCTGCTCTCGATGGCCAACGCCGGGAAGAACACCAACGGTTCGCAGTTCTTCATCACTACGGTGCTCACCCCGTGGCTGGACGGCAAGCACGTGGTCTTCGGTGAGGTCGCCGACGACGACAGCATGGCCCTGGTCCGCAAGATCGAGGCGCTCGGCTCCTCCAGCGGCAAGACCCGCGCCAAGGTCACCATCGACAAGTCCGGCGTTCTCTGACCGGTCCGATAACCCGACGGGCCCGTGGCGGGGCCGTTCCACCGACGTACGCGTCGGCGGGGCGGAACCCGGCCGCGGGCCCGTGGCGTGCGGCCGCCGGTTCCCCTGCCACGTACCCCCGACTCGGGCATAATTTGACGTGTCCACAACGGGGAGACGTGATGCGACGCACCGATGCCGCACGAGAACTGGGCGGATTCGTCCGGGAGCACCGCACGGACGGCAGCAGACGCCTGCGCCTGGCGGCAATCCTTCTGGTCGTCGGCGCCGCCGGCGCCGCCCTGGGAGTGCCCGTGACCATCGCCTCCATCGGGACCACCGACGGCGCACCCGAACTGGCGGGCCTGCTGCTCGGGGTGGGGCTGGTCGGGCTGGGCCTCGGGGTGTGGCGCCTGATACAGGCCCGCCGCACCCGGGAGCAGTGCTTCGACGTCCACGAGCGGGGGCTCACCCACCGGGTGGCGGGCAACGCCACGCTGATCCCCTGGACGGACATCGAGCGGATCGGCTCCGCCTCGGCCGAGGACGGACGCCCGCTCGCCGAGGCCCGGGGGACGGGCTTCGGCTTCGCCATCGAACTGCGCGACGCGCGGAAGATCCGGGTGGACACGTTCACCGAGGACGCGCGGGAACTGGCCGAGACGATTCACCGTGCGGTGAGCCTGGGCCAGTTCCCTCAGGGACGGGGTCGTCGGCCCTGACGCCAGGCGCGTTCGCCCGCCGGTCCGCTGATGGCCGGATCACCGATGATGGGATGTGCGATTACTGTCGGCCGGACTGCGCGGCCCGCTCGGCGTTGCGCTCCTTGATCCGGGCGGACTCCTTGCGCACCTCGGCCTGCGTGGCGCGCTCCTTCTCGAGCCACTCGGGCATCTCGTCCTTCAGCGCGTCGATCTGCTCGGTGGTGAGCGCCTCGGTGACCCCGCCGCGGGCGAGCCCCGCGATGGAGATGCCGAGCTTCGCGGCGACGACCGGGCGGGGGTGCGGGCCGGTGCGGCGCAGCTCCACCAGCCAGGCGGGCGGGTCGGTCTGGAGGGCGTTGAGCTCGGTGCGGGAGACGGCACCCTCCTGGAAATCGGCGGGGGTGGCCTGGAGGTACACACCCAGCTTCTTCGCCGCCGTGGCGGGCTTCATGGTCTGGGCGGTCTTGTGCGACGTCATGGGTCCAGGGTATCGACCATGGGACATACCTCCGACCACCTGCCGGTAGCCTGGTTCCGTGACAGGTTCGGACATCCCCTCATCCTTCAGGCTCGCGTACGTTCCCGGCGTGACGCCCACCAAGTGGGTGAGGGTCTGGCGCGAGCGGCTGCCCCACACCTCTCTGGAACTCGTCCAGGCCACCGCGGCCGAGGCACCGGAGCTGCTGGCGGACGGTGGCGCGGACGCCGGTCTCGTACGGCTCCCGGTCGACCGGGACGTCCTGAGCGCCATCCCCCTCTACACCGAGACGACCGTCGTCGTGATCCCCAAGGACCACGTCGCGACCGCCGCGGAGGAGGTGTCGCTCGCCGAGCTGTCCGACGAGATCGTGCTGCACCCGTTGGACGACCTCCTTGCCTGGGAGACCCTGCCCGGCCGCCCCGCCGTCGAGCGCCCGGCGACCACGGCGGACGCGATCGAGCTGGTGGCGGCGGGCGTGGGCGTCCTTCTCGTCCCGCAGTCCCTGGCCCGCCTCCACCACCGCAAGGACCTCACCTACCGTCCGGTCCCGGACGCTCCCGAGTCACGCGTCGCCCTGTCCTGGCCCGAGGCGGAGGCCACTCCCGATCTGGTGGAGGAGTTCATCGGGATCGTCCGGGGGCGCACCGTCAACAGCACCCGTGGCCGCGCGGCCACCCCGCCGCGTCCGGCGAAGGACAAAGCGAAGGACAAGGGCAAGGACAACAAGGCCAAGCGGGCCGGGGCGGGCGGCGGCGCGGGCGGCGCCCGGAACAGGTCCGCGGCTGGCAGGAAGCCCCAGTCGGGCGGCCGGACCGGCGGCCAGGGCGGGAAGCGCGGAAAGCCGCGGGGCCGGTAGCGTACCGAGCTCCGGCCCGCGAGCGTCGCATCCGGATTCGGCCCGCGAACGCCACCACACGCCGGTTGTCTCGTTGATGGGGCAACCGCCGTATGCAGGGGAGCGTCCGTCCGATGCCGAACATCCGCAGACCGATCCCGGACATCCGCAGGTGGTCGTCGACCGCGCGCGGGCCGTTGCCGAGCACCCGCAGAGTCCAGCGCCTCGGCCTCGTCGGGATGCTGCTCATCGCCGTGGCCTTCGCCGGGTTCCAGCTGACGGCGGTCACCGGGCGGGCCTCGCCCGACACGAAGAACTACCTCTCCTACGCCCTGAGCCTCAGCGGCGCGGACCGCCAGGAGGCGGGCCGGCTGGCCATCGGCTACTCCTGCGCCAGCGGGCAGCACCCACTGGACCTCATCCCCTGGACCAGCAGGAAGACCGCGGGAGAGTCCGAGGAGAGTTGCGTGCGCCGGTTGAACGACTCGGTCGCGTACTGGTCGGACCACGGCAACACGTCGGGGATGACCGCGCCGTTCGCCAACCAGCGCTTCATGGCCATCTTCGAGGCCAGGCCCGGCTATCCGCTGTTCCTGGTCCCCTTCGTGGCCGCCTTCGGAGCCACCTGGGGTCTCTGGCTCGCCGGGCTCGTCGTCGCACTGGCCGGAAGTGTCTGCGTCCTGCTCACCCTCCGGGCCGCGGGGGCTTCCCGGCGGGCCGGGCTGGCCGGGCAGGCCCTGTACCTCGCCCTGCCCACCGGCACCGTCGCCATGAACCCCCTGAGCGACGGGCTCTCCCTGGCGCTCGGCACGGCGGTCGCCCTCGGCTGCGTCCTGCTGCTGCGGGACCGGACCCGTACGGGCGCGGCGCTCGTCGCGGGCGGCCTCGCCCTGATGTTCCTCGTCCGCTACTCGCAGGCCCTGCTGCTGGCGGCCGCTCTCGCGGGCGTCTTCCTGGCCCTGGCCGGGTGGCTCCGGCTGAAGCGGCGGGCGCTCGCCCCCGTACTCCGGGCGGCCGGACTGTGCGGTGCGCTGGCGGCGATCGTCTACGCCGGGGCGCATCTCCTGTCCTGGCCCATGGGCGAGGACAGTGCCCAGGACCTGCTGACCCACCACTACCAGCGCCCCGACCTGCCCGACCCCTGGCCCGAGTTCTTCGTCCAGGAGCGGGTCTTCTGGTCGGCGTGGCTCCGGCGCCAGGCCACCAACCCGGTCCTCCCCGTCCTGCTCGCGCTCTCGGCCTGGGCGCTGCTGAGACGGCGCTCCGTGGTGCTGCCCGTCGCCCTGGCGGCAGGGGCGGCGGGCCTCCTCAACCAGGCGGGCCACCCGAACCTCGACCAACTGCTGGGCCACCGCCTCGTCGTGTTCGTCTGGCTGCTGCCCGTCCTGGCGATTCCGCTGCTCCTGGACCGGCCGCCGACCGACTCCCCGCCCCACGTCGACACCACGCCACACGCCGCACCGGTTTCCGTGGGCGACGTCCCGGGCGAGGTCCGTCACCCCACGTCGCGCAGCTGAAGAAGGTACGCCGCGGTCAGCGCGACGGCGCGGTCCTCGTCGTGCAGCAGCTCCCGGAGAGCACGTGAGGAAGCCGCCCCCGGGAGGCCCGCCAGCGCCTGGGTCAGCCGCCCGCGCGCCGACGCGCCGGTGGTGTCCCGGGAGAGGCGGTCGACGAGCACGGCCGCGATCCGGTCCGCCGCCGTGTCGTCGCCGGCCAGCAGGCTCAGCGCGTCGGCCGCATCGGTGTCGTGCGTCCCCGCCACGACCAGGTCGACGAGCGTCGGGACCGCATCGGCCTCGCCCCGCGTCCCGAGGGCCAGGGCGGCGTAGCCGCGGACCACGCCATCGGGGCTCACCAGGGCGTCCCGCAGCAGCGCGGTGACCTCACCGCCGGACATCTCGGCGAGGGACCTTACGGCGCGTTCCCGCACCGCGGCCTCCGGTGAGCCGAGCCCCTCCGCCAGCAGCGCCGGGCCGCGGCCGCCCGATCGCTCCAGGGCCCAGCGAAGGGCCCCGGCCACATGCGGGTCGCCCTCGCCGAGCGCCGCCTCGACCAGGGCCTCCACCGGTACCTCGTCCACCGAGGCGAGGGCGGCGCGCTGGCGGGCGTCGGCGCTCGTGGACCCCAACGCCCCCAGGAGCGTGACGACCTGGAGGACGTCCTCCCAGCCGGCCGGATCCGTGGCGTGGACGCGGTGCAGCCGGGTGAGCAACTCGGTCTCCACCGCGATGCGTTCGCGCGTCCGACGGATCAGGTCGTCGACGAGTGCCGAGGGTGTGAAGCCGGGGTCGTCGAGGGCACGCCCGATCTCGCGCAACGACAGCCCCACCGCCCGCAGGCTCTCGACGTGGAAGATCCGCTGGATGTCCTTCCCGGAGTACTCCCGGTAACCGGACCCCGTGCGGCCCGACGGCCGCACCAGACCGAGCGACTCGTAGTGCCGGAGCATGCGGGCACTGACTCCGGACCGCCGAGCGACTTCACCGATCAACACGCCTCAGGGACCTTCCTCCCCGGAGCGACCGGAGCGACCGGAGTGATCGGAGCCAGCGGAGCCGTCCCTGGTGTTCCCGGTGTTCCCGGTCTCCCCGGGGCCGCCGAGGGCCACGACGCGCTTCGCCTCCTCCACGGCGAGCGTGAATCCGGCGTCCGGGTCGCGCAGCAGCCGTTGGGTGGCGAGCGCGTGCGCGTGGACGAGCGGGTCGGGGCTCCTCGTCGCGGCGGCCAGTGCCGGCGCCGTCGCGTCTCCCAGGGCGACCAGCGCCTGGCTGAGACTCAGCCGGGTCTCCCGCCCGCCGCGCCCGAGCTGCGTCGCCAGCAGTACGGCCAACGCGGCCTCCTCTCCGTCCGGTACGAGTACCACCGCCGCCCGCCAGGCACTCCGCGCCACCTCGTCGTCGGCGTCGGTCAGGTGCGCCCGGGTGATCGCCGGCCACGCCCGCCGGTCCCCGATCTTGGACAGCGTGTGCAGCGCCTGGCTCCGCGCCCGCGTGCGCTCGGAGCGGAGCTCGCGGAGCAGCGGGGGAAGGGTGACGGGCACCGGGTGACGGGTGAGCGCCCAGGTCAGCATGTCGCGTACGAAGAACTCCGGCTCGACCGCGCACCGCTCGACGAGCGTGCCGACGCAGCGCGGGTCCGGCGCCGAGCCGACCGCCAGAGCCGCGCGCAGTCGCACCGACGCACGGTCGTCCTCCAGCCCCCGCAGCGCTCGTACCGTGTCCGTGTCGTGTCCCGTGACCGTCATCGAGACCACCTCCTCGGCAAGCAGTGAAGAGCTTGTCACCGTGTCAAGGTCAACCCTGCCGTGTGCCTCGGCCGGGGGCCCGGCTCACGGGCCGCGCCAGACGTTGGCGAAAGCCGTGTTCTCGATGGTCCGCCGCTGGCGTACGGCCTCCAGCTCCATCACCGCTTCGTGGACGGTGGCGACCACGGTCGTCACCGTCTCGTCGTCGAGGCCGGGCTCGTCGTCGCCGGACTGCCCGTCGTCGATGCCCACGGCCGACGCGAGGGCGGCCAGGACGGGTTCCCCCTCCTCCCGGCGGCCGATGGCCCGGCGGCGGCCGGGGGTGTCGACCAGCTCCACGCGCCTGGGGCCGAAGGGCAGCCGGCCGCTCCTCTTCTGTGTGAGTTCGCCGTCCTTCTCCAGAGCGTCCTGGTAGGCGGCCGCGAGGTCCCGGCCGCGGCGCCACAGCCAGTCCTCGATCCGCTCGTGGGGCGGTTGCCGGGTGATCAGTGCGGCGGCCTCGCCGAGAAGCCGGTCGTCCGGCGTCGACGGCCCGCCCGGCACGATGAGGTCGCCGTCCACGGTGACGGTTCCCGTACCGATGAGATCGAGCAGTTC
Organism: Streptomyces sp. NPDC026589; assembly: GCF_040638385.1. Lineage (NCBI taxonomy): Bacteria > Bacillati > Actinomycetota > Actinomycetes > Kitasatosporales > Streptomycetaceae > Streptomyces > Streptomyces sp. NPDC026589. The sequence goes on from NZ_JBEZYG010000004.1 coordinate 229,833, forward strand.
GGCTCCCGCGAGGGCGAGCGACAGGTCGCCCTGCCCCACGGTGTGCTCCGGTACCGGATCCATGGCGATGATGAACAGGTCTTTCGCCGTGGTCATGAACGGCTCCCCTCAGAGGCATCGGCAAGGCGGGCCCCGCCGACCGCCCCGGCCAGGAGCCGGTTCGGCGGCGGGGCGACTGCTGCGACCAGTATCGCCCCCACTCGGACCATCCGGCCCTGGACCAGGGACAGGTCCGAAGAAGTCGATGGCCCTCTCCCGGTGTGATCCCTGGGCTGAGCCGGTGAGCCATGGGAAGACCTCGTACGTCTGCCTCCCCTGCCGGGCCTCCTTCAAGCAGCCCCACGACCGGGCACGGCAGCGGAACTGCCCGCGCTGTGCGGAGCCGATGATCCACGTGGGCTCGGCGTTCGAGGCGCCGAGGAGGCGGGACGCCGCGGCCTGGCGGGCCCTCGCTGTCCTGCTGAACGCGGGCGTGGGGTTCCACAAAAGCTGCTGCGGCGGGCCCGGATTCCGTCCACGGACCCCGCGTGAGGTGCGCGAGCGGCTGACGTACGCGCTGCGCAGCGGCACCCCGGTCGCCGAGGCGCTCGTCCGCTTCAACGTGCCGTAGGGCGTGATGGCCGTGGCTCGGACCCGGTCGGGCGGGCAGCCGTGTCCCCGGGGCTCCGTGGCGAGGCGGGGGGAACCCGCAGCCGGTCGTGGAGGACCGCGAAGGCGGTGCACGTGACGGGGAGGGTCACGGCCGCCGCGATCAGGAGCCCGACGATGACGGGGGCGAGGATGCCGGCGTAGTACGCGGCGAAGAAGTTGCCCGTGGCCTGTTCGACGAGGTCGCGGACGAGGGGCCGCAGGGGCAGGGCGATCTGCGCCACCAGCCGGAAAACCCCGGCGGCGAGAGCGGCCGACGGCAGCGCGAGGGCCAGGACGCGGGCCGCGCCGGCCCGTGTCCACGTCAGCGCCCAGGAACGGCGCAGGGCCGCGCGGGGGCCGAGACCGGCGGCCGCGGCCGCCGGGGCGAGGGCGAGCGCGAGGCGCAGCAGCACGGCGATGAACAGGGCGGCCGCGGGGGAGACCATGACGAGCGTATGGGGCCACGATCCGCGTTCCAGGGGCTCCGGGGTGTCGAGGTGGTAGCCGGTGAGCCGGTCCGACACGGCGAAGACGAGCAGGGGCAGAGGCCAGACGATCAGGCCACGCAGCGTGTACACGGCGAGCACCGGTCGCAGCCGTCCGGGCACCGGGCCCCACGAGCGGTTTTCCCGGGCTGTCGCGGTGCAGTCGGCAGACTCCGCCGCGACAGCCCGGGAGCACACCGCCTGTAGGGCCGCGCTGCCGACGCCGAGGAGAAGCAGGAAGAGCGGGAGCGTGCCCAGGGCGACCGACGCCAGGTCGGTGTGGTCGTGCAAGTAGGGGTCCTCGGCTTGGTGGTACCAGACGCGTTGGTCGCGCATACGGGTGAAGACGGGCCAGGCGAGTGCGAAGACCGCGCCGGTCATCAGTAGCCCGGCCAGCCCGGACAGGCCGACGACGCGCGCCGTTTCACCCGCCAGGGTCCCCCGCCGCCGCAGGACGGCGAACGTCGCTGCGGCGAGGCCGAGTTGAGGGCTCCCACTCCTCGGCGGCGCGGGGTGGTCGTGCGGTGGGCGCATGGGAGGACCTTCCTCCGCTCTACGTTCCGTACCGCACGGCTACGACATGTCCCCGAGAAGGACGCAGGGCGGGCCCGGCGCGGTTCTCCGCCGGGCGTCGACGCACCTGTCGTGCCACTGCTCGCCGAGCCCCGCGCCGGCTCCGGATCATGACCCGTCGCTTTGTGTGTCACCATATGTGCGCAGTGTCACGACGCCGTCACCTCGATGGCCCGTGCGTCGGCGCGCCTGCGGAAACACGTTTCCCCGCCCGGCCCCACCCGCGACCGGCCCTGCCTGCCGGGAAGAGGGCCACGGCAACACCCTCATCACCAGAAGGATTTCACCCATGCGCTTCCGCTCCACCTTTGCCGCCGCTCTCGGCGCCGCTCTGCTGCTCGCCGCCGTCCCCTCCTCCGCCTCGGCCGCCGAGGGGCAGTTCCGCTACGACTACGTGACCGTCGAGGGGTATGAGGCGACCGGCTTCCTGAACAGCCCGCCCAGCGGCGAGTGCGTCAACCTCCCGGGCGTCGGCCTGGAGAACCCCGAGCCCGGGCACTCCCCGAAGAACCGCACGGACGCCTGGGCGGAGGTCTTCACGGACGTCGACTGCGAGGGTGCTTCCTTCCCCCTCCGCCCGCACACCGGCGGGGCCTCGGAGCGGCTGAAGGTGCGTTCGGTCGTCTTCCACTGACGCACTGACGCACTGTCGTATACCGAACCGTCGCCCACCCCTGAACCACCGCTGCACCCGCCGCCGTCCGTGACCCCCTACGGAGCCACGGGCGGCCGGACGTGCTGGGGGGCATCCTGTGCGGGGTCGGCCTTGGGGGAGCCCACGCCCCGCAGGGCGGTCATCGCGATGACCGCGGTGGTGGCGGCCACCAGAGCACAGACGACGGCGACGATGTTCAGACCACTGGTGTACGCGTCACGGGCGGCGGCCAGCGCCTGGCCGCCCAGCTCCGGGGAGAGCCGGCCTGCCGCGACGATGGTGCTCTCCAGGCTGTCCCCGGTGGCCCGGGCGGCTTCCTCGGGCAGCCCCTCGGGCACCTGGACCTGGCTGCGGTAGACGACGCTGCCGACGCTGCCCAGGGCTGCGATGCCCAGGGCGACGCCCAGGTCACCGCTGATCGAGGAGAGCGCCGCGGCGGATCCGCCCCTCTCCGGGGGGGCGGAACTGACCACCAGGTTGGTGCCGAGGGCCCCGGCGGGGCCGCTGCCGAAGAACACGACGATGAAACCGGCCACCAGGAGCGGCAGTCCGCCGATCGGGTCGACGAAGGCGATCAGTACGTAGCCGACCGCGCCGATGCCGAGGCCCATGCCGACGACGAGCCCGAGCGGCAGCCGCTTCAGCAGCGTCGGGGCGATCTGCGCGGAGATGATGGAGGCGATGGCGGAGGGCACCATCCACAGCCCCGCCTCCATCGGGGACAGTCCCTCGACCATCTGGAAGTAGCCGGTGATGAACAGGTAGAACCCGCCCATGGCGACCATCGAGACCAGCAGGACCACCAGCGCGAAGCTGAACGAGGCGCTGCTGAACAGGCGCAGGTCCAGCAGCGGGCTTTCCAGCTTCCGCTGCCGCGAGACGAACAGTGTGCCCACCACGAGACCGACCAGGACCGCCCCGGCCGCCAGCGGGTCCCAGCCGTACTTGGCGAGCTCCTTGAGTCCGTAGATGACCGGCAGGATCGTGCCGAGCGAGAGGGCCACGCTCAGCAGATCCACCTTCCCTGCCTCGGCGTCCCGGTACTCGGGCAGCAGGATCGGCGCCAGGACCAGCAGAATCACCATGATCGGCACGCCCAGCAGGAAGACCGAGCCCCACCAGAAGTACTCCAGGAGCGCACCGCCGACCACGGGGCCCAGGGCGGTGCCGGCCATGAAGCAGCTGGCCCACACCGCGATGGCTCGGCCACGCTCCTGCGGGTCGTGGAACATGTTGCTGATCAGGGCGAGGGTGGACGGCATCAGCGTCGCCGCGGAGATGCCCAGCAGCGCGCGGGTGGCGATCAGCGTCTCGGCGCTGGTGGAGTAGGCGGCGAGCAGGGAGGTGAGACCGACGCAGGCGGCACCGATCATCAGGAGCTTGCGGCGGCCCACCCGGTCGCCGAGCGTGCCCATGGTGATCAGGAAGCCGGCGATCATGAAGCCGTAGATGTCCATCATCCACAGCGTCTGGGTCCCGGTGGGCTCCAGTGCCTCGGCGAGGTGCGGCAGGGCCAGGAAGAGGACGCTCTGGTCCAGTGAGATCAGCAGCGTGGGCAGGGCCAGCACGGCCAGCCCGGTCCATTCCCGGGCGCCCGCTTTGGGCGCGGAGGGCGCGGCGGCCTTCGATGACATGCGGTGTTCCTTCCGTGGTTTCCGTACGTGGGATTTCGTACGTGGTTTCCGTACGTGCGGGTTCCGCGGGCAGCTCAGCCCGGGTAGGCGCCCTCGGCGCGGGCGTCCCGGAGCATGCGTCCCCACCAGGTCAGCTGGTCGAGCATCGACGTGGCCGCGGCGAGGGGGCCCTCGGGGTCCATCGGTCGGCCCCGGTCGTCGAACTGCTCCCGGCAGTCGGGGAAGGCGACGGAGTCGCGCACCGTGACGGCGTGCAGTCCGGGGAAGATCTGGCGCAGCTGCGCCACCGCCCGCAGACCGCCCGCGATGCCGCCGTAGGAGACGAAGCCCACCGGCTTGGCCTTCCACTCGTCGACGTACCAGTCGATGGCGTTCTTCAGCGAGGCGGGGAAGCTGTGGTTGTACTCCGGTGTCACGATCACGAACGCGTCGGACGCCGCCGGCCACGGTGCGAGGTCCCGCACCGCCTGCGGGGCGGGGGACCCGGCTGCCTCGGGGAGGACGTCGGGCAGCCACGCCTCGGCCAGGTCGATCACATCGACGTCGAGGTCGCCGCGCCTGGCGGCCTCGGCGGCGATCCAGTCGGCCGGAGTGGGGCCGAACCTGCCGGACCTGACGCTGCCGATGATGACGGCCACGCGCAGCCTGCGCTCGGGCATCCGGGTCTCCTTCGGTCGGCCGGCTTCTCCCGGCCGCCACTGTGCGCCCGGCCGCTCCCGGACTTCTCCCGGTTCGGTCTCGACCGGTGGCAGGACCGCGAGGGCCTGTCGATCGCCCCCTCGCCGGGATAGCGTGATCACATGCGTTTCGGTGTGCTCGGTCCCTTGGCGGTGTGGACGACGGACGGGCGGACGGTCCGCGTACCCGAGCTGAAGGTCCGCGCGCTGCTGGCCCTCCTCCTGGTCGAGCAGGGGCGGCCGGTCTCGGCCGACCGGCTGATCCACGAGCTGTGGGGCTCCAAACTGCCCAGCAACCCGACAGGGGTGCTCCAGACCAAGGTCTGGCAGCTGCGCCGCGCGCTGGAGGACGCCGAGCCCGGGGGGCGTGAGCTCGTGGTCTCCCTCGCCCCGGGGTATCGCCTGCGCGCGGACGGGGACGCGGTGGATTCCGGCCGGTTCCACCGGCTGGCGGCCGGAGCCCGGTCCGCCGGCGACCCGCGCGAGCGGGCGGCGCTGCTCGCGGACGCCCTGGCCGTGTGGCGTGGGCCGGCTTTCGCCGACTTCGCGGACGAGGAGTTCGCCCGTGCCGCACGGGACCGGCTGGACGAACAGCGGCTGACCGCTCTGGAGGAACAGGCGGAAGCGCGGCTGGAGTTGGGGGATCACGCGCTGGTCGCCGACGAGCTGGGCGACCTGGTCGCCCAGCACCCGTTGCGCGAGCGGCTGCGCACCGCGCACGTCCGGGCCCTGTACCTCGCGGGCCGGCAGGGGGCGGCGTTGAGCAGCTACGCCGAGCTGCGCGAGCAGTTGGCGGAGAACCTCGGGGTGGACCCCAGCCCCGGACTGGCGGCGCTGCACCGGTCGATCCTCGACCAGGACCCCCGGCTGACCGCGCCTCCCTCGCCCACGACCAGTGCTGTGCGTCCGGCGACGAACATCCCTGCCGCCCTCACCGAGCTCATCGGCCGGTCCGGGGCGATGGACGAGCTCCGCTCACTGCTGGCCGCCAACCGGCTGGTGACGCTCACGGGGGCGGGCGGTGTCGGCAAGACGCGGCTCGCCCTGGCGATGGCCTCCCAGGTCGTCGACCGGTTCCCGGGCGGGGTGCGTCTCGCCGAGTTCGCCGTGCTCGACCCGCCCCGGGGGACGGGGCGGCCGGGGACGTCCGCTCCGCCCGCCGGGGTGCACGAGGTGGTCGGCGCGGTGCTCGGGTTGCGCGACGACTCCGTCCCGAACCCGGTCGGGGGTGCGCCGCTCTCACCGGTGGACCGACTGGCGCACGCGCTGGGCGACGAACCCGCGCTACTGGTCCTCGACAACTGTGAGCACGTGATCGAGGACGTCGCCGAGCTGGCCGAGCGTCTGCTCAAGGCCGCACCCCGGCTGAGGATCCTGGCGACCAGTCAGAAGCCGTTGGGGATCACCGGCGAACACCTCCAGGAGGTACCGCCGCTGCGGCGCCCCGGCCCTGGGACCGATCTCGGCCCGGCGGCCGTACGCCGCTTCAGCGCGGTGAGGTTGTTCGAGGCGCGTGCCAAGGCGGCGGCCCCCCGGTTCGTCCTCGACCGCGGCAATGTGGAGGCGGTCGTCTCGATCTGCCGCCGCCTGGACGGTATCCCGCTGGCCCTGGAGATGGCCGCGACCCGGGTCCGGTCCCTGGGTGTGGCCGAGCTGGAGGCCCGTCTGGACGACCGGTTCCCGCTGCTCGCGGCGGGCTCGCGCGGCGCTCCGGAACGGCATCGGACCCTGCGGGCGGTGATCGACTGGAGCTGGGGCCTCCTCGACGAGCAGGAACGCACGGTGCTGCGGCGGCTGGCCGTGCACGGCGACGGAGCCACCCTGGACGCGGCCGAGGCGGTCTGCGGGACCGAAGGGCCCGATCGTGCCCCGGTGATGGACCTGCTGGCCCGGCTGGTGGACTGCTCGCTGGTCGTCATGTCCGAGGGAACCGACGGCCCCCGTTACCGGCTGCTCGAATCGGTGGCGGCCTACTGCGTCGAACGCCTGCGGGGGAGCGGCGAGTTCGACGGGACGAGGCGGCTGCACCGGGCGTACTACACGGAGCTCGCCGAGCGCGCCGACCCGCATCTGCGGGGCCACGGTCAGCGGCAGTGGCTGCGCCGCCTGGACACCGAGACCGCCAACACACGGGCGGCGCTCGACAGCGCCGTACAGGGAGGGGACGCGGACCGGGCGCTGCGGCTGGTGAACGCCCTGGCCTGGTACTGGCGCCTGCGCGGCCGCAACCACGAGGCCGAGCGGTCCCTGGCCCTCGCGCTGTCCACGGCCGAAGACGCCGGCCCCCCGGCCCCCGAGGACACCGAAGCCCGCGCCCTCTCGGTGGCTCGGGCCACCGCCTGGCTGGGGGGCTTCCGGCTGACGATCCACGGCAGCACCGATCCCCGGACGGCTTACGAGGCCGCGCTCCGGCCCTACGCGGCGGTGGACGACCCCGCCGGACGGGCCAGGTCCCAGTGGTTCCTGGCCTCCACCCTCTACGGCATCGGGGACATGGCACCGAGCGAGGAGCTGGTCGCCCGCGCCCTGGACGGCTTCCGGTCGCTCGGCGACAGCTGGGGCACGGCCGCGGCCCTGGGCAGCCACACCTACCACGCGAAACTGCGCGGGGACTTCGGCGCCGTGCGGCGCGACGGCGAGCGGAGTCTCGCCCTCTTCCGGGACCTGGGCGACCAGTGGGGGCAGCTCCAGGCCATGGTTCCGCTCCAGACCCTGGCGGAGGCCGTCGGCGACTACGCGTACGCCGGGCGGCTGTACCGGGAAGGGCTGCGCATGGCGGAGGCCCTCGGCCTGTGGCGGGAGGTCGCCTTCCAGCTCTCGGGACTCGGACGGCTCGCGCTGCTCACCGGCGACCTGCCGGGGGCCCGGGAGCTGCACGAGAGGGCGCGGCGCCTCGCGGCCGAGCAGTCGGACACGTTCGGGGAACAGTACGCCGAGATCGGGCTCGGGCTGGGGGCCCGCAGAGCCGGCGAACTCGACGCGGCCGAGGCCCACCTGCGCCAGGTACTGGAACTGCACCGGCGGGTGGGGTACGAACCGGGAACGCCTCCGCTGATCCTGGTCGAGCTGGGGTTCATCGCCGAACTGCGGGGCGACGCGGACGAGGCCCTGCGCCTGCAGCGCGAGGGCCTGTCGGTGGCCCGCGCCACCGGCGACCCGCGGTCGGTCGCGCTGGCGCTGGAAGGGCTGGCCGGAGCGGAACTGCTGAGGGGGCGGCCCGAGGGGGCAGCCCGGTGCCTGGGAGCCGCGGCGGCGGCCAGGGACGCGGTCGGGCTGCCGCTGCCCGCAGGGGAGCGGCACGACGTCGACCGTGTCTCGGCCCGGACCGTGGACCTCCTCGGCCGGGAGGCCTACGAGGCCCGGTTCGCCGAAGGCGGCGAGACGGTGGAACAGCTCCCGGGCCCCGACGTGCGCACCGGGCAGCAGCGCTCCCTCTCGTCCCACGCCGGGGGAGCCGTGGGCACGACGAACGCGTAGAGGAGGGTGTCCGCGACGCTCCCCACGCCGGGCAACGGCGGCACCGCGCGGCCGGCTTCGGCGCTCATATCGGCCCGCCGACCGCCAAGGTCGGAAGCGCCGTTTCGGAGCCTCCCCCTGTCAGGGTATGACGCTGAGCAAGGGGCATGTCCCGTTGTCGTGGTGCGGCCCGGTCGAGCCGGCCGATGTCCTGGGGGCAGATCGTGTTCTTGTCGCCCTCGGGGAGACAGCGGCGGGGGCGGCTGCGGGTGGGCGAAAGCGTCAGGCAACCTCCGCCCGAACGGCTGCCCGGCCCCGCTCAGCTCCTCCGCTCGCCCAGGACGCAGAATTCGTTGCCCTCCGGGTCGAGGAGGGTCACCCAGCGCTGCCCGTCCTGCGCGGTGTCGCGGCGCCGGGCGCCGAGGGGGAGCAGCCGGGCGACTTCGGCCTCCTGGTCGTCGGGGCGGAGGTCGGGGTGCAGCCGGTTCTTCGACGTCTTGCCCTCGGGGACGGGAACGAAGAGCAGCCCCGGCATCCGGTCCGGCTCGGGCCGGATCTCGATGATCTCCTCCGGTTCGTCGATCACTGCCCAGCCGAGAGCCTCGGCCCACCAGCGCCCGAGGGCGATGGGTCGGAGGAGTCGACGATGATCTGTTCCCATGCGAGTGCCATGGGTGTGAGCTTGAACAGGGTCTGCGGAGTACGGACCGCGGCCTTCATGTCTCCGGAACAGCCCGCTCGCCCCGCCTCCCGTACGGCTTCCCGAAGGCTCAGCCGCTCGGTCTCGACGGACCGCTGCCCGCGGCCGGTACCCTTTGCATAAACGTGCGTCGATGCGTATAGTCATGCCATCGATCAGGAGGGTTACCGATGGTGGTACGAGCAGCAGTGGCAGGGGCGAGCGGCTACGCCGGCGGGGAGCTGCTCCGTCTTCTGCTGGCGCACCCGGACGTCGAGATCGGCGCCCTCACCGGGCACTCCAACGCCGGGCAGACGCTCGGCTCGCTCCAGCCGCATCTGCGGCCCCTGGCCGACCGGGTGCTGGAACCCACCACCGCCGAGGTGCTCGCCGGCCACGACGTCGTCTTCCTGGCGCTTCCGCACGGGCAGTCCGCCGCCGTCGCCGAGCAGTTGGGGCAGGGGGTTCTCGTCGTCGACATGGGGGCCGACTTCCGGCTGAAGGACGCCGGTGACTGGGAGACGTTCTACGGGTCCCCGCACGCCGGGACCTGGCCGTACGGCCTGCCCGAGCTGCCGGGCGGGCGGGCCGCGCTCGCCGGGACCCGGCGCATCGCCGTGCCCGGGTGCTACCCGACCGCCGTGTCCCTCGCGCTCTTCCCGGCGTACGAGGCCGGCCTCGCCGAGCCGGAGGCCGTGATCGTCGCCGCGTCCGGCACCTCGGGTGCGGGCAAGGCGGCCAAGCCGCATCTGCTCGGCTCCGAGGTGATGGGCAACATGACCCCGTACGGCGTCGGCGGCGGGCACCGCCACACGCCGGAGATGATCCAGAACCTCAGCGCCGCCGCCGGGCAGCCGGTCACCGTCTCGTTCACTCCCACCCTCGCGCCCATGCCGCGCGGCATCCTCGCCACGTGCAGCGCGAAGGCGAGGCCCGGCGTGAGCGCCCAAAGCCTGCGCGGGGTGTACGAGAAGGCGTTCGCGGACGAGCCGTTCGTGGACCTGTTGCCCGAGGGGCAGTGGCCCGCGACCGCCGCGGTGTACGGCTCCAACGCCGTCCAGCTCCAGGTCGCGTACGACGCGGCCGCCGGGCGGATCATCGTGATCAGCGCCATCGACAACCTCGCCAAGGGCACCGCGGGCGGCGCCCTCCAGAGCATGAACATCGCCCTCGGACTCCCCGAGGACACAGGTCTTTCGACGATCGGAGTGGCACCGTGAGCGTCACGGCAGCACAGGGGTTCTCCGCGGCGGGCATCGCCGCGGGAATCAAGGAGAGCGGCAACCCGGACCTGGCCCTCGTGGTCAACGACGGGCCGCGTCGCGCCGCCGCGGGCGTCTTCACCTCCAACCGCGTCAAGGCCGCCCCGGTGCTCTGGTCGGAGCAGGTGCTCAAGGGCGGCGAGGTCACCGCCGTCGTCCTCAACTCCGGTGGCGCCAACGCCTGCACGGGGCCCCAGGGCTTCCAGGACACCCACGCCACCGCCGAGAAGACCGCGGAAGTGCTTAAGGGCCACAGCGCGGGCGAGATCGCCGTCGCCTCCACCGGGCTCATCGGCCTGCTGCTCCCCATGGACAAGCTGCTCCCCGGCATCGAGCAGGCAGCCGCCGCGCTCAGCGAACACGGCGGTGAGAAGGCCGCCATCGCCATCAAGACCACCGATACCGTGCACAAGACGGCCGTCGCGGGCGGCGAGGGCTGGACCGTCGGCGGCATGGCCAAGGGCGCGGGCATGCTCGCCCCCGGCCTGGCCACCATGCTCGTCGTCCTCACCACCGACGCGGACGTCGAGAGCCCCGCGCTGGACGCCGCCCTGCGCGAGGCCACCCGGACCACCTTCGACCGGGTCGACTCCGACGGCTGCATGTCCACCAACGACACCGTGCTGCTGCTGGCCTCCGGCGCCAGCGGCATCACCCCGGAACAGGGCGAGTTCGCCGAGGCCGTACGGGCCGTCTGCGCGGACCTGGCCCGGCAGCTCATCGGCGACGCCGAGGGCGCGTCCAAGGACATCCGGATCGAGGTGATCAACGCGGCCACCGAGGACGACGCCGTCGAGGTCGGCCGGTCCATCGCCCGCAACAACCTCCTCAAGTGCGCCATCCACGGCGAGGACCCCAACTGGGGCCGGGTCCTCTCCGCGATCGGCACCACGCGGGCCGCCTTCGAGCCGGACCGGCTCAACGTCGCCATCAACGACGTCTGGGTCTGCAGGAACGGCAGCGTGGGCGAGGACCGCGAACGCGTCGACATGCGCTACCGGGAGGTCAGGATCACCGCCGACCTCGCCGCCGGCACCGAGTCGGCCGTCATCTGGGCCAACGACCTCACCGCGGATTACGTCCACGAGAACAGCGCGTACAGCTCATGACCACAGCGCGGAAGCACACCGCACTCCCGAAGGCGCAGATCCTCATCGAGGCGCTGCCCTGGCTGACCCGGCACCACGGCAGGACCGTCGTCATCAAGTTCGGCGGCAACGCCATGATCGACGAGGAGCTGAAGGCCGCCTTCGCCCAGGACGTCGTCTTCCTGCGGCACGCCGGCCTCAAGCCCGTCGTCGTGCACGGCGGCGGCCCGCAGATCAGCGCCCAGCTCGACAAGCAGGGCCTGGTCAGCGAGTTCAAGGCCGGGCTGCGGGTCACCACCCCCGAGGCGATGGACGTCGTCCGGATGGTGCTCGCCGGACAGGTCCAGCGCGAGCTGGTCGGCCTCCTCAACCAGCACGGCCCCCTCGCCGTCGGCATGACCGGCGAGGACGCCCACACCATCACCGCCGTCCAGCACCGGCCCACCATCGACGGCGAACTCGTCGACATCGGCCGGGTCGGCGAGATCACCGCCATCGACACGGGGGCCATCCAGGCGCTGCTGGACGACGGCCGCATCCCGGTCATCTCCTCCATCGCCAGCTCCGCCGACGACCACCACGTCTACAACGTCAACGCCGACACCGCGGCCGCCGCACTCGCCGCCGCGCTGAACGCCGAGACGCTGATGGTCCTCACCGACGTCGAGGGCCTGTACGAGGACTGGCCCAACAGCGACGACGTCATCAGCCGGCTCACCGCGAGCCAGCTGGAGAAGCTGCTGCCCGAGCTGTCCAGCGGCATGGTCCCCAAGATGCGGGGCTGTCTGCACGCCGTGCGCAACGGTGTCGAGACCGCCCGCGTCATCGATGGCCGCGTCCAGCACTCGATCCTGCTGGAGATCTTCACCGACGAGGGCATTGGCACGATGGTCGTGCCGGACGCCCCCATCGACGTACACACAGGGCCTGAACAGGGGGAATCATGACCGGCGCAGAGGCTGTCAAAGAGACCGCGGGACTCGTCTCGCGGTGGCAGGGCGCGCTGATGGACAACTACGGCACGCCCCGGCTGCCGCTCGTCCGCGGCGAGGGCGCCCATGTGTGGGACGCGGAAGGCACCCGCTACCTCGACTTCGTCGGCGGTATCGCGGTCAACGCCCTCGGCCACGCCCACCCCGCCGTCGTCGAGGCCGTCTCCACCCAGATCGCCTCCCTCGGACACGTGTCGAACCTGTTCATCGCCGAGCCGCCCGTCGCGCTCGCCGAGCGGCTGCTCCAGCTCTTCGGCCGTCAGGGGCGGGTCTTCTTCGCCAACTCCGGCGCGGAGGCCAATGAGGCCGCCTTCAAGATCGGGCGGCTCACCGGTCGCACCCACATGGTCGCCACCGACGGCGGCTTCCACGGCCGGACGATGGGCGCGCTCGCCCTCACCGGCCAGCCCGGGAAGCAGGAGCCCTTCCGCCCCCTGCCCGGTGACGTCACCCACGTTCCGTACGGGGACGCCGCCGCGCTGAAGGCCGCGGTGACCACCGACACCGCGCTGGTCATCATCGAGCCGATGCAGGGTGAGAACGGCGTCGTCGTCCCGCCCAAGGGCTATCTGGAGGCCGCCCGGGAGATCACCCGGGCGACCGGCACCCTGCTCGTCCTGGACGAGGTCCAGACCGGTATCGGCCGCTGCGGCCAGTGGTTCGAGCACCAGGCCCACCAAGGAGTCGAGCCGGACATCGTCACCCTCGCCAAGGGCCTCGGCGGCGGACTGCCGATCGGCGCGACGGTCGCCTTCGGACCGGCGGCCGACCTGCTGAAGCCGGGACACCACGGAACGACGTTCGGCGGCAACCCGGTCGCCTGCGCCGCCGGGCTCGCCGTCATCGACACCCTCGCGGCCGACGGCGTGCTCGCCGACGTCAAGCGGCTCGGGGAGAAGATCCGCGACGGCGTCGAGGCGCTGGGACACCCCCTGGTCTCCCACGTCCGCGGCGCGGGCCTGCTGCTGGGTATCGTGCTCACCGGACCCCTCGCACCGCAGGTGCAGCAGGCGGCCCAGGGAGCCGGCCTCCTGGTGAACGCGCCCGCCCCCGATGTCGTACGGCTCATGCCGCCGCTGATCATCGGTGACGCGGAGGTGGACGCGTTCCTGGAGATCCTGCCGAGCGCTCTCGACGCGGCATACGGGGACGGACGATCCGGAGCATGACCCTCCGGAGAATGAGGCGACGACGATGACCGAGGCGCAGGAATCCGAGCACGGCGGGCCGTCCGTGCCGCAGACCCGCACCGCCCGCCACCGCCGGATCGTGGACATTCTGAACCGGCAGCCGGTCCGCTCGCAGAGCCAGCTGGCCAAGCTCCTCGCCGACGACGGGCTGAGCGTCACCCAGGCGACGCTCTCCCGCGACCTCGACGAGCTGGGGGCGGTGAAGATCCGCAACACCGGCGGCGAGCTGATCTACGCGGTGCCGAGCGAGGGCGGATTCCGCACCCCGCAGGCCCCGCTGGGCGGTTCGGCCAAGGAGGAGCGGATGCGCCGGCTCTCGGCCGAGCTGCTCATCTCGGCGGAGGCCTCGGCCAACCTCGTGGTGCTGCGCACCCCGCCGGGCGCGGCCCAGTTCCTCGCCTCGGCCATCGACCAGGCCGAACTGCACGACGTCCTCGGCACCATCGCGGGCGACGACACGCTGATGCTCATCAGCCGCGACCCGAACGGCGGCCAGGCGCTCGCCGACCACCTGCTGAGGCTCGCTCAGAACGACCGTCAGGCGTAACGAGGGCCGGACGTGGTTGATGCCGTGGGCGGCGGACCCAACCCTCGCACGGTCGAGGAACGCCGCTGCGGTGGAACCCTTCCCGTTGTCCAGGGGGCCGGTGCGGGCGAGCCCGGAGGAGGTCGTCGACGATGGAGCGCGGGCGGATGCGGCCGCGCTTCGCGTCGGTCGCATCCGCCCGTGCCGTCACCTTGGCCCGGTCGCTGTTTCGGCTGTGGACCCGTCGGCCTCCGCCGTCGCGGATCCGGCCGTGAGCCGGACCTGACCAACCAGAAAGAGAACCTCAACTAGCCCTCAATTCGGCCTCGTTCGATGCTCGTGAGAAATACTGTGCGACATACGATCACCGAGGCAGAGAGGGCTCCGATGCAGCCATTGATGGACGACGATCCACGGCAGGTCGGACCTTTCCGCATCATCGAGCGGCTGGGCGCGGGCGGTATGGGCCGGGTCTATCTCGGCCGGGCCGCGGACGGGCGGGCGGTGGCGGTGAAGACGGCGCGGCGCGAACTCGCCGACGGCGGCAGCTTCCGGAAGCGCTTCGCCCGCGAAGTGGCCGCGGCCCAACGGGTCGGTGGACCGTTCGTGGCACCGGTGATCGACGCCGCCCCCGAGGCCGATGTGCCGTGGATGGCCACCGAGTACGTACCGGGCCTCTCCCTGACCGTCGTCGTGGACCGCTACGGGCCCTTACCCGAACACACCGTCACCCTGCTGGCCTCAGGTCTCCTGCAGGCACTCTCCGCCGTGCACGACCAGGGACTGGTCCATCGCGACCTCAAACCCTCCAACATCATCCTCACCTCCGCCGGGCCGCGCGTCATCGACTTCGGGATCGCCTACTCCGCGATCGACACCGTGCTGACGACGTACGGTGCCGTCCTCGGCACCCCCGGATTCATGGCCCCCGAACAACTCGCGATGGGCTCGGAGATCACGGAAGCGACGGACGTCTTCGCCTTCGGCAGCGTCCTCGTCTTCGCCGCTACCGGCAACGGCCCCTTCGGAACCGGTCATCCGCAGGTCCTGATGTACCGCACCATGAACGACGCCCCCCGGCTGGACAGCGTCCCCGGAGGCCTGGCACGGACCGTGGCGGCCTGCCTGGACAAGCCGCCGGACCGGCGGCCAACGGTCGCGGCCCTCGGACGGCACTTCGGCACGCACCGCTTCGACAACTGGCTCACGGGTCCCCTCGACTCCGATCTGCGCCGAATTTTCGCGCGGCTGAACGACCCCAGAGTCGCCTTCTCGCCGCGGGCCGCGGACAGTATGCCCACAGCTCCCGGCACGGCCCGGCCCACGGAGGGGCCGATCGCCGTGAACGAACCGAGGTCCCCCGCCGGCGCCTCCGCCCCGGGCGGTGGCGGCTCAGCAGCATCCACCCCCGGCCCCGGAGCCCGGCCGGCGTCCCCGAGGATGAGCCGACGCGGCGCGCTGGCCGCCCTCTCCTTCGCCGGGATAGCAGCGGGAGGCGGGGCGCTTTCCTGGGCCCTGTGGCCCGAGGGCAAGGAGAACGGCGCGAACGGGGACGAGGCCGCGCCCAGGAGTCCGGACGGGGACACGGAGGGCGACGGGGAGTCCAGCGAGCCCCCGCCCGCCGAAACCGGTGCGGCCGTCTTCGAACTGCCCAGCGGCAAAGTGAAGATCGACGCGGTCATGCCGGTGCCGGACGACCCGGTACGGCACGCCCCGAGCGGGTACTGGCTGTTCACCGGCGACCAGTACCTCCGCGCCAGGCTCTCCGCCGACGGCTACCCGGTACGGAAGAACCTGAAGGGACCCTCCGGGCTGGACGCGTGGAACACCATCGGGACGCAATCCGCTTTCCGGGACGGAATCGATGCCGTGCTCCGCGTTCCGGGAAGGGCCGACGAGTACTGGATCTTCTCCCGGGACAGATACATGCGCATCAGGGTCGACCCCCACTATTCCTACTACGACAGTCTGAAGGCGGGCCCCCGCCCCATCAGCGACTGGTCGGAAGCCTTCGGCGGAATCTCGGGCGATGGCGTCGACGCCATCGTTCCGGTGCCGGACGACCCCCATCAGGTCTGGGTGTTCTCGGGCTCCCAGTACGTCCGGACGCGGCTGAACAAGGACGGAACCCTGGGCGGCGAAATCGAGATCAACAGGCGGGCCGTCAGGGACGGCTGGCCGAAGACCCTGGGCTCGACGGAGGGATTCAGCGACGGATTCGACGCGGCGCTTCCCCTGCCGGGCGAACCGAACAAGTACTGGGTGTTCTCCGGGTCGCAGTACATGAAGATCAACGTGACCGACGTGGAGTACGACGACACCGTGCTCCAGCCACCGCGCGAACTCCGCACCGAGCAGGGGTGACGTACGGCAGCCCTCGGCCCTCCACCGCCGGTTGCCCGGCGCCGGCGGACGACGCCGGGCAACCGGAGTGAAGTCCCGGGGGCCGGGTCCGCACCGGCAGTGAGCCCGGGGGCCCACCCCGAAAGCGGTAAGCCGACGCGGCCAGGGCGACGGGGACGAGCGGCAGCAGGCTCTGGGTGAGGGAATCCGGGCCGTGCAGGGCGGCCCCGCCGTGCCACTTCGCCCGGTCCCTGAGGATCGCCGGGCAGAGCGCGTCGAGCCGGGCCCGGGGGGTGACGCTCTATTCGCACGGCCCGTTCCTTGATCGGATCGTCCGCGACGGACCAGGGCTGTCCCGGAGTGACCGACCTGCGGTTTCCGGCCGTTGGTGCCGTCCACGAGGAACGTCGGGCGGGCCGGGTGCCGCGGGCCCGGTCCGATCCGGAGGAGAGGGCCCGCGGCCGTTCAGTAGCGCGTGATCGCGGTGGGGCCCGAGGAGGTGCCGACCGCGATGTGCGGTTCGCGCTCCGGGTCCGCCCAGGCGAGGATCTCCGCCATGGCGTCGGCCGGGACCGAGACGCACCCGGCCGTCGCCCCGCGCCCGTTCACATGCAGGAAGATTCCCGCGCCCCTGCCCCGTACCGGACGGTCGTAGTTGAAGCCGATCACCAGGGCGCGGGCGTACTGCGTGCCGTAGGAGACCAGATGCTCGGCCTCCGCCGCCCGGCAGTCCGCCGGACGTGGCTCCACCCAGCGGTTGTACGCGCGCGCGTCGTTGTCCTGGCACCACCAGGAGTCCTCGGTGACCTCGCGGTACGGATACGTCGTGCCGGCCGGGGCGTCCTCGGTGCCGAAGGCGTACGGCAGGTCGTACAGGCCGGTGGGCGTGGTGCCGGTGCCCTGCTCCCGGGCCTCCCCGTCGGCCAGCCCGCCTTCCCCGAACCGCGCCGGCGCCGACCCGGCCTCCGTCCACCGGCCCCCGCGCCGCTCCCACCAGGTCACGGTCCCCGTCGTGGAGCCGGTGTCCGGGGCCTCGGCGGTGATCAGCTGGGAGCCGCCGCCCGTGTCCGCCAGCCGGTAGGGCAGGGGAGGGGCATCGGTCCGGCCGGGCCCGGCCCCGAGCGAGCCGGCCAGGGCGAGGAGTACGGCGGCGGTCACCAGTGATCTGCGCATGCTCCGGACCGTACGACGGCCGGCGGGCGCGCCCCACCGGACCTGCTCCGTACGGCCCAGCGGCTCACTCCGGACGGCCCGCTCACTCCGCTTGCCGCCTTCGTGCGTCCGGGCGGCCGAGCACGCTGCGCTGACCTGCTCTTTTGACAAACAATACGGTGGACTGCATAGTTATGCCTATCAGTGATTGCACCGTAAGGAGAAACCCGTGACCGAGCGCGTCGTTCTCGCCTACTCGGGCGGCCTGGACACCTCCGTCGCCATCGGCTGGATCGCCGAGGAGACGGGCGCCGAGGTCATCGCCGTCGCCGTGGACGTCGGCCAGGGCGGCGAGGACCTGGACGTCATCCGCAAGCGCGCGCTCGCCTGCGGTGCCGTCGAAGCCGAGGTCGCGGACGCCAAGGACGAGTTCGCCGAGGAGTACTGCCTCCCGGCGATCAAGGCCAACGCCCTCTACATGGACCGCTACCCGCTGGTCTCGGCCCTCTCCCGGCCGACCATCGTCAAGCACCTCGTCGCCGCCGCCCGCAAGCACGACGCCGGGATCGTCGCCCACGGCTGCACCGGCAAGGGCAACGACCAGGTCCGCTTCGAGGCCGGCATCTCCGCACTCGGCCCCGACCTGAAGTGCATCGCCCCGGTCCGCGACTACGCGATGACCCGGGACAAGGCGATCGCCTTCTGCGAGGAGAAGAACCTCCCGATCGCGACCACCAAGAAGTCCCCGTACTCCATCGACCAGAACGTCTTCGGGCGCGCCGTCGAGACGGGCTTCCTGGAGGACATCTGGAACGCGCCGATCGAGGACATCTACGAGTACACCGACAACCCCGCCGTCCAGCGCGAGGCCGACGAGGCCGTCATCTCCTTCAAGGAGGGCGTGCCCGTAGCCATCGACGGCCGTCCCGTCACCGTCCTCCAGGCGATCCAGCAGCTCAACGAGCGGGCCGGCGCGCAGGGCATCGGCCGGATCGACATCGTCGAGGACCGGCTCGTGGGCATCAAGTCCCGCGAGGTGTACGAGGCGCCCGGCGCGATCGCGCTGATCACCGCCCACCAGGAGCTGGAGAACGTCACCGTCGAGCGCGAGCTGGCCCGCTACAAGCGGCAGGTCGAGCAGCGCTGGGGCGAGATGGTCTACGACGGCCTGTGGTTCTCCCCGCTGAAGCGCGCCCTGGACGGCTTCATCAACGAGGCCAACCAGCACGTCACCGGCGACATCCGGATGACCCTGCACGGCGGCCGCGCCGTCGTCACAGGCCGGAAGTCCGAGGAGTCGCTGTACGACTTCAACCTCGCCACCTACGACTCGGGCGACACCTTCGACCAGTCCAAGGCGCAGGGCTTCATCGAGATCTTCGGTCTCTCCGCCAAGATCGCGGCCAAGCGTGATCTGCAGGCATAGCCTGACGCTTACCTCGCCCGACCCTCCCTCGTTGTACAGCCGCCTCCCCGTCGTCACGCGGCAGGGAGGCGGCCGCATATCCGTACCTTGGCCCATGTTCTGGCCTTGGCCTTTGCCCTTTTGAGGAGTACGCAGTGAGCAGCAACAACGGTGACGTCCGGCTCTGGGGCGCGCGTTTCGCCGACGGACCGGCCGAGGCGCTGGCCAAGCTGTCCGCCTCCGTCCACTTCGACTGGCGGCTCGCGCCGTACGACATCGCCGGCTCCCGAGCCCACGCACGCGTGCTCAACAAGGCGGGCCTGCTCAGCGAGGACGAGCTGACCCGGATGCTCGCCGGGCTCGACCAGCTCGCAGCGGACGTCGCGGACGGCTCCTTCACCGGGACCGTCGCCGACGAGGACGTCCACACCGCGCTGGAGCGCGGGCTGCTGGAGCGACTCGGCGCCGACCTCGGCGGCAAGCTGCGGGCCGGGCGGTCGCGGAACGACCAGATCGCCACGCTCTTCCGGATGTACCTGCGCGACCACGCCCGGACCATCGGCGGGCTGATCGCCGATCTCCAGAGCGCCCTGGTCGGCCTCGCCGAGGCCCACGCGGACGTCGCGATGCCGGGCCGCACCCACCTCCAGCACGCGCAGCCCGTGCTCTTCGCCCACCACGTGCTCGCCCACGTGCAGCCCCTGTCCCGGGACGCCGAACGGCTGCGCCAGTGGGACGAGCGCACCGCCGTCTCCCCGTACGGCTCCGGGGCGCTCGCCGGATCCTCGCTCGGCCTCGACCCGGAGGCGGTCGCCGCCGACCTCGGGTTCGAGCACGGCTCGGTCGCCAACTCCATCGACGGCACCGCCTCGCGGGACTTCGTCGCGGAGTTCGCCTTCATCACCGCGATGATCGGCGTCAACCTCTCCCGGATCGCGGAGGAGGTCATCATCTGGAACACGAAGGAGTTCTCCTTCGTCACCCTCCACGACGCCTTCTCCACCGGCTCCTCGATCATGCCGCAGAAGAAGAACCCGGACATCGCGGAGCTGGCCCGGGGCAAGTCCGGCCGACTCATCGGCAACCTGACCGGCCTGCTCGCCACGCTCAAGGCCCTCCCGCTCGCGTACAACCGGGACCTTCAGGAGGACAAGGAGCCCGTCTTCGACTCCTGCGACCAGCTGGAGGTCCTGCTCCCCGCCTTCACCGGGATGATGGCCACCCTCACCGTCAACCGTGAGCGCATGGAGGAGCTGGCCCCGGCGGGCTTCTCGCTCGCGACCGACATCGCGGAATGGCTGGTCAAGCAGGGCGTTCCGTTCCGGGTGGCGCACGAGGTGGCCGGCGCCTGCGTCAAGGAGTGCGAGCGGCAGGGCATCGAGCTCGACCAGCTCACCGACGAGCAGTTCGCCAAGATCTCCGAGCACCTCACCCCCGAGGTCCGCACCGTGCTCAACGTGCGGGGCGCCCTCGCCTCCCGCGACGGCCGGGGCGGAACGGCCCCCTCCGCCGTCGCCGTACAGCTCGCCGAGGTGAAGGAAGACCTGGCCGCCCAGCACGCCTGGGCGACCGCCCGCCAGTAGGGAGGCCGGTCGGGTGCGCGCGGGGAGCCGTGCCGCACCGGATGGACGAAGGGCATCGCGCGCTCACCGGGGTAGGAGTAACCGAAACCCGACCCGAGGAGCCCGCGATGCCCTTCGCCGCCCTGGCCGCCGCGACGACCCCGACCGCCCACTTCGGGCTGGGCCTTGCCGCCGTCGGGAGGCCCGGCTACATCAATCTCCACCGAGACCGGGACCTGCCCGCCGGCCGCGACGCCGACGCCCTGCGCGCCCGCACCCACGAACTGCTGGACGCCGCCTACGCCCAGGGCGTCCGGTACGTCGACACCGCCCGCTCCTACGGCCGCGCCGAGGAGTTCCTGGGGGAGTGGCTGGACGCCCGGCCCTCCTTCACCGACCTCGTCGTCGGCAGCAAGTGGGGGTACACCTACACCGCCGACTGGGACGTCGAGGCCGAGGAACACGAGGTCAAGGACCACAGCCTCGCCGCCTTCGAGCGCCAGTACGCCGAGACCCGGGCCCTCCTCGGCGACCGGCTCAGCCTCTACCAGGTCCACTCGGTTACCCCGGACAGCCCCGCGCTCACCGACAAGGAACTGCTCGACCGGCTCGCCGTCCTGGCCGCGGACGGGGTCACCGTCGGCCTCTCCACCAGCGGGCCCGCCCAGGCCGACGCGATCCGGGCCGCCCTCGCCGTCACGGTCGACGGCGAACCCCTCTTCCGTACGGTCCAGGCCACCTACAACGCCCTGGAGACCTCGGCCGCGCCCGCGCTCGCCGAGGCCCACGACGCCGGGCTCACCGTGATCGTCAAGGAGGGCATGGCCAACGGGCGCCTCGCCGGGGCCGAGGCCCCCGCCGTGTTCCAGGAGATCGCCGCCGCCGCGGGCGTGGGCGGCGACGCGGTCGCCCTCGCGCTGGTCCTGCACCAGCCCTGGGCGGACGTCGTGCTCTCCGGCGCCGCCACGGTGGGCCAGCTTTCCGGCAATCTGCACGCCGCCGTCGTCGACCTGGACGACGAGCAGCGGGCCGGCCTCGACGCCCTGGTCGAGGAGCCGGAGGCGTACTGGCGGCACCGGGCAGGACTGCCCTGGCACTGAAGCCCGCACGCGGGGCCGCCCCCGACGGCCCGGCCCCGACGCCTCAGGAGCTCGTCAGGACGACGAGCTCCCGGGTCGCCCGGGTCATCGCGACATAGCGGTCCACCGCCCCCTCGACGCCCGC
The DNA here is from genome assembly GCF_040638385.1 of Streptomyces sp. NPDC026589. Classification (NCBI taxonomy): domain Bacteria; kingdom Bacillati; phylum Actinomycetota; class Actinomycetes; order Kitasatosporales; family Streptomycetaceae; genus Streptomyces; species Streptomyces sp. NPDC026589. The sequence continues at coordinate 251,366 of NZ_JBEZYG010000004.1, forward strand.
GCCGAAGTCCTCCGGGTCGACGAGGACGACCAGGTCGAACTCCAGGCCCTTGGACAGCTCCGGGGTCAGCGACCGCACGCGGGGCGTCGCCCGGAACGCGGGGTCGCCGATGACGCAGGCGATCCCGTCGTCGTGCGCGGCGAGCCACGTCGCGAGGACCGTGTCCAGATCCTCGACGGAGCCGTACCTGACGGGGATGCCGCTGCCGCGGACGGAGACCGGCACGTTGGCGTCGGGGAGTACGGCCCGGACCACCGGTTCCGCCTCCGCCATGATCTCCCGCGGAGTCCGGTAGTTGATGGTCAGGGAGGCCAGGGTGATCCGGTCGAGCCCGACCCGCTCCAGCCGCTCCCGCCACGACTCGGTGAACCCGTGCCGGGCCTGCGCACGGTCCCCGACGACGGTGAAACTCCGGGACGGGCACCGCTGGAGCAGCATCTGCCACTGGGCGTCGGTCAGCTCCTGCGCCTCGTCCACGACGATGTGCGCGAACGGCCCGGCCAGCAGGTCGGGTTCGGTGCCGCCCGGCCGGTCGGCGGTGGCCAGGGACTCCCGGAGATCCGCCCCGCGCAGCATCACCAGCGCACCCTCGCCGTCCGTGTCCGCGTCGGCCAGGGTCTTGTCGGCGAGCAGACTCTCCACGACCCGGTCCATCTGCTCCCGCTCGGCGGCGGCCGCGGCCTCGTGTCGACGTCTGCGCCGGGACGCCTCCGGGTCTCCGAGCCGCTGCCGTGCCGCGTCGAGGAGAGGCAGGTCGGAAACCGTCCAGGCCCCGGCGTCCGGGCGCTGCAACCGTCCGACCTCCTCCGAGGTCAACCAGGGGGCGCACCTGCGCAGATAGGCGGGTACGGACCAGAGGTCGCCGACCAGGTCGGCCGCCTCGACCAGCGGCCAGGCGCGGTCGAAGAGGGCGAACAGCTCCCGGTTGCGCCGCAGCGAGGCGCGCAGTTGTTCCTCCGGTGCGTCCCCGTCGTGCTTGTCCACGAGGATCGTGACCAGCTCCTCCCAGATCTCCTCCCGCGCCTCGTTGTGCGGTGTGCCCGGGCCCGCCGCCCCGAACGCCGAGGCCCAGTCGGCGGCGCTCAGCCAGATGTCGGACCAGTGCGTCTGGACCCGTACGCCCGTGGCGGGCGGCTCCTCGTAGAACCGGACGGCCGGCTCGACCGCCTTCACCAGCTCCGCCGACGCCTTCAGCCGCGCCACCTCCGGGTCGGTCTCGGCGCCCGCCTGCGCCCCCTCGGCGACCAGGTCCCGCAGGGTGCACGTCTGCACGCCCTCCTCCCCGAGGCTGGGCAGGACATCGGCGACGTACCCCAGATAGGGCTCGTGCGGCCCGACGAACAGCACGCCACCGCGGCGGTGGCCGAGGCGCGGGTCGGAGTACAGGAGAAAGGCGGAGCGGTGCAGGGCGACGACGGTCTTCCCGGTGCCGGGCCCGCCGTCGACGACGAGCGTGCCCCGGGAGCCCGCCCGGATGATGGCGTCCTGGTCGGCCTGGATGGTGCCCAGCACATCGCGCATCCGGGCCGACCGGTTGCCGCCCAGGCCGGCGATGAACGCGGACTGGTCATCCAGCGCGGCATGACCGGCGAAGCCCTCCGGTGCGAACACCTCGTCCCAGTAGTCGCTGATCCGGCCGCCGGTCCAGCGGTAGCGGCGCCGGCTCGCCAGGCCCATCGGATCGGCGTGGGTGGCCCCGAAGAACGGCTCGGCGGCGGGGGAGCGCCAGTCGAGCAACAGCCGGCGGCCTGTGCTGTCGGTCAGCCCGAGCCGTCCCACGTACAGCGGTCCGCAGCCGTCCGCGGCGACCATGTGCCCGAGGCACAGGTCGAGGCCGAACCGCCGCAGGGCACGCAGCCGGCCGGTCAGCCGGTGGATCTCCACATCCCGGTCCATCGCCTGCCGGCTCGCTCCGCCGGGCGCCCTGCGCTCGGCCGCGAGCCGGTCGGTCAGCTCGGCGATCGACTGTTCCAGGCAGAGGGCGACGGCGGCGAAGTGCTGCTCGTCATCGGCGATCAGCGCCGGGTCGGCCTTGGCGGAGAGGCGGTCGGGGAGGGCGAACGCGCTGGCGGTCAGGGGTGTCACGGCATCGGTTCCGATCTGCGGTGCGTACGGGGGGCGGCGTACCGTCCCGGCTACGGCCGACGATTCTGCGGCATATGGGGGGTCTTGCCGCAAGGCCCCCCATGAGCTATAAGTTGAGAGTGGCAAGGAGTGGTTTCACCTCCGGCCATTTTTTGTTTCCCGCCTCGCTCCGCCCTTCGCTCTGCCCTTCGCTCCGCCCCTCCCTCGTGCCTGCCCTCTCCTGCTGCACACCCGCGCACCCGGGAAATGAGACGAACATGTCTCAGTTGGGCTATGGTTGTCTCATGACTCTCGACCGTGAGCAGGTGCTGCGCAGCGCCGCCGCCCTGCTGACCCGCAGATCGACCGCCACCATGGACGAGGTCGCCAGGGCGGCGGGCATCGGCCGGGCCACCCTCCACCGCCACTTCGCCGGGCGCGACGCCCTGGTGAGGGCGCTGGAGAATCTCGGCATCCAGGAGTTCGAGGCGGCCCTGGACGCCGCCCGGCTCGACGAGGACACCTCCGAGGAGGGGCTGCGCCGCCTCATCGCGGCCGTCGAGCCCAGCGCCGGACTGCTGTCCTTCCTCGTCAACGAGAACCAGCTCTTCGAGGGCGACGAGGTCAACGAGGGCTGGGACCGGGCCGACGCCCGCGTCTCCGCCTTCTTCCGCCGCGGCCAGGAGCGCGGCGAGTTCCGTATCGACCTCACCCCCGCCTGGCTCACGGAGGCCCTCTACGGGCTCGTCGGCACCGGCGCCTGGGCCGTCCAGGCGGGGCGGGTCGCCGCACAGGATTTCCAACACATGATCGTCGAGTTGCTGCTCGGCGGAGCACGCCGGAGCGTAGAGCAATGACCAGCATCGACCAGAACCCGGACACCACGGACGCCGTACGCCGCCCGGGGCGGTGGATCGCGCTCGCGGTCCTCGTCCTCGCCGTGCTGCTGGTGGCCGTGGACGCGACCGTCCTCGGTCTCGCCACCCCGTTCCTCAGCGAGGACCTCGAACCGACCGGCACCCAGCTGCTCTGGATCGGTGACGTCTACTCCTTCGTCATTGCCGGCCTGCTCGTCTCGATGGGCAGCCTCGGCGACCGCATCGGCCGCAAGAAGCTGCTGCTGGTCGGCGCCGTCGCGTTCGGCGCCGTCTCCGTGCTCAACGCGTACGCGACCACGCCGGAGATGATGATCGTGGCCCGGGCGCTGCTCGGTGTCGCGGGCGCCACCCTGATGCCGTCCACCCTGGCCCTGATCCGCAACCTCTTCCACGACCCGCGCGAGCGCAGCCTCGCCATCGGGATCTGGGGCGCGATGGCCTCGGCGGGCGCGGCCGTCGGTCCGGTCGTCGGCGGGGCCCTGCTCGAACACTTCTGGTGGGGTTCGGTCTTCCTCATCAACCTGCCCGTGATGGCCGTCCTCGTCGTCGTCGGCGTCAAGCTGATCCCGGAGTCCAAGAACCCGGCCCCGGGCCCGTGGGACATGCTCAGCGTCGGGCTCTCCCTGGTCGGCATGATCGGTGTGGTGTACGCCATCAAGGAGGCGGCAGCGCACGGGGTGAGCTGGGGGGCCGGAGCGGCGGCCGTCGTCGGCGTCTTGGCGCTCACCTGGTTCGTCCGCAGGCAACTGCGGCTGCCCGCGCCCCTGCTGGACATGCGGCTCTTCCACCACCGGGGCTTCTCCGGCGCGGTCCTCGCCGACCTGCTGACCATCCTCGGCCTGTCGGGTCTCGTCTTCTTCCTCTCCCAGTTCCTGCAACTGGTGCAGGGCCGCGGGCCGCTGGAGGCCGGGCTCGCCGAACTGCCCGCCGCCATCGGCGCGGTGACCGCGGGTCTGCTGGCCGGGTTCGCCGCCCGCCGCTTCTCGGTCCGCTCCGTCGTCTCGGGCGGCCTGGCCGCGGTCGGTTTCGCTCTGGGCAGTGTGACGCTGCTCGACCAGAACACCGGGTATCCGCTGCTCGGCTCCATGCTGCTGGTCGTCGGCGTCGGCGCGGGCTTCGCCTTCACCGTCACCGCCGACGTGATCCTCTCCAGCGTCCCGAAGGAGCAGGCGGGCTCCGCGTCCGCCGTCTCCGAGACCGCGTACGAACTGGGCGCGGCCCTCGGCATCGCCCTGCTCGGCTCCATCGTCACCGGCGTCTACCGGGGCTTCCCGACCCCGTCCGGCATCCCCGCCGACGTCGAGTCGGCCGCCCACGAGTCACTGGGCGGCGCGGTCGAGGCCGCCGGGGCGCTGCCCGCCGCCCAGGCCGGGCCGCTGGTCTCGGCGGCCCAGGAGGCGTTCGTCGACGGGCTGCGGTCGGCCGCGGGCATCGGCGCGGCGGTACTGCTGGCGGCGGCGGTCGCCTCCTGGTTCCTGCTGCGGGGCCAGAAGCTGGAGGACGGCGTCGAGCACCCGTGACCGTACGGCGAAGGGTCCGCACCCTCAGGGGTGCGGACCCTTCGCCGTGAGCGTCGTACGGGCCGGGCGGCCTTCTCCGTAACCGTCGTACGGGCGGTCAGGCAGCCTTCGCCTTCGTCGCGTACATGTCCACGTACTCCTGGCCGGACAGCCGCATCACCTCGGCCATCACCGAGTCGGTCACCGCCCGCAGGACGTAGCGGTCGCGGTCCATGCCCTCGTAGCGCGAGAACTCCATCGGCTCCCCGAAGCGCACCGTGACCTTGCCCGGCCGGGGCAGGCCGGCGCCGCCCGGCTGCAGCTTGTCGGTCCCGATCATCGCGAACGGGATCACCGGGGCGCCCGTCATCAGCGTCAGCCGCGCGATGCCCGTACGGCCCCGGTAGAGCCGGCCGTCGGGGGAGCGGGTGCCCTCGGGGTAGATGGCGAAGGCCTGCCCCTTCTCCAGCACCCGGCGTCCCGTCATCAGCGCCGCGACCCCGCCCCGGCCGCCGTCCCGGTCCACCGGGATCATGCCGCAGCCGGTGAAGAACCAGGCCATCAGCTTGCCCTTGAGGCCCTTGCCCGTGACGTACTCGTCCTTGCCGATGTAGAACACCGGCCGGTCGCAGCAGATCGGCATGATCATCGAGTCGATGAACGTGAGGTGGTTGCCCGCGAGGATCACCGGCCCGGTCCCGGGAATGTTCTCGACGCCTTCCACCTGTGGGCGGAACATCAGGCGCAGAATCGGTCCGAGCACTGCCTTGATGACCGTGAGACGGGACAACGGTTCCTCCGGTGTCGTGGCCTGGCCGGCCGCGATGGAATGGGTCGTACGGGCGGTGGCCGGTGCCGACGGGTGATGGTCGGTGCAGGTGAGGACGATACTCGCGGGTATGCCCTGATCGCACATCGGGTTCACGAAGCGGATACACGGTGTTGACGTGTGTTTCCGCCATGTTGGCCGAGGAGCCGTCCTCCCGTACACCTCCCAGCCTACGATCGGGCCTCGCTCGACCGGTCCCGGACATCACCAAGCGAGGAGCATTCATGACGGAGCGTGCGCGGAAGACCCCTGGCCGGCGGAGCCTCCTGGGCGCCGCGGTCCTCGGCACCGCGGCCCTGGGCCTGCCCGCCACCGCCCACGCGGCCGAGCGGGGCCGCGGCCACGGATCGCTGCGCGATCTGCCCGTGCCGACGGTGATCGGCCACCGCGGGGCCAGCGGCTACCGGCCCGAGCACACTCTCGGCTCCTACCAGCTGGCCCTCGACATGGGTGCGCACATCATCGAGCAGGACCTCGTGCCGACCAAGGACGGCCACCTCGTCTGCCGTCACGAGAACGACATCACCGCCACCACCGACGTCGCCGACCACCCCGAGTTCGCCGGCCGCAGGACGACCAAGAGCATCGACGGCCTCTCCCTGACCGGCTGGTTCACCGAGGACTTCACCCTCGCCGAGCTGAAGACCCTGCGGGCCAAGGAGCGCATCCCGGGCAACCGTCCGGACAACACCCTCTACGACGGCCGCTGGAGCGTCCCCACCTTCGAGGAGGTGCTGCGCTGGGCGGAGAAGGAGGGCCGCAAACGCTCCCGGCCGGTCTGGCTGTACGTGGAGACCAAGCACCCCACCTACTTCCGCAAGCTTGGCCTCGGCCTGGAGGAGCCGCTCGCCCGGCTGCTGCGCCGCTACGGGCGGGACCGCCGGAACTCCGCGCTCATCCTCCAGTCCTTCGAGCCCGGCTCGGTCCAGCGCCTCGCGCGCCTCGTCGACACCCCGCGCATCGTCCTGCTCTCCGGCCCGAAGGAGCGCCCCTGGGACTTCGTCGAGTCGGGCGACCCGCGCACCGTCGCCGACCTGGTGACCCCCGCCGGGCTGGCGTGGATGGCCTCCTTCGCCCAGGGCATCGGCCCCACCCTCGACCTCGTCATCCCGAAGGACGCCTCGGGACGGCTCACCACCCCGACCACGCTGGTGCGGGACGCGCACGCCAAGGGCCTGCGGCTGCACCCGTACACACTGCGCAACGAGAACAGCTTCCTGCCCGCCGACTTCCGGCGCGGCACCGACCCCAATGCCTACGGTGACGTGTTCGGCGCCTGCGCCGCCTATCTCGCCACCGGCATCGACGGCATCTTCGCCGACCATCCGGACGCGGCGCTGCTCGCGGCGGCGGACCACGCCGGGCGCTGACCCGGTACGGAGGCGGGCGCGGCGCACCACTCGTACCCGGGGTGCGCCGTCAGCCGCCCGCCCCCGGCATACCCCGGTCGGGTGGTGGAGCGCCGCCCGGGGCAACCGGCGGCCGTCCCGGCACGTCCGCCGGGGCATGACGCTTCCCGATCACGACCCCGGCCCGGCCGCTTCCACCGCCCTCGTCGTCCGTGCCTTACAACCCCTGGTTCGCGCGGAGGCGAGGGCCGAGGCCCCGGCCGCCGGGCTCGACCCCGCCGACCTCGAACAGAGCGTCTGGGTACGGCTGCTGGAGCGCCCGGCCGCCGCCGGACCACCCGCCGACGCGGCCCGCTGGGTGCGCGACACCGTACGGGGCGAGGCCCGCCGAGGCCGCCGGACGGTCCGGCGGGAACGCCCGTACGCCGGAGCGGAGCCCGCCGCCGGACCGGCCGACTGCCCGGAACGCGCCGCCCTCGGGGCCGCCGAACGCCGGGCGTTGCGCTCCGCGCTGGCCCGGCTGCCCGGCCGCTGCCCCCGGCTGCTGGAGGCGATGCTCGCCCCCAGCGACCCGACCTACCGGGAAATCGCAGGGGAGTTGGGTATGTCACAGGGGAGCTTGGGCCCGATCCGTTCCCGTTGCCTTGGATGTCTGCGCAGAATGCTGGCTGCGGAGGTTGTCGCTCCTTCCGTGCGGGAAGGGAGCGGTAGGCAACCGGCGAACAGGTGAGCGGGAGGCGTGCACACATGGGCATGAGCGTGACCATCTCGGCAGCGACGGCACAGGACGTCGAGCAGATCTTCAGACTTCAGTACCTCTGCTTCCAGCGCGAGGCGGAGCTGTACGACAACTACCGGATCGACCCGCTCGTCCAGAGCCTCGAATCCCTGCGCTCCGAAGTCGCCGACGACCTGGTGTTCGTGGCCCGGCTCGGGGACGAGGTCGTCGGCTCGGTCCGAGGCGGCACCGACCCGGACGGCACGGGCCTCATCGGCAAGCTCTGCGTTCATCCCCGGCTCCAGGGGCACGGCCTCGGGGCCAGGCTGCTGCTCGCCGCCGAGTCGGCGCTCTCCGCCGAGCGGGCGACGACCCGCTTCCGGCTGCACAGCGGACACCGCAGCGAGGGCAATCTGCGGCTCTACCGGCGAGCCGGGTACGCCCAGGTCGGGGCCGTCACCGGAGCCGACGGCGTCCGGATGGTCCTGTTGGAGAAGGACGCGGCCGACCGGGACTACGTGGCCAGCGCCTGACCGTGCGCCGCGCGCGGCGGGGCCGAAACGGCGTCGACAGGGCCTTAGACCGCGACCGTCTTCGCGCGGCGCAGCCAGATCATCCCGGTGACCGGCAGGATCACCGGGATGAAGAGGTACCCCATCCCGAAGTCCGACCACACCGTCGAGTCCGGGAAGGCGGTCGGCTCGACCAGCGTCCACGCGCCGACGACCAGCACACCGATCAGCTCCGCGGCACAGCACACCAGCGCCGCCCGGCGGGCCTTCTCGCCGCCGCGCACCAGCGAGTACGTGATGAAGCCGTACACCAGGGCCGCGACGGCCGAAAGCCCGTACGCCAGCGGCGCACGGTCGAAACCCCTGACCATCTCGACGATCGTCCGCGAGGCCGCCGCGACCGTGAACACCCCGTAGAACCAGACCAGGACCCGGCCGGGACCGGTGCCCAGTTCGAAGGCCGGCTTCGGGGCCGTGGCCACCTCGGGGCGGTCGGTGTCGCTCACGTCAGTTTCCCCAGATGTCATAGAGCCGGACCTCCAGAACCGCCAGCACGACCGCGCCCGCCGCGACCGTGACCGAACCCCAGCGGGTCCGCTCGGTCAACGACAGGAATCCGGCCGCGGGCACGGCGGCGAACGAACCGATCAGGTAGGCGATGAACACCGCCATCCCCTGCTCCGGCCGTTCCCCGCGCGCCAGCTGCACGACGCCCACGGCCAACTGGGCCAACGCCAGCACGGAGACGACCGCCATCCCGATGAAGTGCCAGTCCTTCGTCGGCTGGTCCCGGTAGGCGGCATGTCCGCACCAGGCGGCGAGGGCGAGCGCGGTCACGGCGACCGCGACCGTCAGGGCGTCAAGCATGAGTCGAGGGTATTACGGACGGAACGCCCGCCCGCGTGCGGCCCCGGCCGCCACGGAGGCGGCCACCGCACCGGGGCCCACATCGTGGCCTTGGCCACAACCGGCGGCCGAGGTTCCGCTACCCGGCCACCCGGTCACTCCTGAAGCCGCCCCTGCGATCACCCTGTCATCGCAGGTCACAGCGGTGCGCCGCGCGCCTTCCGGCGTAAACGGAAGGCAAGCATCCGGCCATCCAGTACTGTCCGCTATGCGGACAGCAGGGATCGCGGAGACCTCACGTCTGTTTTACTTGGCCCATGACCACGACGAGCAGCCGCACCCTTGCGACCGAGGCGATCAGCACGCCCGGTGCTCGTTGTATGTGTCGAATGCGCGCCTTCTGAGGGCCCCCGCCTGAGCCTCGCGCCCCGAAGCGAGACCGAGCCTGCGCCGTCCGCCCCCTGCGGAACGAGCGCGCCCGCGCATGCGCTGCCCCGGCCGACCGCCGCGTACAGCCATGCCGAGACACCCGGCCGACCAGCCCGAAAAGTCTCTTCAGACGAATGCCCCGTGCCCGGCGGACACCGCGCCGCGCACTCGACAGTGACGGAAACCCCTGTGATCACCACGACGGGCCTCACGAAGGTCTACCAGTCGCGCGACCGTGAGGTCACCGCACTCGACGGCGTCGACCTGCACGTCCGCGAAGGCGAGGTGTACGGCGTCATCGGACAGAGCGGCGCCGGCAAATCCTCCCTGATCCGCTGCGTCAACCTCCTGGAACGCCCCACCTCCGGCACGGTGACGGTGGCCGGCCAGGACCTCACCGCCCTCGCCGGCCGCGGCCGACGGGCGAGCGCCGAGCTGCGCCGGGCCCGCACCCGCATCGGCATGGTCTTCCAGCACTTCAACCTGCTCGACTCCCGCACCGTGCTGGACAACGTGGAGCTGCCGCTGGAGATCCTCGGCGTCTCCGGCCAGGACCGCACCCGCAAGGCCAGGGAACTCCTCGACCTGGTCGGCCTCGCCGACAAGGCGAAGGCCTACCCCGGCCAGCTCTCCGGCGGCCAGAAGCAGCGCGTGGGCATCGCCCGCGCCCTGGCGGGCGACCCCCAGGTGCTGCTCTCGGACGAGGCGACCTCCGCGCTCGACCCCGAGACCACCCGCTCCATCCTCCAACTGCTGCGCGACCTCAACCAGCAGCTCGGCCTGACCGTCCTGCTCATCACCCACGAGATGGACGTCGTCAAGACCGTCTGCGACTCCGCGGCGCTCATGCGGCGCGGCCGGATCGTCGAGTCCGGGACCGTCGCGGAACTCCTCGCCACCCCCGGCTCCGAACTGGCCCACGAGCTGTTCCCGGTCGGCGGGACCGCCTCCGGCCCCGACCGCACGGTCGTCGACGTCACCTTCCAGGGGGAATCGGCTTCCCAGCCGGTCATCTCCCAGCTCTCCCGTACGTACAACATCGACATCTCGATCCTCGGCGCCGCGATGGACACCGTCGGCGGCAAGCAGATCGGCCGGATGCGCATCGAGCTGCCCGGCCGCTTCGAGGAGAACGTCGTTCCCATCGGCTTCCTGCGCGAGCAGGGCCTCCAGGCCGAGGTCGTCGAGGACACGACCGACCCGGAGGCCGGCGCCGGGACCGACGCGCCCGCCACCGTCGTACCGGAGCAGACGTCCGCCCTGCTCACCAAGGAGGTCGTCAAGTGACCTGGTCCGAAATGCAGCCCCTGCTGACCCAGGGCACCGTCGACACCCTCTACATGGTGCTGTGGTCCGCGCTGGTCACCGTCGCCGGCGGACTGCCGCTCGGCATCCTCCTGGTCCTCACCGACAAGGGCGGACTGCTCCAGAACGCCCTGGTGAACAAGGTCGTCGGTGTGATCGTGAACGTCGGCCGCTCCCTGCCGTTCATCATCCTGCTGATCGCCCTGATCCCGTTCACCACCTGGGTCGTCGGTACCTTCATCGGTCCCACCGCGATGATCGTGCCGCTCGCCGTCGGAGCCATCCCGTTCTTCGCCCGGCTCGTCGAGACGGCGATCCGCGAGGTCGACCACGGACTCGTCGAGGCGGTGCAGTCGATGGGCGGCTCCATCCCCACGATCGTCCGCAAGGTGCTCCTCCCACAGGCGCTGCCCTCGCTCGTCTCGGGTGTCACCACCACCCTCATCGTGCTCATCGGCTACTCCGCGATGGCCGGCGCGGTCGGCGGCGAAGGGCTCGGCTCCCAGGCCATCACCAACGGATTCCAGCGCTTCGACAACCGGTTCATGCTGGTCACCGTCGCCCTGCTGGTCGTCATCGTCACGGTGATCCAGCTGATCGGTGACCTCGCCGTCCGGCTGCTGGCCCGCCGCGGCCGCACCGCCTCCTGAGGCCCGGCCCCCCAAAAACTCTCTGTCCCACCGAGCCCGAACTCCTTGTCCGGGCGCACCACCACAAGAAAGAGGCACTTTTCGTGCGCAAGAACATCAAGATCACCGCAACCGTCGCTTCCGCCGCCGCCCTCGCCCTGGGCCTGAGCGCCTGCGGCACGGCCTCCGACCCGGCAGCCAAGAGCGAGACCGGCTCGAACGCCGACACCTCCAAGGCCCTGGTCGTCGCCGCGTCCCCGACGCCGCACGCCGACATCCTGAACTTCGTCAAGAAGAACCTGGCGAAGAAGGAGGGCCTCAATCTGGAGGTCAAGGAGTTCACGGACTACGTCCTGCCGAACACCGCCACCCAGAACGGCCAGGTCGACGCCAATTTCTTCCAGCACAAGCCCTACCTGGACGACTTCAACGCGAAGCAGAAGACCACCATCGTGCCCGTGGCCGACGTCCACCTGGAGCCGTTGGGCCTCTACTCCAAGACGGTCAAGGACCTCAAGGACATCAAGGCCGGCCAGACCGTCGCCGTCCCCAACGACACCACCAACGGCGGCCGCGCCCTCCAGCTGCTCGCCGAGAACGGCCTCATCACCCTCAAGGACGGCGTCGGCACCAGCGCCAAGCTGAGCGACATCACCGACAAGAAGGGCCTGGAGTTCAAGGAGCTGGAGGCCGCCACCGTGCCCCGCGCGCTGGGTGACGTGGACGCCGCCGTCATCAACGGCAACTACGCCATCGAGGCCGACCTGAAGCCCGGCGAGGACTCCCTCGCCCTGGAGAAGGCCCAGGGCAACCCGTACGCCAACATCCTGGCGGTCAAGGACGGCGACCAGAAGGACCCGCGCGTCGAGAAGCTCGCGAAGCTCCTCAACTCCGACGAGGTCAAGAAGTTCATCGAGGACACCTACCAGGGCTCGATCATCCCGGCCTTCGGCACCCCCGCCAAGTCCTGACGCTCACCCGGCACTTGCCGACGGAGCCCCGCACTTCCCTCCCGGAGGCGCGGGGCTCCGTCGTGCGGCCCCGCCCATGCGCACCACGCACCCGATGCTGCATGCTGTGCTTTTAACCGGTCTTCGGCATGGAGCTGCGCATGACTACCACCTTTCCGTCCATCTCCATCAGCACGGACAGGTTGGTGATGCGCCCCTTCGAGATGGCCGACATCCCCGCGTACATCGAGATGATGAACGACGAGGCGGTCGTCGCGTGGATGGACGGGCCGAACCCGTACACCCAGGTCGACGCCGAACGCTGGGTACGCAGGATCGCTCCTGCCGAGCGCACCGGGGGCCACGGCATCGCCCTCGCCGTCACCGAGTTCCTCACCCAGCGGCTCGTCGGCAGCGTCCGCCTCCTCGACACCGACTGGCGTACCCGCTCCACCGAGGTCCGCTACATCACCGCCCCCTGGGCGCGCGGCGAGGGGTACGCCACCGAATCCGTGCTCGCCACAGCCCAGTGGCTCTTCCGGGACCAGGGCTTCGAACGCATCGAGCTGCGCACCCCCGCCGACAACACCGCCTCCCAGCAGGTCGCCCAGAAGCTCGGCTGCATCAGCGAGGGCGTCCTGCGCAACGCCCGCATCGCCCGCACCCGGACCGAGAACGGCACCGACGGCGGCTGGACCGACATCCGCACCGACCTGATCGTCTGGGGACTCCTCCCCGAAGATCTCGAAGGGGTCGCGGAACAGCTCGCCGACGCCGGCGACTACGGCACGTACAACACCTGGAAGTAGCGCCCGAGGCCTCTGCGGGCCCGAGGTCCGGACCAGGTACTCTCACCCCTGCCCGGCACCGCACGGGAAACGCCGCACGGGAAACGCCGCACGGGAAACGCCCGCACCGCACGGGCGTACGCGCCCCGCCCCTCCGACACCTCAGGAGACAGACGACGATGGCCGACCGGGTCACGGTGATCGGCTGGGACGGCTCGCCACTGACCAGAGCGGCCACGGCCGCGCTCTCGGCCGCCACGCTCGTCGCCGGCGCAGCCCACCACCTCGCCCTGCCGGAAGTACCCCCGCACGCCGAACGCATCCGCCTCGGCAGCGTCGACCTCGCAGCCCGCAGGATCGCCGGCCACCGCGGCAGCGCCGTGGTCCTCGCCGACGGCGACCCCGGCTTCTTCGGCGTCGTCCGCACCCTGCGCGCCCGCGAACACGGCCTGGAGGTCGAGGTCGTCCCCGCCGTCTCCTCCGTGGCCACCGCCTTCGCCCGGGCCGGCATGCCCTGGGACGACGCCCAGGTCGTCGTCGCCCACCCCCGCACCCTGCGCCGCGCGGTCAACGTCTGCCGTGCCCACCACAAGGTCGCCGTCCTCACCTCACCGGGCGCCGGACCCGCCGAACTGGCCCTGCTCCTCGAAGGCGTCCACCGCACCTTCGTGATCTGCGAGGAACTCGGCACCGCCCGCGAGCGCGTCACCGTCCTCACCTCCGACAAGGCGGCCGACCACGCCTGGCGCGACCCCAACGTCGTCATCGTCATCGGCGGCGGCCCCGAGACCACCGCCGCCGGCGCCTGGATCGCCGGCCGCCAGCCCGCCTACCCCCAGGGGATACGGGGCTGGGCCCTGCCCGCCGAGGCCTACCGGGCCGCCGGGGCCGAGCGGATGCAGGAGTCAGGCGAGGGCGAGTTCCCCGGCCTGCGCGCCGCCCAGCTCGCCCGCCTCGGCCCCCGCACCGGCGACCTGGTCTGGGACATCGGCTCCGGCAGCGGCGCCCTCGCCGTCGAGGCGGCCCGCTTCGGCGCGGCGGTCCTGGCCGTGGACGACGACCCGGCCGCCTGCGCCCGCACCGAGGCCGCGGCCCGCGCCTTCGGCGTCCCCGTCCAGGTCGTCCGCGGCCACGCCCCGCACGTCCTGGAGCGGCTGCCCGAACCGGACGTCGTACGGATCGGCGGCGGCGGCGTCCCCGTGGCCACGGCGGTCGCCGACCGCCGCCCCGAACGCATCGTGACCCACGCCTCGACCCGCGACGAGGCCGAGGCCCTGGGCGGGGCGCTCACCGGCAATGGCTACACGGTCGAATGCGCGCTGCTCCAGTCCGTCGACCTGGACACCACCGCCTGGACCGAGCGCGAGAGGTCGGTCGTGTTCCTGCTGTCCGGACGCCGTTCGGACCTCGCCCCCTGACCCGCTCGGCCCGGTGCGGAAGGTAGGCTGGCGGATTGTTGTACCGCACCCGGCCGTTCGTCGCTTCGTTCGTCAATGTCCGGAAAAGTGGACCGTTTTGGTCCGCGCTGTGGTACGGCGCAACCCGGGGGACGCGCAACGTGGCGCAGTCCACAGTGAGCCGTGGCAGAACAGCCTGTCGCGGCGGCGAACGGCCGCGAGAATAGGAAGCCGCGCGGGCGTTTCGTGCCGCGCGGCGAGCCCGCTCGTTCTTGATGACGAGCACCGGCATGCCGTGGTTCGGCGTCCCGGGCGAAGGGCCGAAGGAGCACTGACGATGGGCGAGGGGTACGCATGACTGACACCGGCCAGATCCCGGGCGAGGGACTGCCGGAGAACGCAGGCATGGTGGAGCAGCCGGGCATCCCCGCCCCGGACGCGTACACCTTCCTCGACCCCTCCGAGCACACTCCCGAGGACGACGACCTTCTGCTGATGCCGACCTCCCAGGGCGCCTGGAGCGACCCGCAGGCCGCCCCGGCCCCCGCGCAGGGCCAGCCCGCCGCGCAGACCGCGGTGGCGCAGCCCGCCGCTCCCGAACACGGTGTGCCCCAGGCCCAGGCCCAGCAGCTCCCCGCGCAGCAGGGCCAGTTCGCTCCCGCCGAGACGCACAGCACCCATGAGTCCGGTGGCCGCGACTCCGGCTCCGTGGACCTCGACGGCGTACGCAACCCGGCACCCGCACCGGTCGGCGCGGCCGCCGCCCCCGCCCGCCGCCCGCTGCACCGGGGCCCCGCCTCCGCCGAGGCCCCGACGTACGGGGGTACGCAGGGCGGCGTCGTGCGCTCGCTGGCCGACCGGGGCCCCGCCGGAGCCACCCGGACCGCCGCCCCCGCACGCCACGCGGGCCCGCCGACGGCCGGCCCCGCGTACGTCGAGGTCCCGGCCGAGGACCCCTCGGCCCTGCCCGGCCCGCAGTTGGGCGAGATCCCGCCGCAGGCCGGCGCCCCGTGGGGGGCTCAGCCGCCGCAGCCGGAGCCGGAGCAGGTCATCGCGGAGCCGGCGCAGGCCGATACGGCTCGGCAGCCGGAGCAGGTTCAGGTTGTCGAGGCCGAGCAGCCGGCGGCCGAGCCCGTTGTGGTCGAGCAGGCCCTGGCGGTCGAACAGACCGAGGCCGTGGTCGAGGCCGAGGAGCCGGTTCAGGAGGTTCCGCCGGTCGAGGCGGCTGAGGCGGTCGAGGCGGTACAGCCGGCCGAGCCGGTGGCCGCGCCCGCCCCGGCGGCGGTTTCGGCGGCCCCGATCGAGCAGCCGGTGCGGCCGGAGCAGCCCGCCGCCGCTGCGCAGCCCGAGCAGGCCCCGCAGGCCGCCCCGGCAGAAACGGTCGTTCCCGAGCCGGCCGCCGTGGAGACGCCCCCCGCCGGCCCCGTCGTCGTCCCTGAGCCCGAGGCGGCCCGGCCGGAGGCTCCGGCAGAGGCACCCGCTCAGGCTCCGGCCGACGAGGTGGCCGCATCCGGGCCGCCGGAGCCGGTGGCGGCGCAGCACGATGCCGCCACGGCCCCGGAGCCCGAGGCCCAGGCCGTCCCGGTGGAGGCCGCGGTTCCCGAACCCCAGGCCCCGGCACAGGAAACGCCTGTCGTCGCGCCGGTGGTACAGCCCGAGGCAGTGGTGCCCGAGCAGGAGCGGCCCGTCGAACCGGCTCCTGAGCCGGCCCCGGCGGCAGCGGTGACCGGGAGCGCGGAAGCCCTCGCTGCTCCGGAAGCCGCTGTGGCCCCGGAAGCGGTTGTGGCCCCGGAAGCGGTTGCGCCGGAGCCGGCGGCCGAGCCGCTCGCCCCCGAGCCCGTGCAGCCCGTCGCTGTGGAGCCGGTGGAGCCCGTGGAGCCCGTGGGACGGATGGAACCCGTGGGACCGGTGGAGTCGGCCGAGCCCGCGACGGAGGAAGCGCAGGGAGCTGAGGAAACGGAGGCGCAGGAGCCGTCGGCCCGGCAACTCCCCGCAACGGAGCGGGAAGCCACTCCCGCCCCCGAGCCCGCCGACGCAACGGCGGCGGCAGCGGCCGACGTGGCCGCGCCCGAAGCCGAGGACGGCACCGGCCCCGAGGTCATCGAGACACCGGAGCTCCCGGAGCCGCCCGCGCCCGACCACCAGGCACCCGCCGCCGACCACCAGGCACAGGCTGAAGCACCGCAGCACACCGAGGCACCGCCGCAGTCGGAGGCGGCAGAGCAACCGGAGGCGGCACAGCAGATCGAAGAGCCTGCCGAAGCCGCGGAACCCGCCGGACAGGCCGAGCCGTTCACCCCGCCCGCGCCTGGTTACGACGACGCCGAACGGGAAGCGGTCCTGCGGGTCATGCGCGAGCGCCGGGACATCCGCAACGGCTTCCGCAGCGACCCGATTCCGCACGAGGTCCTGCTCCGGGTGCTGGAGGCGGCGCACACCGCGCCGAGCGTCGGCCACTCGCAGCCGTGGGACTTCGTCGTCATCCGCTCCGCGGAGACCCGCCGCTCCATGCACGAACTGGCCCAGAGCCAGCGCGACGCCTACGCCGAGTCGTTGCCCAAGGGCCGGGCGAAGCAGTTCAAGGAACTGAAGATCGAGGCGATCCTCGACACCCCGGTCAACATCGTCGTGACCGCCGACCCCACCCGCGGCGGCCGCCACACCCTCGGCCGGCACACCCAGCCCCAGATGGCCCCGTACTCCTCGGCCCTCGCCGTCGAGAACCTGTGGCTCGCCGCGCGGGCCGAAGGCCTCGGCGTCGGCTGGGTCAGCTTCTTCGACGAGCGGGAGATGGTCCGCGCGCTCGGCCTCCCCGAGCACCTGGAGGTCGTGGCCTACCTGTGCGTCGGCTACGTCGACGAGTTCCCCGAGGAGCCCGAGCTGGTGCAGGCGGGCTGGTCCAAGCGCCGCCCGCTGTCCTGGGTCGTCCACGAGGAGACGTACGGCCGTCGCGCGCTGCCGGGCGCCGAGCCGCACGACCTGCTCCAGGAGACGATCTCCGCGATCCGCCCGCTGGACGCGAAGGCGCTCGGCGAGGCGTGGGAACGCCAGAAGCGGATGACGAAGCCCGCCGGCGCGCTCGGCATGCTGGAGATCATCTCCGCACAGCTGTCCGGGCTCTCCCGGATGTGCCCGCCGCCGATCCCGGAGCCCGCGGCCGTCGCGATCTTCGCCGGCGACCACGGGGTGCACGCCCAGGGCGTCACCGCCTGGCCGCAGGAGGTCACCGCCCAGATGGTGGCGAACTTCCTGGGCGGCGGAGCGGTGTGCAACGCCTTCGCGGCCCAGGTCGGCGCCGAGGTCTGTGTCGTGGACGTGGGCGTGGCCTCGGACCTGCCGGCGACCCCGGGTCTGCTGCCCCGCAAGGTACGCGCGGGAACAGCGGACTTCACGACGGGCCCCGCACTCTCCCGGGAAGAGGTCCTCGCAGCGATCGAGGTGGGCATCGAGACCGCCCGGGACCTGGTCGCGGCAGGCAACAAGGCCCTGCTCACCGGCGAGATGGGCATCGCCAACACCACCGCGTCGGCGGCCCTGATCTGCGTGTACACGGGGATCGACGCCTCCGAGGTGACGGGCCGGGGGACCGGCATCAACGACGAGATGCACGCCCGGAAGGTCGACGTCGTCCGTCGCGCCCTGGACCTGCACCAGCCTGACCCGGCCGACCCGATCGGTGTACTCGCGGCGGTCGGCGGCCTGGAGCACGCGGCGATGGCCGGCTTCCTCCTGGGCGGAGCCTCCCTGCGTACGCCGGTGATCCTGGACGGCGTGAGCGCGGGCGCGGCGGCCCTGGTGGCCCGTGCCATCGCCCCCGAGGCGCTGGCGGCCTGCATCGCCGGCCACCGCAGCGCGGAGCCCGGCCACGTAGCCGCGCTCAACAAGCTGGGCCTGCGCCCGCTGGTCGACCTCGACCTGCGACTGGGCGAGGGAACCGGCGCGCTGCTGGCGCTCCCGATCGTGCAGAGCGCGGCGCGCGCGATGCACGAGGTGGCGACGTTCGACTCGGCGGGCGTGACGGAGAAGTAGCCGCCCAACCGGTCCCTCCGGCGTTTGAGGAGCGGGGTCCGGGGCGGAGCCCCGAATCCAGCCGGTCCGGCGCTTGAGGACGAAGGGGGACCGGGGCGGAGCCCCGGTCCCGGGAAGGGGCGGGGGAGGGGACGGGCCCGCCGCGGGCGCCCCCCCCCACCCCGTATCGTGTTCCCGACCCAGACCTCAGCTTTCCGCACGTCACAGCCGCTCCACCGCCGCAGCGGCCTCTACGCAGCACCCGCACGAGGAGCCCGTACCGCCATGGCCGAGCACGCAGACCACGCCGAGCACGCAGGTCACGCCGACCGCGCAGGTCACGTCGATCACCCCGCGTACCCCGTAGGACTGCGTCTGCACGGCCGCCGCGTCGTCGTCGTCGGCGGCGGCCAGGTCGCACAGCGCAGGCTGCCGCAGCTCATCGCCACCGGGGCCGTCATCACTCTGGTCTCCCCCTCCGCGACGCCCTCCGTCGAGGCCATGGCGGACGCCGGGGAGATCCGCTGGGAACGCCGCCGCTACCAGGACGGCGACCTCGCCGACACCTGGTACGCCCTGATCGCCTCCTCCGACACCCCGGCCAACGACGCCGCCTCGGCCGAGGCCGAGCGCACCCGTACCTGGTGCGTCCGGGCCGACGACGCCGAGGCCGCCACCGCCTGGACCCCGGCCACCGGCCGCAGCGAGAACGTGACCGTCGCCGTCCTCACCACCACCTCCCAGGGCCGTGACCCCCGGCACTCCGCCGCCATCCGCGACGCCATCGTCGAGGGCCTGCGGGACGGTACCCTCGCCGCCCCGCACCACCGCACCCGCGCCCCCGGCGTCGCGCTCGTCGGCGGCGGCCCCGGCGACCCGGACCTGATCACGGTGCGCGGCCGCCGCCTCCTCGCCGAGGCCGACGTGGTCATCGCCGACCGCCTCGGCCCCCGCGACCTGCTCGACGAACTCCCGCCGCACGTCGAGGTGATCGACGCCGCGAAGATCCCGTACGGGCGGTTCATGGCCCAGGAGGCGATCAACCAGGCGCTCATCGAGCACGCCAAGGCGGGCAAGTCCGTGGTCCGGCTCAAGGGCGGCGACCCGTTCGTCTTCGGCCGCGGCATGGAAGAGGCCCAGGCGCTGGCCGCCGAGGGCATCCCCTGCACGGTCGTGCCCGGGATCTCCAGCACCATCTCCGTTCCCGGGGCGGCCGGCATCCCGGTCACCCACCGGGGCGTCGCCCATGAGTTCACCGTGGTCAGCGGCCATGTCGCCCCCGAGGACCCGCGCTCGCTGGTCGACTGGGAGGCCATCGCCCGGCTGCGCGGCACCCTCGTCCTGCTGATGGCCGTCGACAAGATCGGCGCCATCGCCGCCGCCCTCATCGCCCACGGCAAGGACCCGGCCACGCCGGTCGCCCTCGTCCAGGAGGGCACCACCGCCACTCAGCGCCGGGTCGACGCGACCCTCGCGGACGTCGGCGAGCGCGCGGTCGCCGAGGACGTGCGCCCGCCCGCCGTGATCGTCATCGGCGAGGTCGTCGCGGTCGGCCCGCACTCCGCACCGGGGACCGGCCGGAACCGGCCGGGCGACCGGGCGTGAAGTAACCCGCGGTTACCCATCTTCATCCCAGGCGTTGGCACCACACACCGGACAAGGCAGTATCACCCTGTGGCAGAACTCATCACCGTCGACGACCCCGACGACCCGCGGCTGAGCGACTACATCGGCCTGACCGACGTCGAGCTGCGACGACGACGTGAACCCGCCGAAGGCCTCTTCATCGCCGAGGGCGAGAAGGTGATCCGCCGCGCCCGGCAGACCGGGTACGAGATGCGGTCGATGCTGCTCTCGGCCAAGTGGGTCGACGTCATGCGCGACGTCATCGACGAGGTCCCGGCCCCGGTGTACGCCGTCGCCCCCGACCTGGCCGAACGCGTCACCGGCTACCACGTCCACCGCGGTGCCCTCGCCTCCATGCAGCGCAAGCCGCTGCCCGCATCCGACGAACTGCTCGCCACCGCGCGCCGGGTGGTGGTCATGGAATCGGTGAACGACCACACCAACATCGGCGCCATCTTCCGCAGCGCGGCGGCCCTGGGCATGGACGCGGTCCTGCTCTCCCCGGACTGCGCCGACCCGCTCTACCGGCGCTCCGTCAAGGTCTCCATGGGAGCGGTCTTCTCCGTCCCCTACGCCCGGCTCGAAGCCTGGCCCAAGGCGCTGGAAGGGGTACGGGAGGCCGGCTTCCGGCTTCTCGCCCTCACCCCGGACGCCAAGGCGACCAGCATCGACGAGGCGGCCCCGCACCGACTGGACCGGGTGGCGCTGATGCTCGGCGCGGAGGGCGACGGGCTGTCCACGCGGGCTCTGATGGCCGCCGACGCATGGGTCCGCATCCCGATGGCGCACGGCGTCGACTCACTGAACGTGGGCGCGGCGGCGGCCGTCGCCTTCTACGCGGTGGCCACGGGACGCCCGGAGAGCTGAGCACGGCCGGTCGGCCTCTCCCGGCGTCAGGACCAGACCCCGGCCGGTCCCGGTGTCAGGACGACCGCGGCTCCTGCACGGCCTGCGCCTGTGCCGGCGTCTGCGGCCCCCGATACTGCTGCTCGGTCCCGGTCCCGGTCCCGGTCCCGGCCCCGCCGCCCAGCCCACGCGCCGGCCCCTGGCAGCCCTGCGCCGCAGCGATGCCCAGCGCCACCAGCAGCGTCACCACGACGAACACCACCAGCCGCTGGCGCAGCAGCCGCGGATTGGCCGGACGCCGCCCCGCCGAGGTCGTGCGCGCCCCGGAGCGGGTCCCCGGCCGGCCGTTCGTCCCGGCCGGGGAACCCTGCCGCTTCCCGGAACGCGTCGTGTCACGCGAAGCCTGCTGAGGGCGCGAGCCACCGGTGCGCGGCGACCCCGAACGCGCGGGCGCGCCCCGCCTGCCCGGCTGGGGGCGAGAGGCGGAGGGGCCTTCCGAGCGGCGGGTGTGCTGATCGGCGTACGGGTCGGCCATCCGGCCGGTCGGCCGGTCGGCTTCCTGGGCCGAGCGCTGGGCGGGCGGCCGGCTCTCGTGCAGCCCCTGCGCCTCGCGCGCCGCGATCTCCTTGAGCCGCATGGACAGTTGCAGCGTGCTGGGCCGCTCCTCCGGGTCCTTCGCCAGACAGGCGCTGATCAGCGGGGCCAACGCGTCGTGCACTCCGTGGAGCTGCGCCTCCTCGTGCACGACGCGGTACAGCATCACCTCGGAACTGCCGTGCCCGAAAGGGGAGTCGGCCATCGCCGCGTACGCCAGTGTCGCGCCGAGCGAGAAGACGTCCGTCGCGGGCGTCACGGCCGCGCCCCGGACCTGCTCGGGCGCGAGGAAGCCGGGTGACCCCACCGCCGTACCGACATGGGTGAGCGTGCTCGCCCCGGTCGCCCAGGCGATGCCGAAGTCGATGATGCGGGGGCCCTTGGGGGAGAGGAGGATGTTCGACGGCTTCAGGTCGCGGTGGACCACCCCCGCCTCGTGCACCGCCACCAGCCCCTCGGAGAGCGCGGCCCCGATCGAGGCGACCTCGGCGGCGGCCAGCGGGCCCTCCTCGGCGACCTTGTCGTGCAGCGACGGGCCGGGCACGTACTGCGTCGCGAACCACGGGCGGTCCGCTTCCAGATCGGCGGCGACCAGCCGGGCCGTGCAGCCGCCGCGGATCCGCCGGGCGGCCGACACCTCGCGCGCGAACCGCGAACGGAACTCCTGATCCTCCGCCAGGTCGGGCCGGATCACCTTGAGCGCCACCCGCTGGCCGCGACGGTCGGAGCCGAGGTAGACGACGCCCATGCCGCCCGCGCCGAGCCGTCGGTGCAGCCGGAACGAGCCGACGAGACGCGGGTCCTCGCGCCGGAGCCGCATCATCGCCATCGTCTGCCCATCCCCGCTGCCTGGTCCGCCTGACGAGGCACAGCTTACGTACCCCGCGCCCGGCGCGCTCAGAGGCCGCGCCCTCGCGGGGGATTCGATTGCCCGTGCCGGGCGGGAGAGGTGAAGAGGGGTCAGGGCGCGGTGGATCCGGGCCCCTCGGCCGATCGCTCCGCTCAAAGGGCCGCCGGACAGGGGAGATTGGACCACCGCGGGAACGCGGGGCACGGCCCGTCCCGGAGGCCGTGACCACCGCCCGGACCCACGGGGTGGTGGTGTCCCGCAGGGGGCCCGGCCCCGGGGCGGCAGCCCGCCGGGGTGGTGGGCGTGAGTGAAGTCACCCGGCGCGCACGCCCCCGGGGCAGGCCGACAGGTACCGGAAGCGGGCCGGACGTCCCCGGGCATCCCCTCCGGGATGACCCCAACCTCCGGTGGTCCGTCTCCACCCAGGGGAGTACGCCGATCGACGGCGGCTCATCCTCCGGGAGGCCCGGAATTAGGTACGCGGGCATGACGCCCTGTGCTCGCCGGTTACCTAATGTTGAGGTCAAGCGGCGGGCGCAGCACTCGTCCCCCGAGGTCACACGCCCGCCGCTCCCCATCAGGTCAGGAGAGGAACCATGTCGGACACGGCAACGCGGACCATGGTCCGTACGCAGGGACGCAGGGCGTACGCCGCGTTCGGCACCCGTTCGTCCGGCACCCGTCACCCCTTGGTGGCGACGGCGATGGTCCTTCCCCTGGCGGCCCTGCTCGCGGTCGTCTTCGGCGGCTGGGAAGCGGTGGTCACACAGGCGTCGTCCGTGGCGGTGATGCTGGGGCGCTGAGCGGCGCCCGGGGTCCGGAAGAGCGGTCCGGACCCGCACATCCGGCCAACAGCCCCGTGGGGACGGGGGTGCGGCGGACGGCAGCGTTTGTCCGGTCAGCTGGGGAGCTGACCGGGCATCGCGCTGTCCGGGCCCGGGCTCGTGAGTTCCCCCGCCGGGCCGACGCACACAGCACCGACCGCCCCGGGACGTGTCCTGACGTGCCGGCCCCGGAGGGCAGGCCCCCGGAGCCCGGCCCGGGCAGCGGCTTCCCGACCGGGTCGGTCCCCGGGCGGGCTCTCGCGTTACGCTCACGGCGGGACCGGTGCCACGGCCGGGCCGACCGCCGCCGGGGGAGCCGTTGACCACCACCCAGACCTCAGTCGTCCATGACCTGGGCACCCTGGCGCACCGCCTCTCCCACCCCGCCGGGGCGCGTTGCGTGTGCGAGCCGCCGCAGGTCCTTGCCGACCGGCCCGACGGCACGGTGGTCCGCAGCGGCGCGATCGTCGCGAAGGCCCACGCGGCCGACACCGACCGCGAGGCGCTGACGGCCCGGATCGCCCTGGCCGCCGCCCCGCGACTCACCGGGATCCTGCTCCCGCCGCTCTCCGCCCCGGGGTACCCGGAGCCCTCCGGGCACTCCACTCCCGCCCCGCGTCCGGTCACCCTCTGGCCGCTCGGCACGCCCGTGGACCCCACCGACCCCGACGCGGCCCCCTGGGCCGAGGCGGCGGTGCTGCTCGCCCGCCTCCACCGGACGGAGCTCCCGTTCCGGCTCCCGCCGATGCGTGGACCGGCCAAGGCCGCGCGGGCCGTCGCCAGGATGTCCGCCGCGCTTCCCGGCGACCCGGCCGTCCTGCCCGTGCTGGCCGGCTGGCGGGCCCTGCCGGCCTGGGCCCGGGGCGAGGCCCCGGCACCCGCCCGGAGGGCCGGCTTCCTGTGCCACGGGGACCTGCACCTCGGCCAGCTCGTACGCCACCCCGCGCCTGACGGGCCCTGGCTGCTCATCGACGTGGACGACGCGGGGACGGGCGACCCGGCCTGGGACCTCGGCCGGCCCGCCGCCTGGTACGCCGCCGGACTCCTGCCCCCCGAGGACTGGTCCGCCTTTCTGGACGCCTACCGGTCCGCCGGGGGACCCGCGGTGCCCGCCGACGGAGACCCCTGGCCCGAACTGGACGTCCCGGCCCGCGCGCTGACGGTGCAGACGGCGGCGCTCGCCCTGGCCAAGTGCGCCGCTGAGCAACGGGATCCGGACGAGCTCGAACAGCTGATGATCGAATCCTGTGCCCGAATCGCTACGTTGCCGCCCGAGTTGGCCGTCGACCAGGCGTCGTAGGGTGAACGGACCGCCGCCGGGCAGACATTCCGGCGACGGCACAACGAGGGCGAGGAGCAGAGCCGATGATGCAGTGTCCGAAGTGTCACGCGCAGATGAACACGTACAACCGCAACGGCGTCCAGATCGAGCAGTGCAGCGGTTGCCGGGGCATATTCCTCGACTACGGCGAGCTGGAGTCGCTCACCCGCCTGGAGTCCCAGTGGTCCCAGCAGGCCCCGCCCGCACCCCCCGCCCCGCAGGCCTACCCGGCCGCGCCTGCCGCCCATGCCCCCGCCCCCGCCTGGGGCGCGCCGCAGCACGGCGGGCACGGCGGGCACGGCGGGCACTACGGCCACCACCGCCAGAAGGGCTTCGGCCGGATGCTGTTCTCGTCCTGATCGTTCTGATCGCCCCTCCATGCCCCGGCGGCCTTCGCGCCACCGGGCCACGGAGGGGACGGACCGTACGACGAAAGAACCCCCGGTCGTGGAGACGACCGGGGGTTCTCGATGGTGCGCGATACTGGGATTGAACCAGTGACCTCTTCCGTGTCAGGGAAGCGCTCTCCCGCTGAGCTAATCGCGCGGGGCGAACCTGTGTGTACTGCGTGCGCGATACTGGGATTGAACCAGTGACCTCTTCCGTGTCAGGGAAGCGCTCTCCCGCTGAGCTAATCGCGCGGGGATCCTTGCGGACCGATGATCCTTGCGAATCAGTGGACGATACTGGGATTGAACCAGTGACCTCTTCCGTGTCAGGGAAGCGCTCTCCCGCTGAGCTAATCGTCCTTGGAGGTGGAGACGGGATTTGAACCCGTGTAGACGGCTTTGCAGGCCGTTGCCTCGCCTCTCGGCCACTCCACCAGGGATGGGGGCTCGGGAAGAATCCCCCACCTTCTGCGAGCGGACGACCAGGTTCGAACTGGCGACCTCAACCTTGGCAAGGTTGCGCTCTACCAACTGAGCTACGTCCGCTTGTCGTTTCCGGCCCGCTTGCGCGTCCCGGCGACGTGTTGAACTCTAGCGGATTCCTGGGCCAGTACAAAAACGCGTTTGTGCAGCGTGCTGCGGTGACCTCGCCCCGGCGCAGGTCACCGCGCACCGTCCTAGACTCGTTCGCGTGTCCGACCTCGCTCCCTTGGCCCGTTTCGACGGCCTCATCGCCTCCGGCCTGCAGGATGTGACCCACGATCCTGCGGCTCTCGATTCGTCCGGGTTTTGGGCGGTATGTGCCGATTTCGAAGGGCGCATCGTCTGCGCCCGCTTCACCGATGTGCGCCAGGAGGCAGTGCCCCCTCCCGTGCCCGGAGCGTGGCGCGGGCCCGCCACCGGGGACTGGATCTCCTCGCTGGACCGTGACGCCTACACGGCGGGCGTACGGCGGATCCGTGAACACATCGCGGCGGGCGACGTCTACCAGGCCAACCTCTGCCGGGTGCTGTCCGCGCCGCTCCCCGGCGGCGGGGCCGGTGCCGACGTCGATGCCCTGACCTCCCTGCTCGCCCGCGGCAACCCCGCCCCGTACGCGGGAACGATCCGGCTGCCGGATCACGGCGTGGAGATCGCCACCGCGTCGCCGGAACTCTTCCTCCGGCGCGACGGCCGGACCGTGGAGTCCGGGCCGATCAAGGGCACCGGCCGGACCGAGGACGACCTGCTGGCCAAGGACCACGCGGAGAACGTGATGATCGTGGACCTGGTCCGCAACGACCTGGGCCGGGTCTGCGCCACCGGAAGCGTGAGCGTGCCCGATCTCTGCGTCGTCGAGAAGCACCCGGGTCTGGTCCATCTCGTCTCCACCGTCCGAGGGCGGCTGGCCGACGGAGCGGGCTGGCCCGAGCTGTTCTCGGCGGCCTTCCCGCCCGGCTCGGTCAGCGGGGCGCCGAAGTCCAGCGCGCTGCGGATCATCGCCGAGCTGGAGCGGGCCCCGCGCGGGCCGTACTGCGGTGCGATCGGCTGGGTCGACGCCGACCGGGGCACGGCCTCGCTCGCCGTCGGGATACGGACGTTCTGGATCGACCGGACCGGGCCCGCGTCGCGCTTGCGGTTCGGGACCGGGGCCGGGATCACCTGGGGATCGGACCCGGATCGCGAATGGGACGAGACCGAACTCAAGGCCTCCCGGCTGCTCGCTGTAGCGTCGGGCGCGTATCCGGAGACAGGAAGGACCGCACTATGAGGATCTGGGTCAACGGCGGACTGCGGGACGCCGACGACGCCCGGCTGTCGGTGCTCGATCACGGGCTGACCGTGGGCGACGGCATCTTCGAGACGGTGCGTACGAGCGAGGGGCGCCCCTTCGCGCTGACCCGGCACCTCGACCGGCTCACCCGGTCCGCCCGGGGTCTGGGTCTGCCGGATCCGGACCACGACGAGATCCGCCGCGCGGCCGCCGAGGTCATCGACGCCAATCCCGTCGCCCTGGGGCGCCTGCGGATCACCTACACCGGCGGGCTGTCCCCGCTGGGCTCGGACCGGGGGACCGACGGGCCGAGCCTCGTCGTCGCCCTCGACGGGGTGAAGCGCCGCCCGGACAGCACGGCGGTGATCACCGTCCCCTGGACGCGCAACGAACGCGGCGCGCTCGCCGGCCTGAAGACGACCTCGTACGCCGAGAACGTCGTCGCCCTGGCACGGGCGCGGGAACGGGGCGCGTCCGAGGCGCTGTTCCCCAACACCGCGGACCGCCTCTGCGAAGGCACCGGATCCAACGTGTTCGTCGTCCTGGACGGCCGCGTCCACACCCCGCCGGTTGCCTCCGGCTGCCTCGCCGGGATCACCCGCGCGCTGGCCGTGGAGTGGACCGGGGCCGAGGAGACGGACCTTCCGATGGGCGTCCTCGCCGAGGCCGACGAGGTGTTCCTGACCTCGACGCTCCGCGACGTCCAGGCCGTGCACCGCCTCGACGACCGCGAGCTGACCCCGGAGATCGGACCGGTGACGGCGAAGGCCATGCGGATCTTCGCCGAGAGGTCCGGCGACGACCTCGACCCGTAACCGGCCCCGGCGGCCCCGAAAAAGGGGTGACGGGGTGCCGCGCAGGGGATAAACACCCTTGATGACCACGACACTCCGGCCGTCCGGGCCGCTTCAGCAGGGCGCCGACGGTGCGCGGGCCCGCCACTACGACGTGTGCGACAACGGGCGGCCCGTCGGCGCCGTCTCGATCAGCACCGACGACGCGTTCGGCGCGACCGCCGGGGTGCTGCGCTCGCTCGGCGTCGAGGAGCCCCGGCGCAGGCGCGGCCGGGGCACCATCGCCGCGCTCGCCGCCGAGGAGGTGCTGCGGGGGTGGGGCTGCACCCGGGTGCGGGTGGAGGTCCCCGCCGACAACGACCCGGCCCGCCGCCTCGCGGCCGCCCTGGGCTACACCGAACGCAGCCGCAACATGGCCAAGGACCTCGGCCCGGACACCGTCCGGCTTCCCGCGGGCCTCACCTCGCGTGCGATGGGCGACGAGGAGTTCGCCGCCTGGCGGCAGGACGCGGTGCGCACGTACGCACAGGAATGGGCCGACCGCGGCGTGCCGCCCGAGCAGGCCAGGCTCAAGTCCGAGGCCGACCACGCCACCCTCCTGCCGGACGGACTGGCGACCGACGGAGTGCGTTTCGAGGTGCTGGTGCACGGGGGCGAGGTCGTCGGCCATGTGTGGGTGGCCCGCCGGGAGCTGCCGCCCGGTGGCGACGCCGGGTTCGTCTTCGACGTCGAGGTGCGCGAGGAACACCGGGGCCGGGGCCACGGCAGGACCCTGATGCTGCTCGCCGAGGACATCACCCGCGCCTGGGGCCTGGACCGGCTCGGCCTGCATGTCTTCGCCTCCAACACGCCGGCCCTGCGGCTGTACGAGTCCCTCGGCTACGCGACGACGCGCTACAACCTGGCCAAGGCGCTGTAGCCGCTCCCCGCCGCTGCCCGCCTACCGGTGGCCGCTGTGGTCCGCTACCGGTCCCGTGCGGCCAGGATGCCGTCGATGATCTCCTCGATCCGCGCGCGCAGCCCGTCCTGGGTCTTGCCGCCGTCCAGCCGCTCGTCGCCGATCACATAGGTGGGTGTGCCGGTGACGCCGATCGCCTTGCCCTCCGCCTGGTCGGCGTCGACGATCAGCAGATGCCGGCCGTCGATCAGCGCGGTGTCGAACTCCTCGGCGTCCAGGCCCAGTTCCCGTGCCACAGCGAGGAGGACCGGCTCGCCCGTGCGGCCGAGGTCGGCGGTGCGGGACAGCAGCGCCTCGATGTACGGCCAGCCCTTCCCCTGGTCCGTCGCCTCCTCGGCGGCCTGGGCCGCGGCGTAGGCGTGCTGGTGCTTGTCCAGCGGGAAGTGGCGCAGCCGGACCTCGACGCGGTCCCCGTACCGGGCGCGCAGGGCGTGCACATCGTCGAGAGCTTGGTTGCAGTCGGGGCATTCGAGATCGCACCAGAGGTCGAGGACGACCGGTGCCGCGGGGGAGGAATCGCTCATGTGCCCAGTCTTCCAGGCCGGGCGGGCGCGACCCAACCGGGACCTGAGGGCTGTCCCGTCGTCCCTGGCGGGTGCGCGACGACAGCTGCGGCGCCTCTCCGCGTTGTCGGAACATCCCCGTACATCCAGTATGCGGACGTCCCTCCGCCTTGCGATGCACCGCATCCGACGCCGCGCGCTGATCCACCGGGGATGACGGGGCAGCCCTCGGCCACCCCCAGGGGAGGAGTCCGGCCCTGAAATGTCCCTGAGGTGGACGGCCACCGTGGCCCCGACGGCGGTCGCCGGTGCAGGATGGAAGGGACGTATCCCCTGCGCCTGGAGGCCCTGATGCTTGCCGAGACCATCTGTTCCGCGGTGTCGGCGGCCGGCCTCGGCATCGCCGCGGTGACCGCGTACCGCAAGCGGTTCCTCACGGCGACGAGGATCGCCGCCTACTCCCTCGTCCCGGTCGGGCTCGTGCTGACCGGGATCGTCGAGTGGGTCGCCGGGATCGCCTTCAGGCCGAGCGTCTGGCTCGGCTTCGGGGTGCTCGGCCTTTCCTGGCTGCTGTTCATGACCACCCGCGCCATCGAGCGCCGCAGCGGCACCACCCGCGCGGAACGCAAGGCCGCGCGGGCGGCAGGACGGACCGGGGCGGTGGCCCCGGCCGCCTCCGCTCCCTCGCTCGGCGCGGGCGGTGCGGCGGGACCCGGGGCAGCGGCCGCGAAGCCGCAGCCGAAGCCGCAGCCGAAGAAGAAGCAGGAGGCCGCCGCGCCCGGCGACGACTTCAGCGACATCGAGGCGATCCTCAAGAAGCACGGCATCTGAGAAAGAAAGAAGCACGGCATCCGAGACGGCGGCCGGCCCCCGGGGGCGCGCGCTCGGGCCAACCGGCCCGAATGTCTGACGGATCCCCGTACGCCGGAGCGATTATCGATGGCCACGGGATGGTGAACTCCCGGGGGAATGAAGTCGGTTGATCGCCAACACGGCCGCGGGTACGTCATGATCACCCCGAGATGGTGGACACTTCCCGGGGCGATGCCCCCGCACCCCCCGCCGAAGAGCCCCGCGGCTGCCTCTTCGCGCTCTCCCAGCCGCCCCTGATGATCTTCCTGACCGTGATCGGGGGCCTGCTGCTGATGGCCGCCCTGCACGATCTCTTCGTGCTGTGACGCCTCGCGCCACCCTTCTGGGCGTCAGCCCGCGGCTTCCTTGCGCCGGGCCCGGTAAGCCGCGACGTGGAGGCGGTTCCCGCACGTACGGCTGGAGCAGTAGCGGCGGGAGCGGTTGCGCGAAAGGTCGACGAACGCGTGCCCGCAGTCCGGGGCCTCGCAGCGCCGCAGTCGCTCCTGCTCGCCCGCCACGATGATGAAGGCCAGCGCCATGCCGCAGTCGGCCGCGAGATGGTCGGCGATCGAGGCGTCCGGGGCGAAGTAGTGCACGTGCCAGTCGTAGCCGTCGTGGTCCGTGAGCTGCGGGGTGGTTCCGGCCGCCGCGACGAGCCGGTTGACCAGGTCGGCGGCGGCGCGGGGGTCGGGCGCCGCGAAGACCTCGGCGAAACGGGCCCGGACGTCGCGTACGGTGGCCAGGTCCTTCTCGCCGAGCGTGCCGACCCCGCTGATGAGATGCCGCTCCGCGAAGGCGTACAGCGCGGCGATGTCGGCGAGACCGTCCTCGGATCCGCCCGCGAGTCCGCCCCCGGGGTCGCCCCGCGGCGGCTCGTTCTCCGGTGCGGTGTTCACCAGATCGACCACCGTGTCGAGGGCGATCCGGGTGTCGTGAGGGATCAGCACGCTTCGCTCCCTGGCCTTCCGGCGGGCGGGCGCCTGCCGATGGCGGCTGACTCTACTGGCTCGGCCGGCCGGCGCCGGGTCCGGTGCGGGCCGGGCAGGGAGCGGAACGGACCCCTCCGGCGCCGGGGAGGAGGAGCCGCGGCCGCCGGGCGCACCGGCGCCGTCGTCGCGGTGGTTTCCGCGACGACGGCGCCGGTGTCTGCCCTATGCGGTTGTCAGCACGACGCCGTCGCCCCGAGTCGGACGGCGTAGAGCGGCTCTCTGCCTGGCTCAGCTCTCGGCCAGGATGTGGGAGAGCTCCGTGTCGAGATCGAAGTGACGATGCTCGGTGCCGGGCGGAACCGCGGCGTCGGTCCTCTTCAGGAACGACTCCAGGGCTCGCGCCGGGGCTTCGAGCAGGGCTTCTCCCTCTGGGGAGCTCAGGGCGATGCATACGACGCCTTGACCGTGACTACGAGATGGCCAGACGCGGACGTCTCCGGTGCCGGTGGGCCGGTGCAGCCCTTCGGCGAGGAGGTCGCGGGCGAATACCCATTCGACCGTCTCCTCCGCTCCGGTGTGGAAGGTGGCGTGCACGGCATAGGGATCGGCCGTGTCATACCGCAGGCCCGCGGGTACAGGCAGTGAGGACTCGCTCGACACAACGAGGCGCAGGTGCAGCTCGCAGCTGACCGTGGTGTTCATAAGCGCCAGGGCCTTTCGCTCAGTGTGCGCTCGGGGATTCGCACGTCGGCGAAATCGACATGCCACCTACGGTGGCGTTGTAAACCCCTCTGACCTATTTGTGATGCTTCGGGTCCCTCGCTCAGCGGCGTGTAACTTTGAGTTATGCGCCCATTCCAGTGACGAGGACAGGTCGGGTAAGTTGAGCTTCATGAACGCGGAGAGTGACGAGCGGAGCGAGGTCGCCGGCCAGGCGGCCCCGGCATCCGCCACGGGGGAATCGGACCGGGTGGAGCGTGAGCTGGGCTCGCGGGCGCCGGGTTTCATCAAGGCGTCGAAAGCGCTCCATCTGAGCTGGCAGGTCGGCGTCTTCATCGTCGGTCTCGGCGTGGTGATCGCGGGCGTGCTCATGCTGGTGCTGCCGGGCCCCGGCTGGCTGGTGATCTTCGGCGGTATGGCGATCTGGGCGACCGAGTTCGTCTGGGCCCAATTGGTGCTGCGCTGGACCAAGCGCAAGGTCACCGAGGCGGCGCAGCGGGCCCTCGATCCCAAGGTCCGGCGACGCAACATCATCCTCACCACGCTCGGGCTCGTGATCATGGCGGTACTGGCCGGGATCTACGTCTGGAAGTTCGGGCTCACCATGCCGTGGAAGATCAGCGAGTAGCCCGGGGGACGGTCCGGGAGCACCGCTGACATGGGGTAATGTTTGCGGTGCGCCCGGGCGATTAGCTCAGTGGGAGAGCGCTTCGTTCACACCGAAGAGGTCACTGGTTCGAACCCAGTATCGCCCACCCGGACAGAGGGCCCGGGAGACGGAATCCGTCTCCCGGGCCCTCTGCGTTGCCCGCCGGGGTCCGGCCCCGGAGCCGCTGTGACCAGCGTGCCCCCGGACCGGGCGTGGCTCACCGCATCCGCCCCAGCG
Source organism: Streptomyces sp. NPDC026589 (assembly GCF_040638385.1). NCBI lineage: Bacteria > Bacillati > Actinomycetota > Actinomycetes > Kitasatosporales > Streptomycetaceae > Streptomyces > Streptomyces sp. NPDC026589. The sequence goes on from NZ_JBEZYG010000004.1 coordinate 283,412, forward strand.
CCTCCCTCAGCCGACGGGCGTCGCGCAGCCGCTGCTCGTACGTCGCTCCCACCACCAGCAACAACAGCCCGGCCAGGGCCGGCGGCAGCCAGCGGGGGAGGGCGCCCGCGACCTGCACCACGTACGGGGCCAGCTCGTGCAGCCCGTCCAGAGCCAGCACAGCCCCACCGAGCAGCAGCAACGCCTGGAGGCGGTAGCGCGCGCCGAGCAGGGTGATCACCAGCGCCGCCACCCCCAGCAGCAACGGCCGGAGCCAGTCCGTGTCGGTCCAGGCGACCGCCATGCTCGGCAGCAGCGTCGCCGCGAGCCCCGGCCCGTACGCCGTCCACGACGAGGCCTCCGGGTCCCGGCGCCGCCGCAGCACGCCGATCACCAGCGCGGGCACGGTCACCGGCAGCGTGTACGCCTCCGGGAACGACACCTCCGAGGCCGCCAGCCGCACCCACGTGGCCAGCACGAACAGCGCCGCCGCCAGGTAACCCGCCACCGGCCGCCGCTCCGGCCGTACCGCCGCCCCCGCGGCCAGCACCCCGCACAACGCCAGCACCAGGGCCAGGAACGGCGCGTCGGACACCGCGAGCCCCACGGCCACCAGCGCACCCAGCGCGCCCGTCAGCTCCACCGGCAACGCCACCGGGTTCCGCCGCAGCCGTGCCCCGAGCAGCACCGTCAGCGCGGGCACCACGAGCACCAGCGGCGCGGTCTCCTGCGGGGCGAGGCCCAGCGACCGGCCCGCCAGCCCCGTGAGCACGGTGCCCCAGACCACCGCGGCGACCGCGAACACCGCACGCGGCAACGCGGCTCCCGCTCGGACCGCCGCCCCGGCGAACAGGGCCGCCAGCGCGCCGAACACCGCGTAGGAGGCCCCCTCGGACGCCAGCGACAGCACCCCGGCGCTCACCGCCCCGGCCACCGCCGCCACCAGCGCGGTCACCGGCATCGTGGTCGCGCCCCGGCCGCTCCCGGTGCCCCGGACCGCCAGAGCGAGCAGACCGCCCACCAGAGCCGTCTCCCCGGCCACCGCGAGCGCGTAGGGCACGTCCAGCAGCGCCCCGGCCAGCAGCAACGCGCCCCAGCCGAGAGCCACCGCCCCAGCACCGACGACCCCGCGCGCCGTGGCCGCGGAAGGCCGCCTGCCGGCACCGGCCCCAGCGCCGGACCAGGCGGTCCAGCCGGACCAGCCGGGCCAAGGCGCCGAGGCCCCGACCGCTCCCGGCGCTCCCGGTACTTCCGCTTCCGGCGTGCCGGTGTCCGCCGTCCTCGGCGCGGCCAACGGCGCCGAGATCCGCACGACCGACGGCCACCACCGGTGCGCCGCCCCCAGCAGCCCGGCCACCAGCGCGAGCACCACCGGGGCCGCGGCCAGCTCCGACCACGGCAGCGTCGTCCCCAGCGCCGACCGGAAGCCCTCCGGCGACCCCGCCCACACGTCCGACAGCAGCGTCCCCGGACCCAGCAGTACCACCGCGAGCGGCCGCAGCGCCCACACCAGGGCGCCGGCCACCACCACCCCCGACGCCGCCAGCACCCCGCGCGCCGCGTCCCTCGGCACCCCTGTCCGTACGACCCCGGTCAGGGCGAGGCCGCACAGCAGATACGCGAGCACCCGCCAGCCGTCCGGCAGCGCGGCGGCCGGTACGCCGCCCACCGCGGCCACCGCCGCGAGACCCGCTACCACACCGCCCGTCCGTGCGAAACCCTTCGGCGCGCGCCACGCTCCGGCCAGGGCCGCCGCGGCCGCGGCCAGCAGCAGCGCGCCCGGAGCCGCCGCCGCGAGCGGCCCGGAGGCCGTCGTGGAGAGCGCCAGGCCCACCATCAGGGCCGAGAACCCCATCGCCGATCCACCGACGCACGCCGTGACCCGCACCCCGGCGCCCTTGCCCCACAGGGCGATCGCTCCGTCCAGCACCGCGGTCGCCAGCAGCGCCCACCCGACCACCAGCGCCGGTGCGCCCGCGGCCCAGGCCCAGAGCGGCAGCGGCCACTGCGCCAGCACCACGGCGGCCGGCAACGGCAGGCGCAGCGTGCCCAGCGCCAGCCCGTACGCCGCCCACAGCGCCGCGAGCACCGCCGACGCGACGGCCGTGAAGCCGAGCCCGTCGGCGTCGGGCGCGGCCACCGCGTGGACCGCGTAGACGTCCAGCAGCGTCAGCACCAGGGCCAGGGCGGCCAGCGCCTCGGCGGTGGCCGCCAGCCCCCGCCGCAGCAGCACCGCCGGGGCGGCCAGCGCCCCCAGAGTCACCACGGCCAGCACGGCCGACCGGCCGCCGATCCCCATCGAACCCCAGCTCACCAGGGTGAACGCGACGGCCGCGACCGTCAGCAGCAGACCGCCCAGCGTCAGCAGGACGTTCTGCGCGCCGCGCGGGGCGGACGGCTGCTTCGGCACATAGCCCCACGGCTGCGCGGGCGCACCGGGAGGCGCTCCCCAGCCGGACGGGTTCCAGCCCGGGGCGGCCGTCGGCGCGGGCGGCCGCAGCGCGGCGAGCAGCCAGGTGCGCCGGGTCAGCAGCTGGGCCCGGCGGGCGTCCAGCTCGGCCAGTTCTCGATCGAGGCGGGCCAGTTCCTCGGCGGGCGGGGGCACGTGTTCCATGTACGGGAGTGTGGGCCCGGCCCCCCGGCCCGTACATGCGCTCGGATACTCACTTCCCGGCCGCGGCGCCCTGAGTAGAGCCCCGCCCGGAAGCGGTTTGAACGAAGCCCTCGGAGCCCTGTATGGTTCAACCCGTTCCCGGGCGATTAGCTCAGTGGGAGAGCGCTTCGTTCACACCGAAGAGGTCACTGGTTCGAACCCAGTATCGCCCACCGGGGAAAGCCGGTCCGCCAGCATCACGCGGACCGGCTTTCGCATGTCCCACGCCTCGAACCCCTCACGCCGCCGCGGGCAGTTCCGGGCGCAGCGGCCACGCCGGATCCACCGTCTCCGGCGTCCCGCTCTTCGCGAACCACGCCTCCAGGCCCCGCGCCTGGGCCGCGTGCCAGGTCGCCTGCAAGGCGTGCAGCTCGGACGGCGACACCCGCTCCAGCCGGGCCGAGAAGCGCCGGCACACCGCCCGCACCAGCTCCAGCGAGGCCGTCGCGTCGGCCGCCGCGTCATGGGCGCCGTCGAGCACCACCTCGTAACTCGCGCACAGATCCGTGAGCGTACGACGGCCCTTGCGGTAGCGGTCCAGGTGCTTGTCCAGCACCCGCGGATCCACGACGCGCATCGGCACCCCGTCCAGGTAGCCGGCCAGCGACGACGCCCGGTGCCGTTTCAGCTCCCGGTCCAGCAGCGTCAGGTCGAAGGGGGCGTTCATCACCACCAGCGGCCGCCCGGTCGCGCAGCTCTCCGCCAGCGCCCGGGCTATCTCGTCCATCACCGGGGCGGGCCAGCGCCCGGTGCGCTGAAGGTGATCGTCGGTCAGACCGTGGATCTCGGTCGCCCCCGGCGGAACCGGGACCCCCGGATTGACCAGCCAGCGCGTGACGCGGACGCGACCGCCCGCGGTGTCCTGCGCGACGAGAGCGGCCGAAACGATCCGGTCCCGCTCGACGTCCACGCCTGTTGTCTCCGTGTCAAAAGCGGCCAGTGGCCCCTCGAACCAGTGCATCATCCCCGAACTCCTCGCACCCGCACGGCAGATGGAGTGATTCCTCTGCCCGATATCGGTGATACCCGGGCTGTTTGCCTGATACGCCGTTTGCGGGCGGTCCGATGCGGTGACAACACAGTTGAGACGCCGGGAAGTTGCCTCCGACGTCCGTCGATCCGCCCAGCCCACGACACCCGCCGGCAGACCACCTGCCATCGATCGGCACGCCCGGAAGGCACACGGAGCCATGGCGCTCGCGCAGCCCGACCCCGGGGGGACCGCCCGCGCCGAGGCCATCGGGCCCCGGCCGCCGCAGCAGCTCGACGCGCCGCTGCGCGGCTCCCTCGCCACCACCGCCTGCATGGAGACCCTTCAGGTGGGCTATCTGCACGCCGTCGCGGCGGCGGCGGGATGCTCCCTGTCCCAGCCCTTCCCCGACAACGGCATCGACTGGCACGTCAGCCACGGCGCCCCGGCCCACACCGTCGACGACGAGGTGACCATCAAGGTGCAGCTCAAATGCACCTACCAGATACCGCCGCACCCGGCGGGCGGGGCGTTCTCCTTCACGCTCGACAACGCCCACCTCGTCAAGCTCGCCCGCAGCCCGGTGTCGGTGCACAAGATCCTGGTCGTGATGATCGTCCCCCGCAGCCAGGACGACTGGCTGCGCGCCGGGCCCGGGGGCCTCGACCTGCGCCACTGCTGCTACTGGACCAACCTGGCCGGCCACGCGGTGACGGGCCGGCACCGGACCACTGTGCGCGTCCCGACCTCACGGATCTTCGACGACCGCGCACTCTGCGACATCATGGCCCGGGTCGGGGCCGGAGGGAGACCCTGATGCACCGGTCGATGGACGAGCCCACGGGCGGAGCCGGACTGCCCGCCGCCCGCTCGCATCCCACCGCCCGCCCCGGGCCCCCGCCCCTCGCCGGGGCCGGTGAGGAACTCCCCGACCCCGCTGTCCTCGGGGCCCTCCTGCGCCGGCACGGCTGGCAGAGGCGCGGGGGAGCACCGGGACGCTACGGCCGCTGGACCCCGCCCGGATCCGCCGCGGGGACGACCAGCCTGCTGGTGCCCGAGAGCGCGGGCTTCCCCGACAGCGGGGAGCTGATCGAGGAGGCCCTCGACGCCCTCGGCCGCAGCGCCGCCCCCTCCGCCCGCGACATCCTCCTCTCCCTCACCCTGCCCAGCGACGAGATCCGCTGGTGGCGCGAGGTCCCCGAGTCGGCGGCCGCAGCCGCGGGTGCCGCCGCCTGGACCGAGGCGGAGGAGCTGCGCTCGGCCGCCCGGCAGGTCCTCATGGCCGGGGCCCTCGCGGCCCGCGGCCGGGCCGGCTACCACGGGGCCCGGCACCGCCGGAAAGCGCGCGCCGTCCTGGACGACGCCCTGATCGGGCCCGGAGCCGACGGCCGGAGCCTCACCGCGTACGTCCCCGTCGCCTCCGGCCGCGCCGTCGCGGTGCGGCTCTGCCACGCCCTGCACGCCACCCGCGAGGCGGTGGACTACCAGCGGGCCACCGGCGGCATGGAGGCCTTCGACAGCGCGGTCGCGGCGGGCGCCGGCCGGGAGCTGACCGAGGCGCTGATCGCCCTGGTGCGCGGCTCCGAGGGGGCCCGGATCGACCTGCGCTGGGCGCCCGCCGCAGGCACCCCGGACGGCTGCCCGGCCCGCCCCGCGCCCGTCGAGTTCTCCCCGGGCGACCTGCCCGCCCTGCGCGCCGCCGGAGCCCGCTACCTCCGCGACGAACCCGCCGTGCAGGTGCGGCTGACCGGCGCGGTGGTCCGGCTGCGCCGCTCGGGGCCGCGCGGCGCCGGAATCGTACGGCTGCGGGTACTGGCCGGGGCCGAGGTCGCGCACGTCCGCGTGGAGCTGGACGAGGAGGCGTACCGCATCGCGGGCCACGCCCACCTGGTCGGACTGCCGCTCCGGGTGGAGGGGCGGCTGGAGAACCGGGGCGGCTTCCGGCGGCTCACCGGGGCCTGTCAGGTCGCGCCCGTCCAGGTCGACGAGGCCGAACGGGACCGGCTGATGAAGGCCCTCCAGGAGAACGTGGACTTCTTCGAGGAGGCGTGCGCGGGGGAGGAGCCGTAGCCCGGCCCGGAAGGCGTTCGCGCCGGGGGCGTACGGCTCGGTACGATCCATAGTGCCTAGCCACTATGGAGCGGGCATCCCCTCAGTCAGGAGAGACCGGTGTCAGACGTCCGTGTGATCATCCAACGCGATTCCGAGCGGGAAGAGCACGTGGTGACGACGGGCACGACGGCCGGCGAGCTCTTCCCCGGTCAGCGCACCGTCGTCGCCGCGCGCATCGGTGGCGAGTTGAAGGACCTCTCCTACGAGCTCCAGGACGGCGAGAGCGTCGAGCCGGTGGAGATCTCCTCCGAGGACGGCCTGAACATCCTGCGCCACTCCACCGCGCACGTCATGGCCCAGGCCGTGCAGGAACTCTTCCCCGACGCGAAGCTGGGCATCGGCCCGCCGGTCAAGGACGGCTTCTACTACGACTTCGACGTCGAGAAGCCGTTCACGCCCGAGGACCTCAAGGCCATCGAGAAGAAGATGCAGGAGATCCAGAAGCGGGGCCAGAAGTTCTCCCGCCGCGTGGTCTCCGACGAGGCCGCCCGCGAGGAGCTGGCCGACGAGCCGTACAAGCTGGAGCTCATCGGCATCAAGGGTTCCGCCTCCTCGGACGACGGCGCGGACGTCGAGGTGGGCGGCGGCGAGCTGACCATCTACGACAACCTCGACCCGAAGACCGGCGACCTGTGCTGGAAGGACCTCTGCCGGGGTCCGCACCTGCCCACCACCCGGTTCATCCCGGCGTTCAAGCTGATGCGCAACGCCGCGGCGTACTGGCGCGGCAGCGAGAAGAACCCGATGCTCCAGCGCATCTACGGCACCGCCTGGCCGACCAAGGACGAGCTGAAGGCGCACCTGGAGTTCCTGGAGGAGGCCGCCAAGCGCGACCACCGCAAGCTCGGCAACGAGCTGGACCTCTTCTCCTTCCCCGACGAGATCGGCCCCGGCCTCGCGGTCTTCCACCCCAAGGGCGGCGTCATCCGCCGGGCCATGGAGGACTACTCGCGCCGCCGTCACGAGGAGGAGGGCTACGAGTTCGTCTACAGCCCGCACGCCACCAAGGGCAAGCTCTTCGAGAAGTCCGGCCACCTGGACTGGTACGCCGACGGCATGTACCCGCCCATGCAGCTCGACGACGGGGTGGACTACTACCTCAAGCCGATGAACTGCCCGATGCACAACCTGATCTTCGACGCGCGGGGCCGCTCGTACCGCGAACTGCCGCTGCGTCTCTTCGAGTTCGGCACGGTGTACCGGTACGAGAAGTCGGGCGTCGTGCACGGCCTGACCCGCTCGCGCGGCTTCACGCAGGACGACGCGCACATCTACTGCACCAAGGAGCAGATGGCGGAGGAGCTCGACCGCACCCTCACCTTCGTGCTGAACCTGCTCCGGGACTACGGGCTCACCGACTTCTACCTGGAGCTCTCCACCAAGGACCCGGAGAAGTACGTCGGCTCCGACGAGACCTGGGAAGAGGCCACCGAGACACTGCGTCAGGTCGCCGAGAAGCAGGGTCTGCCCCTGGTCCCGGACCCGGGCGGCGCCGCGTTCTACGGTCCGAAGATCTCGGTGCAGTGCCGAGACGCCATCGGCCGTACCTGGCAGATGTCGACCGTGCAGCTCGACTTCAACCTGCCGGAGCGCTTCGACCTGGAGTACACCGGCCCGGACGGTTCCAAGCAGCGCCCGGTCATGATCCACCGTGCCCTGTTCGGTTCCATCGAGCGCTTCTTCGCCGTGCTCCTGGAGCACTACGCGGGCGCGTTCCCGGTCTGGCTCGCACCGGTCCAGGCCGTCGGCATCCCGATCGGCGACGCCCACATCCCCTACCTCCAAAAGTTCGCCGCCAAGGCGCGCAAGCAGGGGCTGCGGGTGGACGTGGACGCCTCCTCGGACCGGATGCAGAAGAAGATCCGCAACCAGCAGAAGGCCAAGGTGCCCTTCATGATCATCGCTGGTGATGAGGACATGGCCAACGGCGCCGTCTCCTTCCGCTACCGCGACGGATCCCAGGAGAACGGCATCCCGGCCGACGAGGCCCTCGCCAAGATCGCGAAGGCCGTCGAGGACCGCGTACAGGTCTGATCCGTACGACAGGATCCGTACGACAGGAACGGCCCCCGGAGCGTCATCAACCGCGCTCCGGGGGCCGTCTCTCGTCCTCCCGGGTGAACACCTGGATCAGCCAGGACGAGAACGACCCCGTGACCGCGCCCAGCAGCGCCAGGCCGCCGGCCATCAGCCCCGCCGCGACCGTCCGGCCCCAGAACGTGACCGGTGCGGCGTCCCCGTAACCGACCGTCGTGAGCGTCGCGCACGCCCACCACACCGCGTCGCCGAAGGTACGGATGGAGGCGCCGGGGGCCGAGTGCTCCAGGTGGTAGACGGCGAGCGAGGCGGCGAAGCCGAGCAGGGCGGCGGTCAGTCCCGCGTACGAGATCACTCGCGCGTACAGACCGAGCCGCGGGCGGTCGCGGCGTCGCTGCACCGCCGTGTACACCTTGACCATGCGCAGCGGGCGCAGCAGGGGCAGCAGCAGGACCAGGGTGTCGAGCCAGTGCGTACGCGGGAAGCGCGCGCCCAGTCCGCTGAGCCGCAGCCGGGCCCCGTAGTCCACGAGGAACAGCAGCCAGGTCGACCAGACGAGGATCAGGGCGAGGTCGTTCCAGGGCTCGTCGTCGTGCGGGGTCAGCACCCGGACCGCGTAACCGGTCAGGAAGAGCAGCCCCGCGGCGAAGAGCGGAACCTCCGCGCGCTGCTCCCAGCGGGTCAGCCGGTCGGGTGGCTCGGGGGCGGGTCCGTCGCTCATCGCCTCAGCATCGCGGGCGGCCGGGCGGTGCGGCCCCGGCGACACGCTCCGCCGGGGTGACGCAATATGCTGATCGGCATGACGAGTGAGCCGGAGCAGCAGATCGGCGTGGGGACGCCCGACGCATTCCAGCGCCTGTGGACTCCCCACCGGATGGCGTACATCCAGGGCGAGAACAAGCCGAGCGGCCCGGGCGCGGAGGACGGCTGTCCGTTCTGTTCGATCCCCGCCAAATCCGACGAGGACGGGCTCCTCGTGGCGCGCGGCGAACACGTCTACGCGGTGCTGAACCTGTACCCGTACAACGGTGGTCACCTCATGGTCGTCCCCTACCGTCATGTGGCCGACTACACCGAGCTGGACGGCCCGGAGACGGCGGAGCTGGCGGACTTCACCAAGCGGGCGATGGGCGCGCTGCGGGCGGCCTCCGGGGCGCACGGCTTCAACATCGGCATGAACCAGGGCTCCGTGGCCGGTGCCGGGATCGCCGCGCATCTGCACCAGCATCTGGTGCCGCGCTGGGGCGGGGACGCCAACTTCATGCCGGTCATCGGCCACACCAGGGTGCTGCCCCAGCTGCTGGGCGACACCCGGGCGATGCTGGCCGACGCCTGGCCGAAGGGCGAGCTGCCTGCCCGCTGAGCGCGGTACGTGAAAGGGGGAGGGCCGACCGGGCCTCCCCCTCTCACGTCACGTTCCTACGCGTCGTAGACGTCGGCCTTGCGCGGGGCCGGGTCCTGGACGAGGCCGCTCAGTATCATCGAGCGGTTGTCGAAGCGCTCCGTGTCGACGCCGTTCTCCGCGAGGACCCGCATCGCCGCCGTGTGCACGGCCCGGAGTACCGGCGTGGCGGCGCGCATCGCGTCGTCCGCCATGAAGCGGTGGTTCCACGGCTTGGCCGCCCACGCGTGCCGCAGCCCGAACGGCTCGGGCAGCACTATCTTCCCGCCCAGGTAGTCCAGCAGCGGCGGATACCAGGTGAGCGGGGCCCGCAGGGCCAGCCGGACGACCTCCTTGGCGTCCACCAGCGCCAGCTGGATGTCCCGGGTCTCCCAGAAGCGGACGGTCTTGTTGACGGTCTTCGTCTTCGCCGCCGGCTTGGAGAGGAACAGGCCGTGCACCGGCCCCAGCGCATGGCCCGTGACCTCGATGCGCAGGGTCTCGTGGAGCACGGTGACGGTGATCATCATGGTGATCACCAGCTGGCCGTCCCACAGGGTGAACTGGACGCCCAGGTAATGCCGGTCGCCGCTGCCGAACTGCTGGTGGTTGCAGATCCGCTGTATCTCGTGGGGCTTCACCTGGAAGGTGGCGACGTCCTCCCCCTCGGGGCGTGTGACGGAGTCGGCGTTCTCCCCGATGGGCGAGACGATCCAGTGCTTCACGGACGGCTTCGGGAAGCCGCCGGTGTTGAGCGGTCCGCGCTCCAGCATCTTCAGCTGGTCGTGGATGATCCGGATCAGGTCCCAGCTGCGGAACTGGTGGATCTCCCTCGTCGGGTCCTTGGGGAGCAGCTCCTCGGCCAGCTGCCAGCTGCCCCAGCGGGTGCCCATCCCGAGGACGCCCTTGGGACCGGCGTAGAAGACGGCGTTCGACTGCTGCTCGGCCGACAGCTTCTCCAGGCCCTGGCGGAGGGCCTCGCGGGCGGTCTCGTTGGGATTCTTCGGCACCGCCTCGGGGATCTTCGCGATCACCCCGGCGCCGGAGAGCAGGCCTTCCCAGCGGGCCCGCATGTCCTTGGCCGAGGTCTCCGCGATCCGCTTGGCGATCAGCCAGCCGATCACCGGGGCGATGAGCGCGCCCCGGACATAGAGCGCGAGCAGTCCGTCCAGGGGAAGCTTGACCATCAGGACCAGCGCGCCGATCCCGAAGGCGGTCAGGAGGACCGTGCCGACCGCGCGGAACGCCGTGTCCTTGGACTTGTTGAGCGCGTCCCGGACCCGGAAGGCGATCACCCAGGCCAGCATGCCGGGCAGGAACAGGACGCCGAACACCACGGTCACCAGGGTGAGCCGGGTGTCACGGGCCTTGCGCAGGTTGTTCGCCGACAGGCAGTGCTCCACCACGGTCTGCGGGTCCGTGCCGAAGGACTGGATGAGCGCCTTGCGGGCGCCGCCGAGCATCCGCTCCTGGACGGCACGGGCGAACGCCTCGCCCAGATTCGGCTTGAAGTAGTCGGACTTGAAGAGTTTCGAGGAGCCCGGCTTCACCACCGATTTGTGCCACTCGCTGTTGGCGTCGAGGATCGTCTCCACCGGACTGTCCCGATACGCCGCCGAGGCCAGGGCATTGGTCGCCACGGTCTGGCCGCCCGAGCCCTGGATCGGGACCTGGGCCCCGGGTGAGAAGTCGAATCCGTCGTTGGCCACCTGTCGCCCCCACTCGCCGCACGTCTGCTCCTGCGGTGTGCCCAACTACCGTACGCGGCATACCTTCTGAGCTGCGACCACAGCGTATCGTCCTGATCACACCACTGCCCGTCACCCGCGTGCGTCGAACGGCGTGTGCGACAGTGCGCCGGTCACGCGCCGGGGGCCCCGTCCGACCGCTCCGCCCGGACCCGGTCCGCCACCTGCGGCGGCATCGCCTCGTGCCGGGCGTACGCGCGGTCGAAGCGGCCCGTGCCGTGCGACAGGGAGCGCAGGTCCACCGCGTACCGGCCGACCTCGATCTCCGGCACCTCGGCCCGTACGAGGGTGTGCCCGTCCGGACTCTGCTCGGTGCCCACGACACGCCCTCGCCGCCCCGAGAGGTCGCTCATCACCGGACCCACGTAGTCGTCGGGGATCAGGACGCTCACCTCGCACACCGGTTCCAGGAGCTGGATACGGGTGTCGGACGCGGCCTCGCGCAGCGCGAGCGCCCCGGCGGCCTGGAAGGCGGCGTCCGATGAGTCGACCGAGTGCGCCCTGCCGTCCAGCAAGGTGACGCGCACGTCGACCAAGGGGTGCCCGGCGCCCAGCCCCCGGGCGGCCTGGGCCCGCACGCCCTTCTCCACCGAGCGAACGAACTGACGCGGCACCGAACCGCCGACGACCTTGTCGACGAACTCGATGCCCGAGCCCGGCGGCAGCGGCTCCACCTCGATCTCGCAGATCGCGAACTGGCCGTGACCGCCCGACTGTTTGACGTGCCGTCCGCGCCCGGCGGCCCGCCCGGCGAACGTCTCGCGCAGCGGCACCCGATGCCGTTCCGCGTCGACCTGGACGCCGTAATGGCTGCGCAGCCGCTCCAGGGCCACCTCCTGGTGGGCCTCGCCCAGGCACCACAGGACGACCTGACCGGTGTCCGGGTTCTGTTCGAGCCGCAGCGTGGGGTCCTCGGCGACCAGCCGGGCCAGGCCCTGCGACAGCTTGTCCTCGTCCGCCTTGCCGTGCGCCCGTACGGCCAGCGGGAGCAGCGGGTCGGGCGTCGACCAGGGTTCGATCAGGACGGGGTCGCCGGCCGGGGAGAGCGTGTCGCCGGTCTCCGCCTCACCGAGCCGGGCCACGCACGCCAGATCGCCCGCGACACACCGGTCCAGAGCGTGCTGCCGGCGGCCGAACGGTGAGGTGAGCGCCCCGACGCGGATCTCCGCCTCGTGACAGGGGCGGGGCGCGCGTCCCGTGGCGTCCAGACCGTGGCCGCAGAGGTGTACGGAGTCGTCGGGGCGCAGGGTGCCGGAGAAGACGCGGACCAACGAGACCCGGCCCACGTACGGGTCGGAGGCCGTCTTGACGACCTCGGCGACCAGCGGGCCCCCGGGATCGCAGACCGGGGCGGGCCGGGGCTCGCCCGACGGGGAGGTGACGGTGGGCGGGGTGCGCTCCAGTGGGGTCGGGAAGCCGCGGGTGATCAGATCCAGCAGCTCCACCGTGCCGATACCCTGCCGGGCGCCCTCGGCCGCTGGCGCCGCCGTGAGGACGGGGTGGAAGGAGCCCCGGGCGACGGCCCGTTCGAGGTCGGCGATCAGCATCGCGACGTCGAGGTCCTCTCCGGCGAGATAGCGGTCCATCAGGGACTCGTCCTCGCTCTCGGCGATGATCCCCTCGATCAGCCGATCCCGGGCCGCCCGAAGGGGCTCCTCCTGGTCGGGCGCCGGGGGCCGCTCGGCGCGTTCCCCCGAGGAGTAGTCGAGGACGCGTCGGCTCAGCAGCCCGGTGAGCCCCGTCAGCGGGGCGTGCCCATCGGCGCCCTCGGGCCCCAGCACGGGCAGGTACAGGGGCAGTACGGCGTCGGGGTCCTCGCCCCCGAAGGCCTCGGCGCAGATCCGGTTCATGTCGTCGAAGGAGGTGCGGGCGGTGTCCAGGTGCGTCACGACGATCGCGCGTGGCATGCCGACGAGCGCGCACTCCTCCCAGGCGGCCCGGGTGGTCGCGGCCACGGTCGCCGCGTCCTGGGCCGCGGAGACGACGAACAGGGCCGCGTCCGCCGCGCGCAGACCGGCCCGCAGCTCCCCGACGAAGTCCGCGTATCCGGGGGTGTCCAGCAGATTGATCTTGCAGCCGTCCCAGGCCACCGGGACCAGCGAGAGCTGTACGGAACGCCGTCGGCGCCGCTCGATCTCGTCGTAGTCGGAGACGGTCGCCCCGTCCTCGACCCGCCCGGCCCGGTTCACGGCTCCCGCCGTCAGGGCCAGCGCCTCGACCAGCGTGGTCTTGCCCGATCCGCTGGGGCCGACCAGCACCACGTTCCGTACGGCGGAGGGGTGGCCGGCCGTCGGTACTCCTCCGGCGGCCCCGGGGTGTCCGTGTGCCTTGTCGCCCATGGTGCGTGCCTCCCGGTCGATGGCGCGGTGCGGGGGAGGGCGACCGCGCGCGGAGCAGCGGTGGTCACGGGCACGGGGAGGCCGCCGCGGCGGCTTCGGCGACGCCCGCGGTCCTTCGAGCTTGGCACCGCGACAGGGTCCCGTCCATACGTCGCGCACGGAGCGGTTCGTACGGACGGGCCCTGCCCCTACGTCGCGCACGGCGCGGTTCGTACGTCGCGCACGGCGCGGTTCGTACGGCGCGCGCGGCAGGGTTCGTACGGCGCGCACCGGCACACCCCGGAAGCCGGGCACCGGCACGGGCCACAGCGGCGCGTACACGCCCGGCCCCTGCCGGGACCGGTGTGACACCCGGCGGCGGGTGCCCGTCCGGTGGAAGGCACCGGCGGTGACTACGATGGGCCAGCCGGCGGCCGAAGGGGCCGCCCGGCGAACCGAACCCTCGGGAAGGCCATGCTGAACAAGTACGCGCGTGCATTTTTCACGCGTGTCCTCACACCGTTCGCCGCTCTGCTGCTCCGCCTCGGGGTCAGCCCCGACGCGGTCACTCTCGTCGGCACGGCCGGAGTGATGGCAGGTGCGCTGGTCTTTTTCCCCATGGGGGAGTTCTTCTGGGGCACGATCGTCATCACGATCTTCGTCTTCTCCGACCTCGTCGACGGCAACATGGCGCGGCAGGCCGGGGTCTCCAGCCGGTGGGGCGCGTTCCTCGACTCGACGCTGGACCGGGTCGCCGACGGGGCGATCTTCGCCGGATTCGCCCTCTGGTACGCGGGCGGCGGTGACGACACCATCCTGTGCGCCGTCGCGATCTTCTGCCTGGCCAGCGGCCAGGTGGTCTCGTACACCAAGGCGCGCGGCGAGTCGATCGGTCTGCCGGTCGCGGTCAACGGCCTCGTGGAGCGCGCCGAGCGCCTGGTGATCTCGCTGGTCGCCGCCGGTCTCGCCGGACTGCACACCTTCGGCGTCCCCGGTATCGACATCCTGCTGCCGATCGCGCTGTGGATCGTCGCCGCGGGCAGCCTCGTGACGCTGATCCAGCGCGTCGTGACCGTACGCCGCGAATCCGCCGAGGCGGACGCCGCGGAGACCGCCTCGGGACCGGCCGCCGTGGACCCGTCCGCCGCCGGTTCCGCCGGTCAGGCCGGCCAGGTCGGCCAGAGGAGCGAGGGCGACCGGTGAGCGCCGACGCGTCCGACCTGAAGGGGCGGCTCACCGACGGGCTCTACGGACTGGGCTGGGGCGCCGTCAAGAAGCTGCCCGAGCCCGCCGCCGCCCGGCTCTTCTCCACCATCGCCGACCAGGTGTGGAAGCGGCGCGGCAAGAGCGTGCTGCGTCTGGAGTCGAACCTGGCCCGGGTCGTCCCCGACGCGGGTCCGGAACGGCTGGCTGAGCTGTCGCGGGCCGGGATGCGTTCCTACATGCGCTACTGGATGGAGTCCTTCCGGCTGCCCACCTGGAGCCCCCAGCGCATCAAGGACAGCATCGACATCGCCGACGTCCACCACCTGACCGAGGGCCTGGACGCCGGGAAGGGCGTGATCGTCGCCCTGCCGCACCTGGCCAACTGGGACCTCGCGGGAGCCTGGGTCACCACCGACCTCAAGGTCCCCTTCACCACCGTCGCCGAACGCCTGGAGCCCGCGACGCTCTACGACCGGTTCGTCGCCTACCGCGAGGGCCTGGGCATGGAGGTCCTGCCGCACAGTGGCGGGGCCGCGTTCGGAACCCTGGCCCGGCGGCTGCGCGCGGGCGGTCTGATCTGCCTGGTCGCGGACCGGGACCTGTCCGCGTCCGGCGTCGAGGTGTCGTTCTTCGGCGCCACCGCCCGGATGCCCGCGGGCCCGGCGCTGCTCGCCCAGCAGACCGGCGCGCTGCTGATGCCGGTAACACTCTGGTACGACGGCACACCCGTGATGAAGGGGCGCATCCACCCGGCGGTCGAGGCGCCGGCAGAAGGCACCCGCGCCGAGAAGACCGCCGCCATGACCCAGGCGATGGCCGACGCCTTCGCCGGCGGCATCGCCGAACACCCGGAGGACTGGCACATGCTCCAGCGGCTCTGGCTGGACGACCTGGACCCCCGGGGGGAACCCACGTGAAGATCGGCATCGTCTGCCCGTACTCCTGGGACGTACCGGGCGGCGTGCAGTTCCACATCCGCGACCTCGCCGAACACCTGATCCGGCTCGGCCACGAGGTCTCCGTCCTGGCCCCCGCCGACGACGAGACGCCACTGCCGCCTTACGTCGTCTCGGCGGGCCGGGCCGTCCCCGTTCCGTACAACGGTTCCGTCGCCCGGCTGAACTTCGGCTTCCTGTCGGCGGCCCGGGTGCGGCGCTGGCTCCACGACGGCACGTTCGACGTCATCCACATCCACGAGCCGACCTCCCCGTCGCTGGGCCTGCTGGCCTGCTGGGCGGCGCAGGGGCCGATCGTGGCCACCTTCCACACCTCCAACCCGCGCTCCCGGGCGATGATCGCCGCGTACCCGATCCTCCAGCCCGCGCTGGAGAAGATCAGCGCCCGGATCGCCGTCAGCGAGTACGCCCGGCGCACCCTGGTCGAGCACCTCGGCGGGGACGCCGTCGTCATCCCCAACGGCGTCGACGTCGGCTTCTTCGCCAAGGCCGAACCGAAGGCCGCATGGCAGGGCGGGACCCTCGGCTTCATCGGCCGCATCGACGAACCCCGCAAGGGCCTGCCCGTCCTGATGAAGGCGCTGCCCGCGATCCTCGCCGCCCATCCCGAGGCCCGGCTGCTGGTCGCCGGGCGCGGCGACGAGGAGGAGGCGGTTCAGACCCTGCCGAAGGAACTGCGCGAGCGCGTCGAGTTCCTCGGCATGGTCAGCGACGAGGACAAGGCCCGGCTGCTGCGCAGCGTCGATGTGTACGTGGCCCCCAACACCGGCGGCGAGAGCTTCGGCATCATCCTGGTCGAGGCGCTGTCGGCCGGTGCGCCGGTGCTGGCGAGCGACCTGGACGCCTTCGCACAGGTGCTGGACCAGGGCGCGGCGGGCGACCTTTTCGCCAATGAGGACGCCGACGCGCTGGCCGCCGCCGCGATCCGGCTGCTGGGCGACCCCGAGCGCCGGGCCGGACTGCGCGAGCGCGGCGAGGCCCACGTACGGCGCTTCGACTGGGCGACGGTGGGGGCCGACATCCTCGCGGTGTACGAGACGGTGACCGACGGGGCCGCCTCGGTCGCGGCGGACGAACGCTCCGGGCTGCGGGCCCGATTCGGGCTGGCCCGGGACTGAGCCCCGGGGCTCCCGTTGAAGCGGGGGCCCCCGGCGACGGTAGCGTGTGGGCCCGTGACCGTAACCCTCATCGTCTGGATCGTCGTCGCCCTCATCGCGGTCGGCGTGTACCTCAGCTGGACCGCAGGCCGGCTCGACCGGCTGCACTCCCGGATCGACGCCGCCCGCGCCGCCCTCGACGCCCAACTGCTGCGCCGCGCCTCGGTCACCCAGGAGCTGGCCACCTCCGGCGTCCTGGACCCGGCCGCCTCGATCGTCCTGTACGAGGCCGCGCACGCCGCCCGCCAGGCCGAGGAGGACCACCGCGAGGTCGCCGAGAGCGAACTGAGCACCGCCCTGCGCGCCGTCTTCGGCGAACCGGCCCAGGTCGACGCGGTGAAGGAGATCCCCGGCGGCGAGGAGGCTGCCACCGAACTGGCCGCCGCCGTACGCCGCGTCCCCATGGCCCGACGCTTCCACAACGACTCCGTACGCGCCGCCCGCGCCCTGCGCCGGCACCGTACCGTCCGGCTCTTCCGACTGGCCGGGCACGCCCCGTTCCCGCTCGCCTTCGAGATGGACGACGCCCCACCGGTGGCCCTCGCGGACCGGCCCGGCACCTGACAGCCGCTGAGCCGGGACCGGTCCAGGGCCGATCCGGGGATCGGTCCAGGGCCAAAACGATCCACGGCCTGTCCATTGGCCCTTGCTGTGGACTGGTCCCGGGGCGTTTGCTCGGCATTGCAGTCACCAGCGTCTTTTCACCGAGTGAGGTCCCGTGTCCACGCTTCCCAGCACCCCGCAGTCCGCCGAGTACCCCGCCACCGGCACCGCCCGCGTCAAGCGTGGCATGGCCGAGCAGCTCAAGGGCGGCGTGATCATGGACGTCGTCGACGCCGAACAGGCGAAGATCGCCGAGGACGCGGGCGCCGTCGCCGTCATGGCCCTGGAGCGGGTCCCGGCCGACATCCGCAAGGACGGCGGCGTGGCCCGGATGTCCGACCCCAACATGATCGAGGAGATCATCGGGGCCGTCTCCATCCCCGTCATGGCCAAGTCCCGCATCGGCCACTTCGTCGAGGCCCAGGTGCTCCAGTCCCTCGGCGTCGACTACATCGACGAGTCCGAGGTCCTCACCCCGGCCGACGAGGTCAACCACAGCGACAAGTTCGCCTTCACCACCCCCTTCGTCTGCGGCGCCACCAACCTGGGCGAGGCCCTGCGCCGCATCGCCGAGGGCGCGGCCATGATCCGCTCGAAGGGCGAGGCCGGCACCGGCAACGTCGTCGAGGCCGTACGCCACCTGCGCCAGATCAAGAACGAGATCGCCCGGCTGCGCGGCTTCGACAACAACGAGCTGTACGCCGCGGCCAAGGACCTCCGCGCCCCCTACGAGCTGGTCAAGGAGGTCGCGGAGCTCGGCAAGCTGCCCGTCGTGCTGTTCTCCGCCGGTGGCGTCGCCACCCCGGCCGACGCCGCGCTGATGCGCCAGCTCGGCGCCGAGGGCGTCTTCGTCGGCTCCGGCATCTTCAAGTCCGGCGACCCGGCCAAGCGCGCCGCCGCCATCGTGAAGGCCACCACCTTCTACGACGACCCGAAGGTCATCGCGGACGCCTCCCGCAACCTGGGCGAGGCCATGGTCGGCATCAACTGCGACACCCTGCCCGAGTCCGAGCGCTACGCCAACCGCGGCTGGTAACCACTGATGAGCGACACCCCCCTGATCGGCGTGCTGGCTCTCCAGGGCGACGTACGGGAGCATCTGATCGCCCTGGCCTCGGCGGACGCCCTGGCCAGGCCGGTCCGGCGCCCCGAGGAGCTCGCCGAGGTCGACGGCCTGGTCATACCCGGCGGCGAGTCCACCACCATGTCCAAACTGGCCGTGCTCTTCGGCATGATGGAGCCGCTGCGCGAGCGGGTCAGGGCCGGCATGCCGGTCTACGGCACCTGCGCCGGAATGATCCTGCTGGCCGAGAAGATCCTCGACCCCCGCTCGGGCCAGGAGACCATCGGCGGCATCGACATGATCGTGCGGCGCAACGCCTTCGGCCGGCAGAACGAGTCGTTCGAGGCCGCGGTCGAGGTCGGCGGCGTCGAAGGCGGCCCGGTGGACGGTGTGTTCATCCGCGCGCCGTGGGTCGAGTCCGTCGGGGCCGAGACCGAGGTCATCGCCGAACACGGTGGGCATATCGTGGCCGTCCGGCAGGAAAACGCCCTCGCCACCTCGTTCCATCCCGAACTGACCGTCGACCATCGCGTGCACGCTCTGTTCGTGGACATGGTGCGCGCGGTGAACTGAGCGGACCCCGGTAGGATCTCTCGGGTTCGACTCGATTTTGGTGACGCGAAGGAGAAGGCAGATGTCCGGCCACTCTAAATGGGCTACGACGAAGCACAAGAAGGCCGTGATTGACGCCAAGCGCGGCAAGCTCTTCGCGAAGCTGATCAAGAACATCGAGGTCGCGGCGCGCTCCGGCGGCGTGGACCCCGACGGCAACCCCACGCTCGTCGACGCCATCCAGAAGGCGAAGAAGAGCTCCGTCCCCAACAAGAACATCGACTCCGCGGTCAAGCGCGGTGGCGGTCTCGAAGCGGGCGGCGCCGACTACGAGACGATCATGTACGAAGGCTACGGCCCCAACGGTGTCGCGGTGCTCATCGAGTGCCTCACCGACAACCGCAACCGTGCCGCGTCCGACGTACGTGTCGCGATGACCCGGAACGGCGGCTCCATGGCCGACCCGGGCTCCGTCTCGTACCTGTTCAACCGCAAGGGCGTCGTGATCGTGCCCAAGGGCGAGCTGACCGAGGACGACGTCCTCGGCGCGGTCCTGGACGCGGGCGCCGAGGAGGTCAACGACCTCGGCGAGACCTTCGAGGTGGTCAGCGAGGCCACCGACATGGTCGCGGTGCGCACCGCGCTCCAGGAGGCGGGCATCGACTATGACTCCGCCGAGGCCAACTTCCTCCCGACCATGCAGGTCGAGCTGGAGGAGGAGGGCGCCCGCAAGATCTTCAAGCTCATCGACGCGCTGGAGGACAGCGACGACGTGCAGAACGTCTTCGCCAACTTCGACGTGTCCGACGAGGTCATGGAGAAGGTCGACGCCTGACGGCGCGGCCGACAGGCCTCACACGACGGGCCGACGGGGCACTCCCCGTCGGCCCGTCGTCCTGTGGTTGCGACGGATTGTCAGTGCGAGCCGATAGCCTGCGGGAACAGATGATCGAGCGGACGCAGATGATCGAGCGGGCGCGGCGCGCCGGCGACGGGCTGAGGACAGGGGGCTCCATGCGGGTTCTGGGCATTGACCCGGGGCTGACCCGGTGCGGCGTCGGCGTGGTCGAAGGAGTCGCGGGAAGACCCCTGACCATGATCGGCGTCGGCGTCGTGCGCACTTCCTCCGACGCGGAGCTGGGCGACCGGCTCGTCGCCGTCGAGCGCGGCATCGACCAGTGGCTCGACGAGCACTCCCCGGGCTTCGTCGCCGTCGAGCGCGTCTTCGCCCAGCACAACGTACGCACCGTGATGGGCACCGCGCAGGCCAGCGCGGTCGCCATGCTCTGCGCCGCCCGCCGCGGCATCCCCGTCGCCCTGCACACCCCCAGCGAGGTCAAGGCGGCGGTCACCGGATCCGGCCGCGCCGACAAGGACCAGGTCGGCGCCATGGTGACCCGCCTGCTGAGGCTGGACGCACCGCCCAAGCCCGCCGACGCCGCCGACGCCCTGGCCCTGGCCATCTGCCACATCTGGCGCGCCCCCGCGCAGAACCGGCTCCAGCAGGCCGTCGCCGCCCACCGCACGTCCGGCGCGTCCCGCACACCCGGGGCGGCCGGCGCCCCAGGCGCCTCCCGTGCGCCCGGGGTTTCCCGCCCGCCCGGCCCGCCCGGGGCTCCCGGCACGTCCCGCACGCTGAAAGGCCGCACCGCATGATCGCTTTCGTCTCCGGCCCGGTGGCCGCCCTGGCCCCGACCACCGCCGTCATCGAGGTCGGCGGCATCGGCATGGCGGTCCAGTGCACCCCGCACACCCTCGCCGACCTGCGCGTCGGCAAGGAGGCCAAGCTCGCCACCTCGCTGGTCGTCCGCGAGGACTCGCTCACGCTGTACGGCTTCGCGGACGACGACGAGCGGCAGGTGTTCGAGCTCCTCCAGACCGCCAGCGGCGTCGGCCCCCGCCTCGCCCAGGCCATGCTCGCCACCCACAGCCCCGACGCCCTGCGCCTCGCGGTCTCCACCGGCGACGAGAAGGCGCTGACCGCCGTCTCCGGCATCGGCAAGAAGGGCGCGCAGAAGCTGCTCCTGGAGCTCAAGGACCGGCTCGGCGAACCGGTCGGCGCGCACATCGGCCAGCAGGGCATCGGCACCTCTGTCACCTCCGGCTGGCGCGACCAGCTCCAGGCCGCCCTCATCGGCCTCGGTTACGCGAGCCGCGAGGCCGACGAGGCCGTCAGCGCCGTCGCCCCGCAGGCGGAGGCCGCCGTCGCCGAGGGCACGGCACCCCCCGTGCCGCAGCTGCTGCGGGCCGCCCTGCAGACTCTCAACCGCGCACGCTGACCGGCACCGAACCACCGAAGAGGCCCTTGATGAACTGGGACGAGCCCGGACCCGAGACCGACGAGCCGACCGGCCCGGTCCTCGACGACCGGCTGGTCGACGCCGGTCATCTCGACGGCGAGGACACCGCGGTCGAGGCGGCGCTGCGCCCCAAGGACCTGGAGGAGTTCGTCGGCCAGGAGAAGGTCCGCGAACAGCTCGACCTGGTCCTCAAGGCCGCCCTCGCCCGCGGCGCCACCGCCGACCACGTACTGCTCTCCGGCGCCCCGGGCCTCGGCAAGACCACTCTTTCGATGATCATCGCGGCGGAGATGAACGCCCCGATCAGGATCACCTCGGGCCCCGCCATCCAGCACGCCGGCGACCTCGCGGCGATCCTCTCCTCCCTCCAGGAGGGCGAGGTCCTCTTCCTCGACGAGATCCACCGCATGTCCCGGCCCGCCGAGGAAATGCTCTACATGGCGATGGAGGACTTCCGGGTCGACGTCATCGTCGGCAAGGGCCCCGGCGCCACCGCCATCCCACTCGAACTGCCCCCCTTCACCCTGGTCGGGGCCACCACCCGGGCCGGGCTGCTGCCGCCCCCGCTGCGCGACCGCTTCGGCTTCACCGGGCACATGGAGTTCTACGCCCCCGCCGAACTGGAGCGCGTCATCCACCGCTCGGCCCGCCTCCTCGACGTCGCCATCGACGTGAAGGGCGCCGCCGAGATCGCCGGACGCTCCCGCGGCACCCCCCGTATCGCCAACCGCCTGCTGCGCCGCGTCCGCGACTACGCCCAGGTCAAGGCGGAGGGCACGATCGACCGGGAGATCGCGATGGCCGCCCTCAAGGTGTACGAGGTTGACGCCCGCGGACTCGATCGGCTGGACCGCGCCGTCCTCGGCGCCCTGCTGAAGCTCTTCGGCGGCGGCCCGGTGGGGCTGTCCACACTGGCGGTCGCGGTGGGGGAGGAGCGGGAGACCGTCGAGGAGGTCGCCGAGCCCTTCCTCGTACGGGAAGGACTGCTGGCCAGGACCCCGCGCGGCCGCGTCGCCACCCCGGCGGCCTGGGCGCATCTGGGACTGGTCCCGCCGCAGCATGGAGCAAAGGGACAACAGGGTCTGTTCGGGGCGTGATGGGTCACAGGTTCGCGTGCACAGGAACCCCGGTGCCATGCTGGGCGTTGTTCCAACGATGCGGACTCGCTTAGACTCCGCCGATGCCGCCCTTACCGGTCGGTGTACCCACCCCCGTATATACAGGCCGCATTCCAGCGCGGTCGTGCGAAGGAATTCCCGTCCCGTGGATATCTTGACTCTCCTCCCCTTCATCGTGCTCATCGGGGCCATGTTCCTGATGACCCGTTCCGCCAAGAAGAAGCAGGCGGCGGCCGCGCAGATGCGCAACGACATGCAGCCCGGCACCGGCGTCCGGACGATCGGGGGCATGTACGCCACCGTCAAGGAAGTCCACGACGACACCGTTATCCTCGAGGTCGCTCCCGGCGTGCACGCCATCTACGCGAAGAACTCCATCGGCGCCGTCCTGGACGACGCGGAGTACAACCGCATCGTGCACGGTGACGACCCGGAGCTGGACGCGGACGGCACGGTCGTTCCCGACGACGCCTCCTCGCTGACCGGCGAGTCCGACTCCGCCGAGGTCGCCAGGATCGACCTGACCAAGGACGACGCGGCCGACGACGTCGAGCCCGAGGACGCCTCGGTCAAGGAAGTCAAGGACGCGAAGGACGCCAAGGACGAGAGCAAGACCGACGGCGACGCCGACTCCAAGTAGTTCTCACGATCCCGGGGACGTCGCGCGCCCACCGGCGCGCGGCGTCCCCGGGACCGTGCGGTCGTCTGCGGGGGCAGGGTCCCCACTACACTTCGTGGCCGCTCGGGCGCGTACCCGGCGCGGGGCGGTTGGACAGGGAGAAACGAGAAGGTGGCAGCACCCAAGAAGGGCCGAGGGCCGTCCGGCGGTCAGGGCAGGCCGGGGCGTGCCCTGGCTCTGATCCTCATCGCCATGGTCGCGCTCACCGGCGGGATGTTCCTGTCCGGGCACACCACGCCACGACTGGGCATCGACCTGGCCGGCGGCACGTCGATCACGCTGGAGGCACAGAACCAGCCCGGCAAGCCGAACGCGATCAACCAGACCAACATGAACACCGCGGTCGGGATCATCGAGCGGCGGGTCAACGGTCTGGGCGTCTCCGAGGCCGAGGTTCAGACCCAGGGCTCGAAGAACATCATCGTCAACATCCCCAAGGGGACGAACTCCAAGCAGGCCCAGGAGCAGGTCGGCACCACCGCCCAGCTCTACTTCCGGCCTGTTCTGACAGTTCAGGCGAGCGGCCCCGAGCAGCCCACACCCTCCGGCTCCGGGACTCCCTCGGGCAGCGCCACCCCGAAGCCCGGCGAGTCCGCCGAAGACGCGGACAAGCCCAAGGGCGAGGAGGCCACCGATGCGGAGGCCACCCCCTCGGCGAGCGCCACCACCCAGGGCCGCGCGGTCACCGGGGCCCTGACGAAGGACGACCCGACCCCCGGCGCCTCCGACAAGCCGAAGCCGTCCGATTCCCCCGGGGCGACGCCCCCTGCGGACCCGGCGACGGCCAAGCTCCAGGAGGAGTTCGCCAAGCTCGACTGCACGGACCCCAAGCAGCGCACGGAGGCCGGCAAGAACGCCAAGCCCACCGACTCGATCGTCGCCTGCGGTTCGAACGTCCCGGGCAGCTACGAGAAGTACGTCCTCGGCCCGGCCGAGGTCTCCGGCAGCGACGTCGACGACGCCAAGGGCGCCATCGAGCAGCAGACCGGTGAGTGGATCGTGTCGATGGAGTTCACCTCCGCCGGCGCCAAGAAGTTCCAGACGATCACCGGCCGGCTCTCGCAGCAGCAGCCGCCGATGAACCAGTTCGCGATCGTCCTCGACGGCGAGGTCGTCTCCGCGCCCTCGGTGCGCACGGCGCTCAGCAAGAACGCCCAGATCTCCGGCAGCTTCGACCAGCAGTCCGCCGAGGACCTCGGCAACATCCTGTCGTACGGTGCGCTTCCGCTGACCTTCGAGGAGGTGAGCGTCACCACGGTGACCGCCGCCCTCGGCGACGAACAGCTCAAAGCGGGTCTGATCGCCGGTGCGATCGGTCTCGCGCTGGTCGTGATCTATCTGGTCGCCTACTACCGGGGGTTGGCGTTCATCGCGCTGCTGAGCCTCCTGGTCTCGGGCGTCCTGACGTACACGATCATGGCCCTCCTGGGACCGGCCATCGGCTTCGCGCTGAACCTTCCGGCGGTCTGCGGTGCCATCGTCGCGATCGGTATCACAGCCGACTCGTTCATCGTGTACTTCGAACGCGTGAGAGACGAGATCCGCGAGGGACGCACGCTGCGCCCGGCCATCGAGCGCGCCTGGCCACGCGCCCGGCGCACCATCCTGGTCTCCGACTTCGTATCGTTCCTGTCCGCGGTCGTCCTCTTCATCGTCACCGTCGGCAAGGTGCAGGGCTTCGCCTTCACGCTCGGCCTCACCACCCTGCTCGACGTCGTCGTGGTGTTCCTCTTCACCAAGCCCCTGATGACGCTCATGGGCCGGACGAAGTTCTTCTCCAAGGGCGGACCGTGGTCCGGGCTGGACCCGAAGCGGCTCGGCGCCCAGCCGCCGTTGCGCCGCTCGCGCCGTGTCAACGCCCCCACCGAACCGAAGGAGGCGTGAGATGTCGCGACTCGGCAATCTCGGCGCCCGGCTCTACCGCGGCGAGGTCGGTTACGACTTCATCCGCAACCGCA
Source organism: Streptomyces sp. NPDC026589 (assembly GCF_040638385.1). Classification (NCBI taxonomy): domain Bacteria; kingdom Bacillati; phylum Actinomycetota; class Actinomycetes; order Kitasatosporales; family Streptomycetaceae; genus Streptomyces; species Streptomyces sp. NPDC026589. Next base: position 308,202 of record NZ_JBEZYG010000004.1, read on the forward strand.
AGATCTGGTACGGCATCTCGATCCTGATCACCATCACGGCCATCATCGGCGTGGCGGTCGGCGGCCTCCGCATGGGCATCGAGTTCAAGGGCGGCGCGGTCTTCACGACCGACACCAAGGCCCAGATCTCCACCGCCCAGGCCACGGACGTGGCGACCGAGGCCTCCGGCCACCTGGCGATCGTGCAGGAGCTCGGCAACGGCGGTCTGCGCATCCAGATCACCGAGGTCGACACCGCCAAGGCCAACGAGATCAAGGAGACGCTCTCCGACGAGCTCGGCATCCCCGCCAACGACATCAACGCGGACCTGGTCGGCCCCAGCTGGGGCGAGCAGATCGCCAACAAGGCGTGGACCGGCCTCGGGGTCTTCATGATCCTGGTGGTGATCTATCTGGCCATCGCCTTCGAGTGGCGGATGGCCGTCGCCGCCCTCATCGCGCTGATCCACGACATCACCATCACGGTCGGCGTCTACGCCCTGGTCGGCTTCGAGGTCACCCCGGGCACGGTGATCGGTCTGCTGACCATTCTCGGTTACTCCCTGTACGACACGGTGGTGGTCTTCGACAGCCTCAAGGAGGGCCAGAAGGACATCACCAAGCAGACCCGCTTCACGTACAGCGAGATCGCCAACCGGTCGATCAACAGCACGCTCGTCCGCTCGATCAACACCACCGTGGTGGCGCTCCTGCCGGTCGCCGGTCTGCTGTTCATCGGCGGCGGCGTCCTCGGCGCGGGCATGCTGAACGACATCTCGCTGTCGCTGTTCGTCGGTCTCGCCGCCGGTGCCTACTCCTCGATCTTCATCGCCACGCCGCTCGTCGCCGACCTCAAGGAACGCGAGCCGCAGATGAAGGCGCTGAAGAAGCGGATCCTCGCCAAGCGGGCCGCCGCGGCCGCCAAGGGCGAGTCCCCCGACGACGACGGCCCCGAGGACCAGTACGACGACGCCGAGACCGCGGGCACGGCGATCGGCCGCCCCCGGTCGCACGGCCGCACCCCGGGAAGCGCTGAGCGATGACGAGCACCACCGAATCCACCAGGGAGCTGCTGCTCAGCCGGATCCGCGATGTCGCGGACTACCCGAAGCCGGGCGTGATGTTCAAGGACATCACCCCGCTGCTCGCGGACCCGGTGGCCTTCACGGCGCTCACCGACGCCCTCGCGGAGCTGTGCGTACGGCACGGCGCCACGAAGATCGTCGGCCTGGAGGCGCGCGGCTTCATCCTGGCCGCGCCCGTCGCGGTCCGGGCCGGCATGGGGTTCATCCCGGTCCGCAAGGCCGGGAAGCTCCCCGGTGCCACGCTGAGCCAGTCCTACGAGCTGGAGTACGGCAGCGCGGAGATCGAGATCCACGCCGAGGACCTCGACGCGGAGGACCGGGTCATGATCATCGACGACGTCCTGGCCACCGGCGGCACCGCCGAGGCCTCGCTGGAGCTCATCCGGCGGGCCGGCGCCCAGGTCGCGGGCGTCGCGGTCCTCATGGAGCTCGGCTTCCTCGCGGGCCGGGCCCGTCTGGAACGGGGCCTCGCAGGGGCACCGCTGGAGGCTCTGATCACGGTCTGAACGCCGGTCGCCGTCCCGCGACGGACACCGAGCACGCGAGGGATGGGCACCCGGGAACACCGGGTGCCCATCCCTCGTTGTACAGGCTCCCACCGCCCCGGGCGAGGTCCCGCCGGGGGATCGATACCATGGGCTCTCCGGGTACCCCGGATCCGCACGAGGAGCGCTCTTGCCAGACGAGGCCCAGTCAGCCGCCGCCCCGCAGCCCGACAAGCCCGTGGCGGCCCCCGCCACGCCGGAAAAGGCCGCGCCCTCGAACGCGCCGGAGCCCGCGCCCGCCGAACCCGCCGCGGGCGCCGCGCGCCCCCCGGCCGCCGCGAAGCCCTCCGGTCCGGCCGCCCCTCCCGCGAAGCCCGCGGGCCCCGAGACGCCGCCGGCCCCGGCCGGGACGACCGGGCCCGCGCAGCCACCGGCAAGGAAACCGGCCCCCGAGGCGCCCAAGCCCCCGCCTCCTGGCCCCCCGGCGAAGACCGGGGCCACCGCCGGGTCCGCCTCCCGCACCGGCGGCTCCTCCAACCGGGTGCGGGCCCGCCTCGCCCGACTGGGCGTACAGCGCTCCAGTCCGTACAACCCCGTCCTGGAACCCCTCCTGCGTACGGTCCGGGGCAACGACCCCAAGATCGAGACGGCCACGCTCCGCCAGATCGAGAAGGCCTACCAGGTCGCCGAGCGCTGGCACCGCGGTCAGAAGCGCAAGAGCGGCGACCCCTACATCACCCACCCGCTGGCCGTCACCACGATCCTCGCCGAGCTGGGCATGGACCCGGCGACGCTGATGGCCGGCCTGCTGCACGACACCGTCGAGGACACCGAGTACGGTCTGGACACCCTGCGGCGCGACTTCGGCGACCAGGTCGCCCTGCTCGTCGACGGCGTCACCAAGCTCGACAAGGTCAAGTTCGGCGAGGCCGCACAGGCCGAGACCGTACGCAAGATGGTCGTCGCCATGGCCAAGGACCCCCGGGTCCTGGTCATCAAGCTCGCGGACCGTCTGCACAACATGCGCACCATGCGCTACCTCAAGCGGGAGAAGCAGGAGAAGAAGGCCCGCGAGACGCTGGAGATCTACGCCCCGCTGGCGCACCGGCTGGGCATGAACACCATCAAGTGGGAGCTGGAGGACCTCGCCTTCGCGATCCTCTACCCCAAGATGTACGACGAGATCGTCCGGCTCGTCGCCGAGCGCGCCCCCAAGCGCGACGAATACCTCGCCATAGTGACCGACGAGGTCCAGGCAGACCTGCGCGCCGCCCGTATCAAGGCCACCGTCACCGGCCGTCCCAAGCACTACTACAGCGTCTACCAGAAGATGATCGTGCGAGGCCGCGACTTCGCCGAGATCTACGACCTGGTGGGCATCAGGGTCCTCGTCGACACGGTCCGCGACTGCTACGCGGCGCTCGGCACCGTCCACGCCCGGTGGAATCCGGTGCCCGGGCGGTTCAAGGACTACATCGCGATGCCCAAGTTCAACATGTACCAGTCACTGCACACCACGGTGATCGGTCCCAGCGGCAAGCCCGTCGAGCTCCAGATCCGCACCTTCGACATGCACCGCCGCGCCGAATACGGCATCGCCGCCCACTGGAAGTACAAGCAGGAGCCCTCCGCCGGCGTCTCCAAGGTGCGTACCGACGTGCCCAAGAGCACCGGACGCGGGCAGGACACCGTCAACGACATGGCGTGGCTGCGTCAGCTCCTGGACTGGCAGAAGGAGACCGAGGACCCCAGCGAGTTCCTGGAGTCCCTGCGTTTCGACCTCTCGCGCAACGAGGTGTTCGTCTTCACGCCGAAGGGCGACGTGATAGCGCTGCCCGCAGGCGCGACCCCCGTCGACTTCGCGTACGCCGTCCACACCGAGGTCGGCCACCGGACCATAGGAGCACGCGTCAACGGGCGGCTCGTCCCGCTCGAATCGACACTCGACAACGGCGACCTGGTCGAGGTCTTCACCTCCAAGGCGGCCGGCGCCGGACCCTCCCGGGACTGGCTCGGCTTCGTGAAGTCGCCGCGCGCCCGCAACAAGATCCGCGCCTGGTTCTCCAAGGAGCGCCGCGACGAGGCCATCGAGCAGGGCAAGGACTCCATCGCGCGCGCCATGCGCAAGCAGAACCTGCCGATCCAGCGCATCCTCACCGGCGACTCCCTGGTCACCCTCGCCCACGAGATGCGCTACCCGGACATCTCCTCGCTGTACGCGGCGATCGGCGAGGGCCATGTCGCGGCGGCGGGCGTCGTGCAGAAGCTGGTGCAGGCACTCGGCGGCCACGACGAGGCCAACGAGGACCTCGCCGAGTCCACTCCACCCTCGCACGGCGGTCGCGGCAAGCGCCGAGCCAACGCGGATCCGGGCGTCGTCGTCAAGGGCGTCGAGGACGTCTGGGTCAAGCTGGCCCGCTGCTGTACGCCCGTCCCCGGCGACCCGATCATCGGCTTCGTCACCCGGGGCAGTGGCGTCTCCGTGCACCGCGCCGACTGCGTCAACGTGGAGTCGCTCTCGCAGCAGCCCGAGCGGATCCTGGAGGTCGAGTGGGCCCCCACCCAGTCCTCGGTCTTCCTGGTCGCCATCCAGGTCGAGGCGCTGGACCGCTCCCGGCTGCTCTCCGACGTCACCCGGATCCTCTCCGACCAGCACGTCAACATCCTGTCGGCGGCCGTCCAGACCTCTCGCGACCGGGTGGCCACCTCGCGCTTCACCTTCGAGATGGGCGACCCCAAGCACCTGGGCCACGTCCTGAAGGCCGTGCGCGGCGTGGAGGGCGTCTACGACGTCTACCGGGTCACCTCGGCCCGCAGGCCCTGAGGACTGTCCAGCCCACAGCGGCGGCAACGGAAAGGCCCCGGTACGCGCGACGCGTACCGGGGCCTTCTGGCAGCCGTTGTCTCAGCCGCCGAACTCCTCCAGGCCCTTGAGCGCCTGGTCCAGCAGCGCCTGGCGGCCCTCCAGCTCCTTGGCCAGCTTGTCCGCACGGGCGTTGTTGCCCTGGGCGCGTGCGGTGTCGATCTGGCCGCGCAGCTTGTCCACGGCGGCCTGGAGCTGACCCGTCAGACCCGCGGCGCGGGCCCGCGCCTCCGGGTTCGTCCGGCGCCACTCCGACTCCTCGGACTGCTGGAGCTCCCGCTCCACCGCCTGCATCCGGCCCTCGACCTTCGGGCGGGCGTCACGCGGCACGTGGCCGATGGCCTCCCAGCGCTCGTTGATGGACCGGAACGCGGCCCGGGCCGCCTTGAGGTCCTTCACCGGCACCAGCTTCTCGGCCTCCGCGGCGAGCTCCTCCTTCAGCTTGAGGTTCTCGCCCTGCTCGGCGTCCCGCTCCGCGAAGACCTCGCTGCGGGCGGCGAAGAAGACGTCCTGGGCGCCGCGGAAACGGTTCCACAGGTCGTCCTCGGACTCGCGCTGGGCGCGGCCCGCCGCCTTCCACTCGGTCATCAGGTCGCGGTAGCGCGCGGCCGTGGTCACCCAGTCCGTGGAGCCGGACAGCCCCTCGGCCTCGGCGACCAGCTTCTCCTTGGCCTTGCGGGCGTCCTCGCGCTGGGCGTCCAGCGCGGCGAAGTGGGCCTTGCGCCGCTTGGAGAACGCCGAGCGGGCGTGCGAGAAGCGGTGCCACAGCTCATCGTCCGACTTGCGGTCGAGACGGGGGAGACCCTTCCAGGTGTCCACCAGCGCCCGCAGCCGCTCACCGGCCGAGCGCCACTGCTCGCTCTGCGCCAGCTCCTCCGCCTCGGTGACCAGTGCCTCCTTGGCCTGCTTGGCCTCGTCGGTCTGCTTCGCCTTGAGGACCTTGCGCTCCTCGCGTCGCGCCTCGACCGTCGCGACGAGCGCGTCCAGCCGCTTGCGCAGCGCGTCGAGGTCGCCCACCGCGTGGTGCTCGTCGACCTGCTGCCGCAGGTGGTCGATGGCCGTCGTCGCGTCCTTCGCCGACAGATCTGTGGTCTTCACCCGCCGTTCGAGGAGGCCGATCTCGACCACAATGCCGTCGTACTTGCGCTCGAAATAGGCCAGAGCCTCCTCGGGCGAACCGGCCTGCCACGATCCGACGACCTGCTCGCCCTCGGCAGTACGCACGTACACGGTGCCCGTCTCATCGACGCGGCCCCACGGGTCGCTGCTCACAGCGCCTCCTCCACCTGATGCCTGCGAGGGGGTTCGCCCCCCGGGCATCGTCCACAGTTTCCTGGGGCGGGCATCGCCCGCCCTGCACAACGCCAATCTAGGCGACCGGCCACCCGGCTGTCCGCACTCAGCACGGCCGAAATTCTTCCCTCCGGCCACCGGTGGCTCTCCGCCCCGCCGGTGGCCGCCCGGCCGGTCGCCGTACCGTCGGTCCCGTCCCGACGGTTCAGCCCTTCTCGACCGAAGCCTTCTCGACCGTCACGGCCTTCTTCGGGGCGCCGTCGCCCGCACCGCCCTCGACACCGGCCTCGCCGACCTTCTGGACGGCCTTCAGCGAGGCGTCGTCCATCGTGCCGAACGGGGTGTAGGTGGGCGGGAGCTTCGTCTCCTTGTAGACCAGGAAGTACTGGCTGCCACCGGAGTTCGGCTGGCCGGTATTGGCCATCGCCACCGTGCCCGGCGGGTAGACGACCGTGCCGTCGGCGCCCGCCTTGCCGAGCGCGTCCAGGTTCTCGTCCGGGATGTTGTAGCCGGGACCGCCCGTGCCGTCGCCCTTCGGGTCGCCGCACTGGAGCACGAAGATGCCCTGGGTGGTCAGCCGGTGGCACTTGGTGTCGTCGAAGTACTTCTTGTCGGCGAGCGCCTTGAAGGAGTTCACCGTCTGCGGAGTCTTCGCCGCGTCCATCGAGAACGCTATGTCGCCCTGGCTCGTCTTGAGCGACATCGTGTACTTCGCCTTTTTGTCGATCTTCATCGGCGGCGTGGGAGCCTTGCTCTCGCTCTCCGAAGGCTCCGGAGCAGGACTCTGGCTCGACGCCGCGTCGCTCTTCTTGTCCTTGTCGTCGTCCTTGCCCGCCACGACGAACGCGCTCACACTCACGACGGCGACCACGGCCACCGAGGCCGCGACGATCGCGGTGACGCGCCTCGTCCTGCTGCGGGCCTCCTCCCGGCGCTTCTGCTGGCGCTCGAACTTTTCCCGGGCGAGCTGCCGCCGCCGCTGTTCGCTGCTGGACACCGGTTGGGCTCCTTGTTACGTCGTGAGATGAGGGCCTGAGTTGCCCGTACCGTATATGGGTTACCTGTGTCATGAGGAGCGCCGGTAGGCTCTGATCTGCCGCATCCTTCGCCGTTGCCGCATCCTCCGGACGAACATTAAGGACGATCGTGCTCATTGCCGGGTTCCCCGCCGGGGCCTGGGGGACCAATTGCTATCTGGTCGCCCCCGCCGCAGGTGAGGAGTGCGTGATCATCGACCCGGGCCACCAGGCCGCCCAGGGCGTCGAGGAAACGCTGAAGAAGCATCGGCTCAAGCCCGTCGCCGTCGTCCTCACCCACGGCCATATCGACCACGTCGCCTCGGTCGTCCCCGTCTGCGGCGCCCATGACGTCCCGGCCTGGATCCATCCCGAGGACCGCTACATGATGAGCGACCCGGAGAAGGCGCTCGGCCGCTCGATCGGGATGCCGCTCATGGGTGAGCTGACCGTGGGGGAGCCGGACGACGTCAAGGAGCTGACCGACGGCTCGAAGCTGACCCTGGCCGGTCTGGAGTTCGCCGTCTCGCACGCGCCCGGCCATACCAAGGGGTCGGTGACGTTCGGGATGCCCGAGGCCGCGGACGTTCCGCCGGTCTTCTTCTCGGGTGACCTGCTCTTCGCCGGCTCCGTCGGACGCACCGACCTGCCCGGCGGCGACCACGCCGAGCTGCTCGAGTCGCTGGCCCGTGTGTGCCTGCCGCTCGACGACTCGACCGTGGTGCTGTCCGGCCACGGCCCCCAGACGACCATCGGCCGCGAGCGCGCCTCCAACCCGTTCCTGAACGGTCTGGACGCGGCGCCGCGCCGAGGAATGTAGACGAGAGACGCAATCGTGAGCACCTTCCAGGCCCCCAAGGGCACGTACGACCTGACCCCGCCCCGTTCCGCGACGTTCCTCGCCGTGCGCGAGGCCATCGCGGCCCCGCTGCGCGACTCGGGCTACGGCTACATCGAGACGCCCGGCTTCGAGAACGTCGAGCTCTTCGCCCGCGGTGTCGGTGAGTCCACCGACATCGTCACCAAGGAGATGTACACCCTCACCACCAAGGGCGGCTCCCAGCTGGCCCTGCGCCCCGAGGGCACCGCGTCCGTGCTCCGCGCCGCCCTGGAGGCCAATCTCCACAAGGCGGGCAACCTCCCCGTCAAGCTCTGGTACTCCGGCTCGTACTACCGCTACGAGCGCCCGCAGGCGGGCCGCTACCGCCACTTCTCGCAGGTCGGTGCCGAGGCCATCGGCACCGAGGACCCCGTCCTGGACGCCGAGCTGATCATCCTCGCCGACCAGGCGTACCGCTCGCTGGGCCTGCGGCGGTTCCGCATCCTGCTCAACTCGCTGGGCGACAAGGAGTGCCGCCCGGTCTACCGCGAGGCGCTCCAGACCTTCCTGCGCGACCTGGACCTCGACGAGGAGACCCGCCGCCGCATCGAGATCAACCCGCTGCGCGTCCTGGACGACAAGCGGGCCGACGTACAGCAGCAGCTCACGGACGCCCCGAAGCTCCGCGACTACCTCTGCGACGCGTGCAAGGCGTACCACGAGGAGGTGCGGTCGCTCCTCACGACCGCCGGGGTGGCCTTCGAGGACGACGAGAAGCTGGTGCGGGGCCTCGACTACTACACCCGTACGACCTTCGAGTTCGTCCACGACGGTCTCGGCGCCCAGTCCGCGGTGGGCGGCGGCGGCCGCTACGACGGACTGTCCGAGATGATCGGCGGCCCCGAGCTGCCGTCCGTCGGCTGGGCGCTCGGCGTGGACCGCACGGTCCTCGCCCTGGAGGCCGAGGGCATCGAGCTCGACCTGCCCTCCACCACCAGCGTGTACGCGGTCCCGCTCGGCGAGGAGGCCCGCCGGGTGCTGTTCGGCGTCGTCACCGAACTGCGCCGCGCGGGGATCGCCGCCGACTTCGCGTTCGGCGGCCGAGGCCTGAAGGGCGCGATGAAGAGCGCCAACCGCTCGGGCGCGCGCTACACCCTGGTCGCGGGCGAGCGCGATCTCGCCGAGGGCGTCGTCCAGCTCAAGGACATGGAGTCCGGCGAGCAGGGCCCGGTGGAGCTGGCCGAGGTCGCGGCGGAGCTGATGAAGCGGCTCGGCTGACCGAGACGTGAGGGGTGCGGGCGGAAGGACCTGAGGTCCTTCCGCCCGCACCTTTTTGTCCCCCGTCAACCAGGCGGGAGGGGATTCATCCTCGCCGGTGACCCCGACTTGGAGCCGCCCGCGCGCTCGGTGTCGCCGGACCGGCGCCGGGGACACGTGCGTCTACCGTCGTCCCGGCCCTGCCACCCCGCGACCCCGCCCGGGGGAGTGCTCGCGAACGCACACCTTTATGTCCATCGAACAGCTGATCCGTACGGGGGTGCGGCACAATGACCATGCCCGGCTGACCACTCGGTGACGGAACGGCGATATGACGACTGCAGCGGTAGACCACGATCTCTCCTCCGATCAGGACGAGGGCGGCCGCAAGCGCACCTTCGGGGCCGGACGCGGTCTCGCCCTGCTCCTGGTGATCACCGGCGCGGCCGGACTACTGGCCGCCTGGGTCATCACGCTCGACAAGTTCAAGCTGCTGGAGGACCCCTCCTTCACCCCCGGGTGCAGCCTCAATCCCGTCGTCGCGTGCGGCAACATCATGAAGAGCGAGCAGGCCTCCGTGTTCGGGTTCCCCAACCCGATGCTGGGCCTCGTCACGTACGGCATGGTCATCGCGATCGGGATGGGGCTCCTCGCCGGCGCCCGCTTCCGTGCCTGGTTCTGGCTCGGGCTGAACGCCGGGACGCTCTTCGGCGTCGGCTTCTGCACCTGGCTCCAGTACCAGTCGCTGTACAACATCAACTCGCTCTGCCTGTGGTGCTGCCTGGCCTGGGTCGCCACCATCGTCATGTTCTGCTACGTGACCACGCACAACGTCAAGCACCGCATCCTCCCGGCCCCGGCCTGGCTGCGCAGCGGGCTCACCGAGTTCCCCTGGGTGCTGCCGGTGATGTGGATCGGGATCATCGGCATGCTGATCCTGACCCGCTGGTGGGACTTCTGGACCAGCTGACAGTCACCTACCGATCTCGTAGGTGCTCTGCCCCCGGCGGCGCTGTCAGTGGGGTCGCATAGGCTTCATGACGTGGAGCCCGACCTCTTTACCGCAGCCGCCGAAGACCGCCAGGAGAAGGACCCGTCCAGCAGCCCCCTCGCTGTCCGGATGCGTCCCCGAGTCCTCGACGAGGTCGTCGGCCAGCAGCATCTGCTGAAGCCGGGCTCGCCGCTGCGCCGCCTCGTGGGTGAGGGGGGCGGTGGTCCGGCCGGCGCGTCCTCGGTCATCCTGTGGGGTCCGCCCGGCACCGGCAAGACGACCCTGGCGTACGTGGTCAGCAAGGCGACCAACAAGCGCTTCGTCGAGCTCTCCGCGATCACCGCGGGCGTCAAGGAGGTCCGGGCCGTCATCGAGAGCGCGCGTCGCGCCACCGGTGGCTTCGGCAAGGAGACCGTCCTCTTCCTCGACGAGATCCATCGCTTCTCCAAGGCCCAGCAGGATTCCCTGCTCCCCGCCGTGGAGAACCGCTGGATCACCCTCATCGCCGCCACTACGGAGAATCCGTACTTCTCGATCATCTCCCCGCTGCTGTCGCGGTCCCTGCTGCTGACCCTGGAATCGCTGACCGACGACGACCTGCGTGATCTGCTGCGCCGGGCGCTGACCGACGAGCGGGGCCTGGGCGGGGCGGTCACCCTGCCCGAGGACGCCGAGGCGCATCTGCTGCGCATCGCGGGAGGCGATGCGCGCCGGGCCCTGACGGCGCTGGAGGCCGCTGCGGGCGCGGCCATCGCCACGGGCGAGGCGGAGATCACCCTGGAGACGCTGGAAGCGACCGTCGACCGTGCCGCCGTGAAGTACGACCGGGACGGCGACCAGCACTACGACGTGGCCAGCGCGCTCATCAAGTCGATCCGGGGCTCCGACGTGGACGCCGCTCTGCACTACCTGGCCCGCATGATCGAGGCGGGGGAGGACCCGCGGTTCATCGCCCGCCGGCTGATGATCTCGGCCAGTGAGGACATCGGCCTGGCCGACCCCACCGCGCTGCCGACCGCCGTGGCCGCCGCCCAGGCGGTCGCCATGATCGGATTCCCGGAGGCGGCGCTCACCCTCAGCCACGCCACCATCGCGCTGGCGCTCGCCCCGAAGTCCAACGCGGCGACCCTGGCGATCTCCGCCGCGCAGGAGGACGTGCGCAAGGGGCTCGCGGGACCGGTCCCGGCCCATCTGCGCGACGGCCACTACAAGGGGGCGGCCAAGCTCGGCCACGCCCAGGGCTATGTCTATCCGCACGACGTGCAGGGTGGCATCGCCGCCCAGCAGTACGCCCCGGACGCGGTCCGCGACCGGCGGTACTACACCCCCACCCGCTACGGCGCCGAGGCGCGGTACGCGGACGTCGTCGAGCGTGTGCGCGAGCGCCTGGGCCGGTCCGACGAGAGCGCGGAGCGGCCCTAGGCCTACAGGGCCTGGGGGGCCGACGCCCCTGGATCAGGAGGCGGCCGCCTCGAAGAGCGTGTGCATGGCGCGGCGCAGCCCGGTGACGTCGCGGACCGGCTCCGGGAACTCGAAGCGGGCGTCGAAGCAGGAACCCCGGTCCTCGACGAAGCGGACCCGCAGCCCGAAGCGGTCCAGGGCGACGGGCACGGCCCTGGGCTGCTGGGAGGAGCAGGCGCGGGCGGTGCGCTCGCCCAGCAGCCCGCACAGGGTGCGCATCTGCTCGTCGTGGGCGGAGTGCAGATGCTGGAGCAGCTCCGGCTCGTGGAGGACCAGCGGGTCGGGTACCGCGTCCCGGAAGTCCTCCGGCTCGATGTCCTCGGCGCCCCAGAGGTCGTCCACGTAGGCCTCGCCGAACTCCAGGCGCAGCATCATCCGGCCGGCCGGGGCAAGTCCGGGGACGGAGGTGAGCCAGCCGGAGACCCACGCGCGGCCGCGGATCCGGTGCGGTACGGAGACCGGGGCGACGTCCGTGATCTCCAGCACGGCGGTCAGCTCGTCGTCCTGCGCGTGCGTGGCGGCCCGAACGGCCGGGGAATCCGCGGGGAATTCGAGGAACAGGTCGCCCTCGGGGCCCACGCTCCTGCTGTCCGGGATCAGGGGTTCGGCGCGGGCCGGATCGAGCCCCGGTACGACGAGCAGCGCGGAGCAGGTACTCTGTACGAGAGTTCGTGTGCGCTCGGCTGCTGACGGCATCCGAGTGTTTTCAAGCCCGCTGGGACGCGGCTGACCACGATCAGATCGGCCTTCCGTCGTAGCAGCACCTTCTGGTGTGCTGCCGCTGTCTGTGCTGTCCGTGACGTGAGTGGTGTTCCCAGGGCGAGACATGCGATCTCCTTGAGTAAGGTAAGCCTAACCTAACCTACAACGGAGGTCTGGAGAACGTGCCTAACCAGTCGCGTCCCAAGGTCAAGAAGTCGCGTGCCCTCGGCATCGCTCTGACGCCCAAGGCTGTCAAGTACTTCGAAGCTCGTCCGTACCCGCCGGGCGAGCACGGCCGTGGCCGCAAGCAGAACTCGGACTACAAGGTCCGTCTGCTGGAGAAGCAGCGCCTGCGTGCGCAGTACGACATCAGCGAGCGCCAGATGGCGCGCGCCTACGACCGTGCCAAGAAGGCCGAAGGCAAGACGGGCGAGGCGCTGGTCGTCGAGCTCGAGCGCCGCCTCGACGCCCTGGTCCTGCGTTCGGGCATCGCCCGCACCATCTACCAGGCCCGTCAGATGGTCGTCCACGGCCACATCGAGGTCAACGGTGGCAAGGTCGACAAGCCGTCGTTCCGCGTCCGTCCCGACGACGTCGTGATGGTCCGCGAGCGCAGCCGCTCCAAGGTCCCCTTCCAGGTGGCCCGCGAGGGTGGCTACGACACCGACGGTGAGACCCCGCGCTACCTCCAGGTGAACCTGAAGGCCCTGGCCTTCCGCCTGGACCGGGACCCGAACCGCAAGGAGATCCCGGTGATCTGCGACGAGCAGCTCGTCGTCGAGTACTACGCCCGCTGATCCAGGCGTAGCCGCTCTCACCAGCGCTCCGGCCCGCCCCTCCCTGTCATCCGGGAGGCGGCGGGCCTTCGCGTTCCCCCGGATCCGCCCGCCGTCGGCGCGCCGTCCGCGCCCGGTCCGTCCGTCGCCGCGGCCGGTCCGCCGCCGGCCAGGGCCCGTTCGACCGCGGTGGCCGGATCCAGCCGCCGGCCCGCCCGCAGCCCCTCCTCGTACGCCACGTTCCCCACCTCCCGGCGCGCCCGCTCCTCGCACTCCGCCCGCGGCCGCCCGTAGAACGCCGAGCCGAACAGCTGCAACCCCACCGACGGCCAGATGCCCTCCGCCGCTCCTTGGAGCACGGCGGCCTCCCAAGCGTCCCCCTCCACCGCCGTCACCAGGGCCAACAGCTCCAGCGACAGCACCGTGCCCAGCAGATCGTTGAACGTCCGGCCGATCGTCAGGCACTCCCCGAGCATCTGCCGCGCCCGGGCCGGCCGTCCGCGCCGCAGCGCCGCGTACGCCAGGACGTACAGCGCGTACGCCAGCGCCCACCGCTCCCCGTGGTCCTCGCAGACCTCCCGGACCTCGTCGCAGATCGCCGCGGCCGCGTCCAGATCACCGAGGAACGCCACCGCCATGGCCAACTCCACCTGCGCCATCAGCACATTGCTGTTCAGCTCGCCGACCTCGCGGTACCGGCCGAGCGCGTCGCGGAGCAGCTCCTCGGCGCGCGGCATGTCGTCCGTCACGATCGCCAGGCACCCCGTGCGGTGCACCGCGTACGCCAGCGCGGTCGCGTCCCCGGAGCGCTCGGCCTCCTCCCGGCACTCCTGGAGCGCCGAGATCGCGCCGACCGCGTCACCCTGCAGCACGGCCACGTAGCCCAGCACCCACAGCACCTTCAGCCGTGCGGCGTCGTGCGGGGTCGGCTCCTCCAGGACGTGGTCCAGCCAGTGCCGTCCCTCGGACAGCCGCCCGCAGCCGGCCCAGTAGAACCACAGCGTGCCCGCCAGATACTGCGCCAGATGTACCTCGTCGGGGCTCTCCATCGAACATTCCATCGCCCGGCGGAGGTTGGGCAGCTCGCTGTCGATGCGCGCCGCCACCTCCGCCTGGCGCGGACTGAACCAGTCCAGCTCGCACCAGGTCGCGAGCCCCAGGAACCAGTCCCGGTGCCGCCGACGCAGCCGCGGGGCGTCCCCGGCGGCCGCCAGCCACTGCGCCCCGTACTCGCTGACCGTGTCCAGCAGCCGGTAGCGGGCGCCGGCCGGGCCGTCCTCGCGCTCCACCACCGACTGGGCGAGCAGCTCGTCCAGCACATCGAGCACCGAGTCGGCCGGCAGGTCCGGCCCGCCGCAGATGTACTCGGCGGCCTCCAGGTCGAACGATCCCGCGAACACCGAGAGCCGCGCCCACAGCAGCCGCTGCTCGGGCGTGCACAGCTCATGGCTCCAGCCGATCGCCGTACGCAGCGTCTGGTGGCGGGGCGGCGCGCCGCGACGGCCGCCGGTCAACAGCCGGAACCGGTCGTCCAGGCGCAGGAGCACCTGTTCCACCGAGAGGGCGCGCAGTCGCCCGGCCGCCAGTTCCAGGGCCAGCGGAATGCCGTCGAGGCGGCGGCAGAGCTCCAGCACGGACGCCCGCTCGCCCGCCGTAGGCCCCCAGCCCGGCCGGACCCCGCGCGCCCGCTCGGTGAAGAGCTCCACCGCGTCCCCGTCGGACATCGGGGCGAGCGGATACGTCCGCTCCCCGTCCACCCGGAGGGGGCAGCGTCCGGCCGTGAGCACCTGGAGGCGCGGAGCCCGGCGCAGGAGTTCGGTGACGAGGTCGGCGCAGGCGTCGACGAGGTGCTCGAAGCCGTCGATCACCAGCAGTGTCCGGCGCTCGGAAAGATGTTCGACGAGGGTGGCGCGCGGGGGCCTGCTGGTGTGATCGGTCAGCCCCAGGGCGTCGACGAGGGCGTGTTCCAGCAGGTCGGGGTGGCGGACGGCGGAGAGCTCGGCCAGCAGGACCCCGCCGCAGTACCGTTTCTCCCGAAGTGCGGCGACCCGGATGACGCACCGGGTCTTGCCCACGCCCGCCACTCCGGCGACGGTGACGAGCCTGGACTCCTCCAGCAGCCCGCCCAGCTCGGCCAGTTCGTCCTCGCGCCCGACGAAGGGGTTCAGTTCGGCCGGGAGAGCGCCGGGCGCCGGTGCGGGGCGGGCGTCCGGATCGCCGGGATTCGGGCAGGGGTCGTGCAGGCGTCGCATGAAACACGGAGCGTACTGGCTTGAAAGCTCTCCGTATAATCTCGTTATGGCAACTCCCTCCCGGCCCGCGGAGAATGCGGTAGGAGAGGAGATGCGCGGCGCGATAGGCTCGTGTGACGACGATCGGGCGTCCGGGCCCAGGCCCGGACGCGACCGACGGAGACAAGGCCCGGCAGGGCCGAGCGACGAGCAGAGAGCGGTGCACAGTGTCCGGTGGAGAGGTGGCCGGGATCCTCGTGGCCGTCTTCTGGGCGATCCTGGTCTCGTTCCTCGCCGTGGTGCTGGTGAGGCTCGCCCAGACGCTCAGGGCGACCACCAAGCTCGTGGCGGACGTGACCGACCAGGCCGTCCCGCTGCTGGCCGACGCGTCGGCGACGGTGCGCTCCGCGCAGACCCAGCTGGACAAGGTCGACGCCATCGCGAGCGACGTCCAGGAGGTCACCTCCAACGCCTCCGCGCTCTCCACGACCGTCGCCTCCACCTTCGGCGGCCCCCTCGTCAAGGTCGCCGCGTTCGGCTACGGCGTACGGCAGGCCCTCGGCCGCCGCACCGCACCCGAGCCCGAACCGGAACCGGCGCGGGGCCGCGGCTCCGCCCGCCGCACGGTGATCGTCGGCCGGACCGTACCCTCGGCGCGCGGACGCAGGCGCGAACGCCGAAACGCCCGCGGACAGAAGGACTGATCGAGCGATGTTCCGCCGCACGTTCTGGTTCACCGCCGGCGCAGCCGCCGGTGTGTGGGCCACCACCAAGGTCAACCGCAAGCTCAAGCAGCTGACGCCCGAGAGCCTCGCGGCGCAGGCCGCGGACAAGGCGATCGAGACCGGTCACAAGCTCAAGGACTTCGCCCTCGACGTACGCGACGGCATGGTCCGGCGCGAAGCCGAACTGGGCGGCGCCCTGGGCCTTCAGGCGCCGGTCGACCCCGACCTTCCCGTACAGCGGCACTTCGCCGTCGAAGCGGCCGAACCGCCCGCGAACGCGAACACGTACCGCACGCTCCCCTGCAACTCGAACAACCGGAATGAGGACCCTGATGGAGTCGGCTGAAATTCGCCGCCGCTGGCTGAGCTTCTTCGAGGAGCGCGGTCACACCGCCGTGCCTTCGGCGTCGCTCATCGCGGACGACCCGACTCTGCTGCTGGTCCCCGCGGGCATGGTCCCCTTCAAGCCGTACTTCCTCGGCGAGGTCAAGCCGCCCGCCCCGCGCGTCACCAGCGTGCAGAAGTGTGTCCGTACACCGGACATCGAAGAGGTCGGCAAGACCACCCGGCACGGCACCTTCTTCCAGATGTGCGGCAACTTCTCCTTCGGGGACTACTTCAAGGAGGGGGCCATCACCCTCGCCTGGGAGATCCTGACGAAGTCCGTCGAGGAGGGCGGCTACGGCCTCGACCCGGAGAAGCTCTGGATCACGGTCTACCTCGACGACGACGAGGCCGAGGCCATCTGGCGCGATAAGATCGGCGTCCCCGCCGAGCGCATCCAGCGCCTGGGAATGGGGCCGAACTTCTGGTCCATGGGCGTGCCCGGCCCGTGCGGCCCGTGCTCGGAGATCAACTACGACCGCGGCCCCGAGTTCGGCGTCGAGGGCGGCCCGGCCGTCAACGACGAGCGCTACGTGGAGATCTGGAACCTGGTCTTCATGCAGTACGAGCGTGGCGCCGGCGACGGCAAGGAGGACTTCCCGATCCTCGGGGACCTGCCGTCGAAGAACATCGACACCGGTCTCGGCCTCGAACGCCTCGCCATGATCCTCCAGGGCGTACAGAACATGTACGAGACCGACACCCTGCGCGTCGTCATGGACAAGGCCACCGAACTGACCGGCGTGCGCTACGGCGCCGAGCAGGGAACCGACGTCTCGCTCCGCGTCGTCGCCGACCACATCCGTACGTCGGTGATGCTCATCGGCGACGGCGTCACCCCCGGCAACGAGGGCCGCGGCTACGTGCTGCGCCGCATCATGCGCCGCGCCATCCGCAACATGCGTCTCATGGGCGCCACCGGCTCCGTGGTGAAGGACCTGGTCGACGTCGTGATCGACACGATGGGCCTCCAGTACCCGGAGCTGATCACCGACCGCAGGCGCATCGAGACGGTCGCGCTCGCCGAGGAAGCCGCCTTCCTCAAGGCCCTCAAGGGCGGCACCAACATCCTGGAGACCGCCGTCACCGAGACCAAGGCCGCCGGCGGCCAGGTCCTCGCCGGCGACAAGGCGTTCCTGCTCCACGACACCTGGGGCTTCCCGATCGACCTCACCCTGGAGATGGCCGCCGAGCAGGGGCTCTCCGTGGACGAGGACGGCTTCCGCCGCCTCATGCAGGAGCAGCGCGACAAGGCCAAGGCCGACGCCCGCGCCAAGAAGACCGGTCACGCCGACCTCTCCGCCTACCGCGAGGTCGCCGACACCTCCGGCGCCACCGAGTTCACCGGCTACACCTCCACCGCCGGCGAGTCCACCATCGTCGGCCTGCTGGTCGACGGCGTGCCCTCGCCCGCCGCCACCGAGGGCGACGAGGTCGAGGTCGTCCTCGACCGCACCCCCTTCTACGCCGAGGGCGGCGGCCAGCTCGCCGACACCGGCCGCATCCGGCTGGACACCGGCGCCGTGATCGAGATCCGCGACGTCCAGAAGCCGGTCCCCGGCGTCCACGTGCACAAGGGCGTCGTCCAGGTCGGCGAGGTGACGGTCGGGGCTCCTGTCTTCGCCTCCATCGACAGCACCCGCCGCCGCGCCATCGCCCGCGCCCACAGCGCCACGCACCTCACGCACCAGGCACTGCGCGACGCGCTCGGCCCGACGGCCGCCCAGGCCGGCTCGGAGAACTCGCCCGGCCGCTTCCGCTTCGACTTCGGTTCGCCCGCCGCCGTCCCCGGCACGGTCCTCACCGACGTCGAGCAGCGGATCAACGAGGTCCTCTCGCGAGAGCTCGACGTCCAGGCCGAGGTCATGTCCATCGACGAGGCCAAGAAGCAGGGCGCCATCGCCGAGTTCGGCGAGAAGTACGGCGAGCGGGTCCGCGTCGTCACCATCGGCGACTTCTCCAAGGAGCTGTGCGGCGGCACCCACGTCCACAACACCGCCCAGCTGGGTCTGGTGAAGCTGCTCGGCGAGTCCTCCATCGGCTCCGGCGTGCGCCGTATCGAGGCCCTCGTCGGCGTGGACGCGTACAACTTCCTCGCCCGGGAGCACACGGTCGTCGCCCAGCTCCAGGAGCTGGTCAAGGGCCGCCCCGAGGAGCTCCCCGAGAAGATCGCGGGCATGCTCGGCAAGCTCAAGGACGCCGAGAAGGAGATCGAGAAGTTCCGCGCGGAGAAGGTCCTCGCGGCCGCCGCCGGACTCGTCGAGTCCGCCAAGGACGTCCGCGGCACCGCCCTGGTCACCGGCCAGGTCCCCGACGGCACCTCCGCCGACGACCTGCGCAAGCTGGTCCTGGACGTGCGCGGGCGCATCCAGGGCGGCCGGCCGGCCGTCGTGGCCCTGTTCACCACGGCCAACGGCCGCCCGCTCACCGTCATCGCCACCAACGAGGCCGCCCGCGAGCGCGGTCTCAAGGCCGGTGACCTGGTGCGCGCCGCCGCCAAGACCCTCGGTGGCGGTGGCGGCGGCAAGCCGGACGTCGCCCAGGGCGGCGGCACGAACCCGGCCGCCATCGGCGACGCCGTGGCCGCCGTCGAACGCCTCGTCACCGAGACCGCGTGACGAGCGGGATGACGCCGATGCGCCGGGGCCGACGGCTCGCCGTCGACGTCGGGGACGCCCGGATCGGGGTCGCCTCGTGCGACCCCGACGGGATCCTGGCCACGCCGGTGGAGACCGTGCCGGGACGCGATGTCCCGGCCGCCCACCGGCGGCTCCGCCAACTCGTCGAGGAGTACGAGCCGATCGAGGTCGTCCTCGGCCTGCCGCGCTCCCTCGGCGGCGGCGAGGGCCCGGCGGCGGTCAAGGTCCGGGAGTTCGCCCAGGTGTTCGCCCGCTCGATCGCACCCGTTCCGGTGAGGCTGGTGGACGAGAGGATGACCACAGTGACGGCCGCTCAGGGGATGCGCGCCTCGGGTGTGAAGTCCAAGAAGGGCCGGTCTGTCATCGACCAGGCTGCCGCTGTGGTGATCCTTCAGAACGCTCTGGAGTCCGAACGGGCGTCAGGCAACCCCCCGGGCGAGGGCGTCGAAGTGGTTGTCTGATCGCGATACGGTAACGTTCCGCGCGATGCGGCGGTGTTCGAACAAACACCGCACAGCGAAGCGAAGAGACGGAACGTCGTCTCGCGGCTCTAGGGGATCGATGACTGAGTATGGCCGGGGCCCCGGCTCCGAACCGTGGCATCCCGAGGACCCCTTGTACGGGGACCAGGGATGGGGAGGCCAGCAGGCCGCCCACGGCCAGGGCCAGTACGGCGACCAGCAGCAGTCCTTTCCGCAGGACCCGTACGCCCAGCAGCAGTCCTTTCCGCAGGACCCGTACGCCCAGAACCACCAGCAGTACCCGCAGCAGCAGAACCAGCAACAGCAGCAGTACGACCAACAGAACCAGCAGCCGTACGCCCAGCAGAACCAGCAGCAGTACGGCACGCCTCAGCAGGACCCGTACGCCCAGCAGCCGGGTGCCCAGCCGCAGTACGACGGCGGCTGGGACACCGGGCAGCAGGCCGCCATGCCGTACGGGGCCGAGCCCCAGGACCCGTACGCCCAGCAGCCCGGCGGCTACGACGCGGCGCAGGACTACTACGGCACCCCTGAGGCCTACCCTCCGCCGCAGCCCCCGGGCCGCCGCGACGCCGCAGCCGAGCAGCAACAGCAGCAACAACAACAGCAGCAGTCGCCGACGGACTGGGACCCGGACGCGCCGCAGGAGGAGACGCACCCCTTCTTCACCGGTGCGGACGAACCGGCCGGCCGCGAGCCGCACGACGACGATGACCCGGACGACGACGGTTCGCGCGCCTCGCGCCGCGACCGCGGCGGCAGCGACCGGCGGGGCGGCAAGGGCAAGAAGAAGAGCCGCAGCGGCGTCGCCTGTCTGGTGGTCGCCGTCGTCCTGGTCGGCGGCCTCGGCGGCGTCAGCTACGTCGGCTACACCTTCTGGAAGAACCAGTTCGGCGCTCCGGCCGACTACGCGGGGGCGGGTACCGGCCAGGTCGAGGTCGAGATCCCCGAGGGGTCGCTCGGCTACGACATCGCGAACATTCTGCGCAAGAGGGGCGTCATCAAGTCCTCCGACGCCTTCGTCGCGGCGCAGAACGACAACCCCAAGGGCAAGTTGCTCCAGGCCGGCGTCTACCTCATGAAGAAGGAGATGTCCGCCGCCAGCGCGATCGACCTGATGCTCGACCCCAAGAGCCAGAACGCTTTCGTGATCCCCGAGGGCACCCGTAACGTCACGGTCTACGCGAAGATCGACGAGCGGCTGGAACTGGAGAAGGGCACCACGGCGAAAGTCGCCAAAGCCAAGGCGGAGTCCCTGGGCCTGCCCGACTGGGCGGACGACAACCCGGATGTGAAGGACCCGCTGGAAGGCTTCCTGTACCCGGCCGCCTATCCGGTCGCCAAGGGGTCGAAGCCCGAGGACGCGCTGAAGAGGATGGTCACGCGGGCCAACAAGGAGTACGACAAGCTCGACCTGCCGGCGAGTGCGAAGGAGCTCGGTCTCAAGAACCCGTGGGAACTGATCACCGTCGCGAGCCTCGTACAGGTCGAGGGCAAGTACAAGCACGACTTCGACAAGGTCGCACGCGTCGTCTACAACCGTCTCAAGCCGGGCAACATGGAGACGGTCGGGCGGCTCGAATTCGACTCCACGGTCAATTACATCAGGGGCCAGAGCACCCTGGACATCGGCGCGGTCGACGAGGTCCGGAAGATCGACGACCCGTACAACACCTACAAGATCATCGGCCTGCCCTCCGGCCCGATCAGTAATCCTGGCGCGGACGCCCTGCACTCGGCGATGAACCCCAAGCCGGGCCCCTGGTACTACTTCGTCTCGATCAACGAGGACAAGACGGTCTTCGCCGAGACCAACGAGGAGCACGAGAAGAACCGGCGGGAGTACGAAGAAGGGAAGTCCGGCCAGTGAGCGAGCCTCGCCGGGCCGCCGTCCTCGGTTCGCCCATCGCCCACTCCCTCTCCCCGGTCCTGCACCGCGCCGCGTACGCCGAACTCGGCCTCGACCACTGGTCCTACGACCGGTTCGAGGTCGACGAGGCGGCGTTGCCGGGCTTCGTCGCGGGACTGGACGCCTCCTGGGCCGGGCTGTCGCTGACCATGCCGCTCAAGCGGGCGATCATCCCGCTGCTCGACGAGATCAGCGCGACGGCCGCCTCCGTGGAGACCGTCAACACGGTCGTGTTCACCGACGACGGCCGCCGGATCGGTGACAACACCGACATCCCCGGCATGATCGCCGCCCTGCGGGAGCGCGGGATCGACAAGGTCGACTCCGCCGCCGTCCTCGGCGCCGGAGCCACCGCCTCCTCCGCGCTCGCCGCGCTCGCCGCCGTCTGCGCCGGACCCGTGACGGCGTACGTGCGCGGCCCCGAGCGCGCGGCCGAGATGCGGGCCTGGGGGGAACGGCTCGGCGTCGACGTCGTGATCGCCGACTGGGCGGACGCGGCAGCGGCACTGAGCGCGCCGCTCGTCATCGCCACCACCCCGGCGGGCGCCACCGACGCCCTGGCCGGATCCGTGCCGGCGGCCCCGGGCATCCTCTTCGACGTGCTGTACGAGCCGTGGCCCACGGCGCTCGCCGCCGCCTGGTCGGCGCACGGCGGGGCCGTCGTCGGCGGACTCGACCTCCTCGTGCACCAGGCACTGCTCCAGGTCGAGCAGACGACCGGCCGGGTCCCGGCGCCGCTGGCCGCCATGCGGCAGGCAGGGGAAGCCGCGCTCGCGGCCCGCTGACGGGCCCGCGGGCCGGCGCCGTCCGTCCGTCTGCTGGACCGGCGGCCGGATCGTGCCCCCGGTCGTGGGAGGATCAAAGGCGGCGGGCCAGGGCCGCGCACCCGGTGGCGCCGTTGGATTTCAGGCGCGAGCATGAGGAGCACCGTTGAGCAGGTTGCGCTGGCTGACCGCGGGGGAGTCGCACGGCCCCGCACTGGTGGCGACGCTGGAGGGCCTTCCCGCCGGTGTCCCGATCACCACGGAGATGGTGGCGGAGGCGCTGGCCCGGCGACGGCTCGGTTACGGCCGCGGCGCGCGGATGAAGTTCGAGAAGGACGAGGTCACCTTCCTCGGCGGCGTACGCCACGGCCTCACCATGGGCTCCCCGGTCGCCGTCATGGTCGGCAACACCGAGTGGCCCAAGTGGGAGCAGGTCATGTCGGCCGACCCGGTCGACCCCGAGGAGCTGGCGAAGCTCGCCCGCAACGCCCCGCTGACCCGCCCCCGGCCCGGCCACGCCGACCTCGCGGGAATGCAGAAGTACGGCTTCGACGAGGCCCGGCCGGTCCTGGAGCGCGCCAGTGCCCGGGAGACCGCCGCGCGCGTCGCCCTCGGTGCCGTCGCCCGCTCCTACCTCAAGGAGACCGCGGGCATCGAGATCGTCAGCCATGTCGTCGAGCTGGCCGCCGCCAAGGCCCCGTACGGGGTCGTCCCCGTCCCCGCCGACGTGGAGAAGCTGGACGCCGACCCGGTCCGCTGCCTGGACGCCGACGCGTCCAAGGCGATGGTGGCCGAGATCGACCAGGCCCACAAGGACGGCGACACCCTCGGCGGGGTCGTCGAGGTGCTGGCGTACGGCGTGCCCGTCGGGCTCGGCTCGCACGTGCACTGGGACCGGCGCCTGGACGCCCGGCTCGCCGCCGCGCTCATGGGCATCCAGGCCATCAAGGGCGTCGAGGTCGGCGACGGCTTCGAGCTGGCCCGGGTCCCCGGCTCGAAGGCGCACGACGAGATCGTCGCCACCGAGGACGGCATCAGGCGCACCTCCGGGCGTTCCGGCGGCACCGAGGGCGGGCTCACCACCGGTGAACTGCTGCGCGTCCGCGCCGCGATGAAGCCCATCGCGACCGTGCCGCGCGCCCTGGCCACCGTGGACGTCGTCACCGGCGAGGCCACCAAGGCCCACCACCAGCGCTCCGACGTCTGCGCCGTCCCGGCCGCGGGCATCGTCGCGGAGGCCATGGTGGCCCTCGTCCTGGCCGACGCGGTCGCGGAGAAGTTCGGCGGCGACAGCGTCCCCGAGACCCACCGCAACGTCCAGTCGTACCTCGACCACCTCCAGATCCGATGAGCGGCCCCCTGGTCGTCCTCGTCGGCCCGATGGGCGTCGGCAAGTCCACCGTCGGCGAACTGCTCGCCGCCCGCCTCGGCACCACCTACCGGGACACCGACGCGGACGTCGTCGCCGAGGCCGGCAAGCCGATCGCGGAGATCTTCTACGACGAGGGCGAGGAGCACTTCCGCGCCCTGGAGCGCCGGGCCGTCGAGGCGGCCGTCGCCGGACATTCGGGCGTCCTCGCCCTCGGCGGCGGTGCCGTCCTGGACGCGACGACCAGGAAGCTGCTGGCCGGCCGCCCCGTCGCCTACCTCTCCATGGACGTGGACGAGGCCGTCCGCCGCGTCGGCCTCGGCGCCGCCCGCCCCCTGCTCGTGGTCAACCCGCGCCGGCAGTGGCGCGAGCTGATGGACGCCCGCCGCCCCCTCTACGAAGAGGTCGCCCGTACCGTCGTCGCCACCGACGAGAACACCCCCGAAGAGGTCGCCCAGGCGATCATCGACGCACTGGAACTGCCGGAGGGCCAAGCCGCCCCCGGCGTGGAGAACACCGGCATGACGCAGCAGGGCCCCACCCGCATCCAGGTCGCAGGCTCCGCGGGCTCCGACCCGTACGAGGTCCTCGTCGGCCACCAGCTCCTGGGCGAGCTGCCCCAGCTGATCGGCGACCGCGCGCGACGCGTCGCCGTACTGCACCCGGAGGCGCTCACCGAGACCGGTGAGGCGGTCCGTCAGGACCTCGCCGACCAGGGGTACGAGGCCATCGCCATCCAACTGCCCAACGCGGAGGAGTCCAAGACCGTCGAGGTCGCCGCCTACTGCTGGAAGGCGCTCGGCCAGACCGGCTTCACCCGCACCGACGTCATCGTCGGCATCGGGGGCGGCGCCACCACGGACGTCGCCGGGTTCGTCGCGGCCACCTGGCTGCGCGGGGTGCGCTGGATCGCGGTCCCGACCACCGTGCTCGGCATGGTCGACGCGGCCGTCGGCGGCAAGACCGGCATCAACACCGCCGAGGGCAAGAACCTGGTGGGCGCCTTCCACCCGCCCGCCGGGGTCCTCTGCGACCTCGCCGCGCTGGACTCGCTGCCGGTCAACGACTACGTCTCCGGCATGGCCGAGATCATCAAGGCCGGGTTCATCGCCGACCCGGTCATCCTGGACCTGGTCGAGGCCGACCCCGAGGGCGCGCGCACCCCGGCCGGGCCGCACACCGCTGAGCTGATCGAGCGGTCCATCCGGGTCAAGGCCGAGGTCGTCTCCAGCGACCTCAAGGAGTCCGGACTCCGCGAGATCCTCAACTACGGCCACACCCTGGCCCACGCCATCGAGAAGAACGAGCGCTACAAGTGGCGCCACGGCGCGGCCGTCTCCATCGGCATGGTCTTCGCGGCCGAGCTGGGCCGGCTCGCCGGACGCCTCGACGACGCCACCGCCGACCGGCACCGCAGCGTCCTGGCGTCGGTGGGTCTGCCGCTCGCCTACCGCGGCGACCAGTGGCCCAAGCTGCTGGAGAACATGAAGGTCGACAAGAAGTCGCGCGGCGACCTGCTGCGCTTCATCGTCCTGGACGGCATCGGCAGGCCCACCGTCCTGGAGGGCCCCGACCCGGCCGTGCTGCTCGCCGCCTACGGGGAGGTCTCCGCGTGAGGCGAAGGGTCTTCGTCCTGAACGGTCCCAACCTCGGACGCCTAGGCTCGCGTGAGCCCGACGTCTACGGGGCCACCTCCTACGCCGGACTCGTCGACGCCTGTACGACCCTCGGCAAGGAGCTCGGCTTCGACGTCGAGGTGCGGGAGACCAACGACGAGGGCCAGCTGATCCGCTGGCTCCACGAGGCGGCGGACGGATCGATTCCGGTCATTCTCAACCCGGGCGCGTTCACGCACTACTCGTACGGCATGCGGGACGCGGCCGCCCAGCGCACCGCCCCGCTGATCGAGGTGCACATCTCCAACCCGTACACCCGCGAGGAGTTCCGGCACACGTCCGTGGTCGCCGCGGTGGCCACGGGCACGGTGGCCGGGTTCGGCATCGGCTCCTACCGGCTCGCCCTGCGCGCCCTGGCCGACGAGCTGACGGACTGACGGACCGACAGCATCGCGGTGCCCGTCCGCACTCCGCGCGGCCGGCGGGCCCTTCGCACCCTCCCGGGCCGTTCACCCCGAGACGGCCCGGGAAGGTACGGTGGCCGTCCCATCAGCGTCAGTTGCAGTTACGAGACGGAGTGGCACCGGATGCAGCACGCAGTGGGGGCCCCGCTGCCGCCGCCCCACGGCCCCGGCATCGGGCACGTCGGCCGGCCGTACCAGGCCCAGCACGCCGGCCACCCCGGCCCGCCCCCGATATCCCCGCCGCCCGGCCAGGCCCCGCCCCCGCTCCCTCCTGGCCAGGCTCCGCCCCCGGCCCAGGGCCGGCCCCAGCAGCCCGCCGCCCCCGGCCAGGCCCCGCAGCCCGGCTGGAGCGGCACCGGACCCACGCCGCCGCCCGCCGGGCAGGTGACCGGGCACACCGGGCACGTCCAACTGCCCCCGGGCGGTCCCGTTCCGCTGCCCGCACCGCCCGCCGGGGCCGGCACCGGCGGCGCCACGCTCGCCGTCCTACTCATCGGCCCCGCCGGGGCGGGCAAGACCACGGTCGCCAAGCTCTGGGCGGCCCGCCGCCGGGTGCCCACCGCCCACGTTTCCCTGGACGACGTCCGCGAATGGGTCCGCTCCGGCTTCGCCGACCCGCAGGCCGGCTGGAACGACCACTCGGAGGCCCAGTACCGGCTGGCCCGCCGCACCTGCGGCTTCGCCGCCCGTAACTTCCTCGCCAACGGCATCTCCTGCATCCTCGACGACGCCGTCTTCCCCGACCGCCCGGTCGTCGGCCTCGGCGGCTGGAAGCGCCACGTGGGCCCCGGCCTGCTGCCCGTGGTCCTGCTGCCCGGCCTGGAGATCGTCCTGGAGCGCAACGCCGCCCGCAGCGGCAACCGCAGGCTCTCCGACGAGGAGGTCGCCCGCATCCACGGCCGGATGGCCGGCTGGTACGGCTCCGGCCTCCCGATCATCGACAACTCCACGTACGACGTCGAGACCACCGCCCGGGTCCTGGACGATGTGCTGGCCCGCTCGATCGCGAGCCCGCCCGCCTGGTAGCCGACGGGAGGCCCCGTCCGGGCGGAAAGCCCTCCCGACGGCGGCCGACCGCGCGCGGCGTCCGGCCCCCGGTCGGGTGCGCTGGCCGGGCGGGGAGCCGCCCTCGCTCGTACGCTCGAACCATGTCAGAGGTGCACGCCGTCCGACGCGGGCTGCTCCGCGACCGGTGCGCCGCCGCGGGCTCCGCGGCCGCCCTGGTCTCCCGACCCGCCAACGTCCGCTATCTCGCGGGCGGAGCGCCGCCCGGGGCCGTGCTGCTGCTCGGCCCCGGCGAGGACGTTCTGCTCTGCCCCCGCGCCCCGACCGGTGAATCCGCCCACGGGCGGCCCGACGAGGCGCTCCGGATCGACCTCCTGCCCGTCCCGGACGGGGACCCGGTGGTCGCCGCCGCGGGGCTCGCCGCCTCGGCGGGCGCCGATTCGCTCGCCGTCGAGGAGCACGATCTGACCGTGGCCCGGCACCGAGCTATGGGGAAGGCCGCCCCACGCCTGATCCTGGCCGATCTGGGCTTCACCGTGGAGCAGCAGCGGATCGTCAAGGACGAGGAGGAGATCGGCTGCCTCCGGATCGCCGCCGAGATCACCGACCAGGCCCTCGGGGAACTCCTCGAATCGATCCTCGTCGGCCGTACCGAGCGGCATCTCGCCCTGGAGCTGGAGCGCCGCCTGGTCGACCACGGGGCGGACGGTCCCGCCTTCGCCACCTCCGTGGCCACTGGCCCCAACTCCGGTCAGGGACGGCACCGGCCCTCGGACCGCAGGGTGGAGGAGGGGGATTTCCTCTCCGTCCGCCTCGGCGCGAGCTACCACGGCTACCGCTGCGAGATCGGCCGGACCTTCGTCATCGGCACCGCCCCCGCCGAGTGGCAGATCGAGCTCTACGACCTCGTTTTCGCCGCTCAGCGGGCCGGCCGGGAAGCCCTGGCGCCGGGGGCCGCCTATCGGGACGTGGACCGTGCGGCCCGTCATCCGCTGGAGTCGGCGGGGCACGGAGAGGGGCTTCAGCCGAGGAGCGGGCACGGTGTGGGCCTGGAAATCGAGGAGGACCCGCAACTGGCACCGACAGCCATGGGTAAACTGGACGCTTGTGTGCCGGTCACCGTCGAACCGGGGGTCCACCTCCCGGGCCGGGGCGGTGTCCGGATCGATGACACGCTCGTCGTGCGCCCCGAGGCGGACGGCGGACCCGAGCTACTCACCATGACGACCAAGGAGCTGCTCGCGCTCTAGCGCGCATCCTCGGTCGTTCCACCAGCTTCAGTCCAGGAGATTCCGCAACCGTGGCTTCCACGAACGACCTCAAGAACGGCCTGGTGCTCAAGCTCGACGGAGGCCAGCTCTGGTCCGTCGTCGAGTTCCAGCACGTCAAGCCCGGCAAGGGCCCCGCCTTCGTGCGCACCAAGCTCAAGAACGTGCTCTCCGGCAAGGTTGTCGACAAGACGTTCAACGCCGGCGTGAAGGTCGAGACGGCCACCATTGACCGCCGCGACATGCAGTTCTCGTACATGGACGGCGAGTACTTCGTCTTCATGGACATGAGCACCTACGACCAGCTCATGGTCGAACGCAAGGCCGTCGGCGACGCCGCCAACTTCCTGATCGAGGGCTTCACCGCCTCCGTCGCCCAGCACGAGGGCGAGGTGCTCTACGTCGAGCTGCCGGCCGCCGTCGAGCTCACCGTCAAGCACACCGACCCGGGCGTCCAGGGCGACCGCTCCACCGGCGGCACCAAGCCCGCCACGCTGGAGACGGACTACGAGATCGGCGTGCCGCTCTTCATCAGCACCGGCGAGAAGATCAAGGTCGACACCCGCTCGGGCGACTACCTCGGCCGGGTGAACAGCTAACCGTGGCTGCCCGGAACAAGGCCCGCAAGCGCGCCTTCCAGATCCTCTTCGAGGCCGACCAGCGCGGTGAGTCCGTGCAGAGCGTCCTCGCGGACTGGGTTCGGCTCTCGCGGACCGACGACCGTCAGCCGCCGGTCGGTGAGTTCACGATGGAGCTCGTCGAGGGGTACGCGCAGTACGCGGACCGGATCGACGACCTCATCGTCACCTACGCCGTGGACTGGGAGATCGACCGCATGCCGGTCGTCGACCGGAGCATCCTACGGCTCGGCGCGTACGAGCTGATCTGGATGGACGAGACCCCGGACGCCGTGGTGATCGACGAGGCCGTCCAGCTCGCCAAGGAGTTCTCCACCGATGACTCCCCGTCCTTCGTGAACGGCCTGCTGGCCCGTTTCAAGGACCTCAAGCCGAACCTCCGCCGGGAGCAGTAGCCCCGGCCGCGGCGGTTCGGTCGCACACACCACGAAGGGGCCCGCGGTCAGCCGACCGCGGGCCCCTTCGTCGTACCCGAGAACCCCGCGCCGGGTCGGATGGACCCGGGGCACGGGCCGGGAACAGAAACGCCGGGAGGGCGGGAGCCCGAAGGTCCCCGCCCACCCGGCGGCACGTTTCTGCTGTGGGGTCCCGCCCCGCTCGCTCAGCCCTCGTCGTGGGAGACCGCGCGACGCGCGTCCGCGTCCAGCACGCCCCAGCTGATGAGCTGCTCCGTGAGGACGGAAGGCGACTGGTCGTAGATGACGGCGAGCGTGCGCAGGTCGTCCTGGCGGATCGAGAGCACCTTGCCGTTGTAGTCACCGCGCTGGCTCTGGATGGTCGCCGCGTAGCGCTGCAGCGGACCGGCCTTCTCCGGCGGGACGTGGGCGAGGCGCTCCAGGTCCAGGACGAGCTTCGGCGGCGGCTCCGCGGCCCCGCCCGGCGTCGTACCGGGCAGCAGCTCCTGCACCGGGACCCCGTAGAAATCCGCCAGCTCGGCGAGGCGCTGTACGGTCACGGCACGGTCGCCGCGCTCGTACGAACCGACCACGACGGCCTTCCAGCGACCCTGGGACTTCTCCTCCACGCCGTGGAGGGAAAGGCCCTGCTGGGTGCGGATGGCACGGAGTTTGGCCCCGAGTTGTTTTGCGTATTCGCTGGACATATGGCTCCCCGGACGCTGGAACAGTGTGCGGCTCCGCCGCGTGGCTGGTAACTCACTGTGAGGTTACGCAGCGTTACTTGGATGCGTCAAGCCGAATGGTCCGGACCGGTACCTCCCGGGGGTGGGGCCAGGGCCGGGCGCAAGCCCTGGTAGCGTGGATGACGCAATTTCGACGTCCTTTAACGATCCGTCCCGTGAGGCGGAGAAGGAGGTCCGTTTCTTATGGACGCACAGCACGACGACACCGGCAACGCGGCACGCCCCGTTCTTGAGGCCCCCGACATCGCCCGTGTTCTGACCCGTATCGCCCACGAGATCGTCGAACGCGCCAAGGGTGCCGACGACGTGGTGCTGCTCGGCATCCCGACCCGAGGCGTCTTCCTCGCCCGTCGGCTGGCCGAGAAACTCCAGGAGATCACCGGCCGGAAGACGCCGGTCGGATCGCTCGACATCACCATGTACCGCGACGACCTGAGGATGCGCCCGGCGCGCGCCCTGGCCCGTACCGACATCCCCGGCGAGGGGATCGAGGGCAGCCTGGTCGTCCTGGTCGACGACGTGCTCTTCTCCGGCCGCACGATCCGCGCCGCCCTCGACGCGCTCGGCGACATCGGCCGCCCCCGCGCGGTGCAGCTCGCGGTCCTCGTCGACCGTGGCCACCGGGAGCTCCCGATCCGCGCGGACTACGTCGGCAAGAACCTCCCCACGTCGCTGCGGGAGACGGTCAAGGTCCAGCTCGCCGAGGAGGACGGCCGCGACGCCGTGCTGCTGGGCGTCAAGCAGGCCACCCCCGCGGACACGCGGTAGCCCGAGTCCTCCCGTACGCCCTTTCGGGGACGTACGGCCGCTCCCGCGTGCCCGCATGCCTGAAACTCCCTCCAGCAACCCGGAGAACCCCCAGATGAAGCGTCACCTCATCTCGGCCGCCGACCTCACCCGCGACGACGCCGTCCTGATCCTCGACACCGCCGAGGAGATGGCCCGGGTCGCGGACCGGCCGATCAAGAAGCTCCCCACCCTGCGCGGCCGTACCGTCGTCAACCTCTTCTTCGAGGACTCGACCCGCACCCGCATCTCCTTCGAGGCGGCCGCCAAACGGCTGTCCGCCGACGTCATCAACTTCTCCGCCAAGGGCTCCTCCGTCTCCAAGGGCGAGTCCCTGAAGGACACCGCGCTGACCCTGGAGGCGATGGGCGCCGACGCCGTCGTCATCCGGCACGGCGCCTCCGGAGCCCCCTACCGGCTCGCCACCTCCGGCTGGATCGACGGGGCCGTGGTCAACGCCGGCGACGGCACCCACGAACACCCCACCCAGGCACTGTTGGACGCCTTCACGATGCGCCGCCGGCTCGTCGGCGCCGACACCGGGCTCGGCCGCGACCTGGACGGCCGCCGCATCACGATCGTCGGCGACATCCTGCACAGCCGCGTCGCCCGCTCCAACGTCCACCTGCTCACCACGCTCGGCGCGCACGTCACCCTGGTGGCTCCGCCCACCCTGGTGCCCGTCGGCGTCGAGAAGTGGCCCTGCGACGTCAGCTACAGCCTCGACGACGTGCTGGCGAAGTCCGATGCGGTGATGATGCTGCGTGTGCAGCGTGAACGGATGAACGCCGCGTACTTCCCGACCGAGCGCGAGTACTCCCGCCGCTACGGCCTGGACGGCGAGCGCATGGCGAAGATGCCCGGACACGCCATCGTCATGCACCCCGGCCCGATGGTCCGCGGCATGGAGATCACCGCCGAGGTCGCCGACTCCGACCGCTGCACGGTCGTCGAGCAGGTCGCCAACGGCGTCTCCATCCGCATGGCCGTGCTCTATCTGCTGCTCGGCGGCTCCGACACCGCACTGTCCGCCGCCCCCGCCCGTACCGAGGAGAACAAGTAACCATGAGCAAGATCCTTATCCGCGGTGCGCGGATCCTCGGCGGCGAGCCCAGGGACGTCCTGATCGACGGCGAGACCGTCACCGAGGTCGGCACCGGCCTCGACGCCGCCGGCGCCACCGTCATCGAGGCCGAGGGGCAGATCCTGCTGCCCGGCCTGGTCGACCTGCACACCCATCTGCGCGAGCCCGGCCGCGAGGACTCCGAGACCGTCCTCACCGGCACCAAGGCCGCGGCCGTCGGCGGCTTCACCGCCGTGCACGCCATGGCCAACACCTTCCCCGTCGCCGACACCGCCGGCGTCGTCGAGCAGGTCTGGCGCCTCGGCAAGGAGTCCGGCTACTGCGACGTGCAGCCCGTGGGCGCCGTCACCGTCGGCCTGGAGGGCAAGCAGCTCGCCGAGCTCGGCGCGATGCACGACTCCGCCGCCGGGGTGAAGGTCTTCTCCGACGACGGCAAGTGCGTCGACGACGCGGTGATCATGCGCCGCGCCCTGGAGTACGTGAAGGCCTTCGACGGCGTCGTCGCCCAGCACGCCCAGGAGCCCCGCCTCACCGAGGGCGCCCAGATGAACGAGGGCATCGTCTCCGCCGAACTCGGGCTCGGCGGCTGGCCCGCCGTCGCCGAGGAGTCGATCATCGCCCGCGACGTCCTCCTCGCCGCCCACGTCGGCTCCCGCGTCCACATCTGCCACCTCTCCACGGCCGGCTCCGTGGAGATCGTCCGCTGGGCCAAGTCCAAGGGCTGGAACGTCACCGCCGAGGTCACCCCGCACCACCTCCTCCTCACCGACGAGCTGGTCCGCACCTACAACCCGGTCTACAAGGTGAACCCGCCGCTGCGCACCGAGGCCGACGTCCTGGCCCTGCGCGAGGCGCTCGCCGACGGCACGATCGACTGCGTCGCCACCGACCACGCCCCGCACCCGCACGAGGACAAGGACTGCGAGTGGGCCGCGGCCGCCATGGGCATGGTGGGCCTGGAGACCGCGCTCCCGGTCGTCCAGCAGACGATGGTGGACACCGGCCTGATGGACTGGGCGGGCGTCGCGGACCGCATGTCCTTCCGCCCCGCGGCCATCGGCCGGCTCGAAGGACACGGCCGCCCCGTCTCGGCGGGTGAGCCCGCCAACCTCACTCTGGTCGATCCGGCATACCGTGGAGCCGTGGACCCCGCGGGCTTCGCGTCCCGCAGCCGCAACACCCCCTACGAGGGCCGTGAGCTGCCGGGCCGCGTCACCCATACCTTCCTGCGGGGCCGTGCCACGGTCGTCGACGGGAAGCTCGCGTGACAACTCTGACCCCCCTGTACCACCTGGCCGCCGAGCAGAAGTCGGCGGAAGTGACGGACTGGGCCGCCCGCATCGCCTGGGTGGTCGGCCTGTTCGTCTTCATCGCCCTCGTCTACTGGCTGATGCGCCAGGGCTGGAAGTGGCGCGCCAGCCTCCAGTCCGACCTGCCGGAGCTCCCGGCCGCCCCCGAGGACTTCGCCGACGACGAGACGCTGCTGACGCTTCAGGGGCGCTACCACGCCTCCACCACCGCCGGGCAGTGGCTCGACCGGATCGTCGCGCACGGCCTCGGCACCCGCAGCCGCACCGAGCTCACGCTCACCGCCCGCGGCCTCGACGTCGTACGCCCCGGGGCGGCCGACTTCTTCATCCCGGCCGACGCCCTGCGCGAGGCCCGCCTCGACAAGGCGCTCGCGGGCAAGGTCCTCCCCGAGGGCGGCCTGCTGATCATCACCTGGGCGCACGGCGAGACGCTGATCGACTCCGGCTTCCGCTCCGACCACGCCGCCGAGCACCAGGCCTGGGTCGACGCCGTCAGCCGGCTCACCGGCGCACCGGCCGCCACGGAACTCACCAGCACCACTACGGAAGGCACCGCACGATGACGATCTCCACCCGGGGGGCCCACACCCCCGCCGTACTCGTCCTGGAGGACGGTCGCGCCTTCCGCGGCCGCGCCTACGGGGCCGTGGGGGAGACCTTCGGCGAAGCGGTGTTCTCCACCGGCATGACCGGCTACCAGGAAACGCTGACCGACCCCTCGTACCACCGCCAGGTCGTCGTCATGACGTCCCCGCACGTCGGCAACACCGGCGTGAACGACGAGGACCCCGAGTCCGCTCGCATCTGGGTCTCCGGCTACGTCGTCCGCGACCCCGCCCGCAAGCCCTCCAACTGGCGCTCCCAGCGCTCGCTGGACGAGGAACTGGTGGCGCAGGGCGTCGTCGGTATCAGCGGCGTCGACACCCGCGCCCTCACCCGCCACCTGCGCGAGCGCGGCGCGATGCGCGTCGGGATCTTCTCCGGCCCTGCGCTCATCAGCGGCTCCGCCGCGGGCATCCCCGACGAGGGGGCCCTCCTCGCCAAGGTCCGCCAGGCCCCCGAGATGACCGGCGCCGACCTCTCCGCCGAGGTCGCCACCAAGGAGGCCTACGTCGTCCCCGCGATCGGCACGAAGAAGTTCACCGTCGCCGCGATCGACCTCGGCATCAAGGGCATGACCCCCCACCGGATGGCCCAACGCGGCATCGAGGTGCACGTGCTGCCCGCCACCGCCACCCTGGACGAGGTGTACGCCGTCAACCCCGACGGCGTCTTCTTCTCCAACGGCCCCGGCGACCCGTCCACCGCCGACCACCCGGTCGCCCTCATGCGCGGCGTACTGGAGCGCTCCACGCCGCTCTTCGGCATCTGCTTCGGCAACCAGATCCTCGGCCGCGCGCTCGGCTTCGGCACCTACAAGCTGAAGTACGGCCACCGCGGCATCAACCAGCCGGTGCAGGACCGCACCACCGGCAAGGTCGAGGTCACCGCGCACAACCACGGCTTCGCCGTCGACGCCCCGCTGGACAAGGTCTCCGACACGGAGTTCGGCCGGGCCAAGGTCTCCCACGTCTGCCTGAACGACCAGGTGGTCGAGGGCCTCCAGCTCCTGGACCGGCCCGCCTTCAGCGTCCAGTACCACCCCGAGGCGGCCGCGGGCCCGCACGACGCCGCGTACCTCTTCGACCGTTTCACCACCCTGATGGAGGGCCAGCGTGCCTAAGCGCTCCGATATCCAGTCCGTCCTGGTCATCGGCTCCGGTCCGATCGTCATCGGCCAGGCCGCCGAGTTCGACTACTCCGGCACCCAGGCCTGCCGCGTCCTCAAGGCCGAGGGCCTGCGCGTCATCCTGGTGAACTCCAACCCGGCGACGATCATGACCGACCCGGAGATCGCCGACGCCACCTACGTCGAGCCGATCACCCCCGAGTTCGTCGAGAAGATCATCGCCAAGGAGCGCCCCGACGCGCTCCTGCCCACCCTCGGCGGCCAGACCGCGCTGAACACCGCGATCTCCATGCACGAGAACGGCGTTCTGGAGAAGTACGGCGTCGAGCTCATCGGCGCCAACGTCGAGGCGATCAACAAGGGCGAGGACCGCGACCTCTTCAAGGGCGTCGTCGCGGCCGTCAAGGAGAAGATCGGCTACGGCGAGTCCGCCCGCTCCGTCATCTGTCACACCATGGACGACGTCATCGCCGGCGTCGACACCCTCGGCGGCTACCCCGTCGTCGTCCGGCCCTCCTTCACCATGGGCGGCGCCGGCTCCGGCTTCGCCCACGACGAGGAGGAGCTGCGCCGCATCGCCGGACAGGGCCTCACGCTCTCCCCGACCACCGAGGTGCTCCTGGAGGAGTCCATCCTCGGCTGGAAGGAGTACGAGCTGGAGCTGATGCGCGACAGACACGACAACGTCGTGGTCGTCTGCTCCATCGAGAACTTCGACCCGATGGGCGTCCACACCGGCGACTCCATCACCGTCGCCCCCTCGATGACGCTCACCGACCGCGAGTACCAGCGGCTGCGCGACGTCGGCATCGCGATCATCCGCGAGGTCGGCGTCGACACCGGCGGCTGCAACATCCAGTTCGCCATCGACCCCGCCGACGGCCGGGTCATCGTCATCGAGATGAACCCGCGCGTCTCCCGCTCCTCGGCGCTCGCCTCCAAGGCCACCGGCTTCCCGATCGCCAAGATCGCGGCCAAGCTGGCCGTCGGCTACACCCTGGACGAGATCCCCAACGACATCACCGAGAAGACGCCGGCCTCCTTCGAGCCGACCCTCGACTACGTCGTCGTCAAGGCCCCGCGCTTTGCCTTCGAGAAGTTCCCCTCCGCCGACTCCACCCTCACCACCACCATGAAGTCGGTGGGCGAGGCCATGGCGATCGGCCGGAACTTCACCGAGGCCCTCCAGAAGGCCCTGCGCTCCCTGGAGAAGAAGGGCTCGCAGTTCGCCTTCACCGGCCCCATCGGTGACAAGGCCGAGCTGCTGGCCGAGGCGGTCCGCCCCACCGATGGCCGCATCAACACCGTCATGCAGGCGATCCGGGCCGGAGCCACCCAGGAGGAGGTCTTCGACGCCACGAAGATCGACCCCTGGTTCGTCGACCAGCTCTTCCTGATCAAGGAGATCGCCGACGAGCTGGCCTCCGCGGAGCGCCTGGACGCCGACCTGATCGCCGAGGCCAAGCGGCACGGCTTCTCCGACGCCCAGATCGGCGAGATCCGCGGGCTGCGCGAGGACGTCGTCCGCGAGGTCCGGCACGCGCTCGGCATCCGCCCGGTCTACAAGACGGTCGACACCTGCGCCGCCGAGTTCGCCGCGAACACGCCGTACTTCTACTCCTCCTACGACGAGGAGAGCGAGGTCGCGAGCCGCACCAAGCCGGCCGTGATCATCCTCGGCTCGGGCCCCAACCGCATCGGCCAGGGCATCGAGTTCGACTACTCCTGTGTGCACGCCTCCTTCGCCCTGAGCGACGCGGGCTACGAGACCGTCATGGTCAACTGCAACCCGGAGACCGTCTCCACCGACTACGACACCTCCGACCGGCTCTACTTCGAGCCGCTCACCCTGGAGGACGTCCTGGAGATCGTGCACGCCGAGTCGCTGGCGGGCCCGATCGCCGGTGTCATCGTGCAGCTCGGCGGCCAGACCCCGCTCGGCCTCGCGCAGGCGCTCAAGGACAACGGCGTGCCCGTCGTCGGCACCTCCCCGGAGGCCATCCACGCCGCCGAGGACCGGGGCGCCTTCGGCCGGGTCCTGGCCGAGGCCGGACTGCCCGCGCCCAAGCACGGCACGGCCACCACCTTCGGCGAGGCCAAGGCCATCGCCGACGAGATCGGCTACCCGGTCCTGGTCCGCCCGAGCTACGTGCTCGGCGGGCGCGGCATGGAGATCGTGTACGACGAGACGCGCCTCGCCTCGTACATCTCCGAGTCCACCGAGATCAGCCCCACCCGGCCGGTCCTGGTCGACCGCTTCCTCGACGACGCCATCGAGATCGACGTGGACGCCCTCTACGACGGCACCGAGCTGTACCTCGGCGGCGTCATGGAGCACATCGAGGAGGCCGGCATCCACTCCGGCGACTCGGCCTGCGCCCTGCCCCCGATCACGCTCGGCGGCTTCGACATCAAGCGGCTGCGCGCCTCCACCGAGTCCATCGCCAAGGGCGTCGGCGTCCTCGGACTGATCAACATCCAGTTCGCGCTCTCCGGCGACATCCTCTACGTCCTGGAGGCCAACCCGCGCGCCTCCCGCACGGTCCCCTTCACCTCGAAGGCGACCGCCGTGCCGCTCGCCAAGGCCGCCGCCCGCATCTCGCTGGGCGCGACCATCGCCGAGCTGCGCGCGGAGGGTCTGCTGCCGAAGACCGGCGACGGCGGCACCCTGCCGCTGGACGCGCCGATCTCCGTCAAGGAGGCCGTGATGCCGTGGTCGCGCTTCCGCGACATCCACGGCCGGGGCGTCGACACGGTCCTCGGCCCGGAGATGCGCTCCACCGGCGAGGTCATGGGCATCGACTCGGTCTTCGGCACGGCGTACGCCAAGTCGCAGGCCGGCGCCTACGGCCCGCTGCCCACGAAGGGCCGCGCGTTCATCTCGGTCGCCAACCGCGACAAGCGCTCCATGATCTTCCCGGCCCGCGAGCTGGTCGCCCACGGCTTCGAGCTGATGGCCACCTCCGGCACGGCCGAGGTCCTCAAGCGCAACGGCATCAACGCCACCGTCGTGCGCAAGCAGTCCGAGGGCACCGGCCCGAACGGCGAGAAGACGATCGTCCAGCTCATCCACGACGGCGAGGTCGACCTCATCGTCAACACGCCGTACGGCACCGGCGGACGGCTCGACGGCTACGAGATCCGCACCGCGGCCGT
The DNA here is from genome assembly GCF_040638385.1 of Streptomyces sp. NPDC026589. Lineage (NCBI taxonomy): Bacteria > Bacillati > Actinomycetota > Actinomycetes > Kitasatosporales > Streptomycetaceae > Streptomyces > Streptomyces sp. NPDC026589. The sequence continues at coordinate 345,630 of NZ_JBEZYG010000004.1, forward strand.
CGCCCGCTCCGTACCGTGCCTGACCACGGTCCAGGCGCTCGCCGCCGCGGTCCAGGGCATCGACGCCCTCAACCACGGTGGCGTCGGGGTCCGTTCCCTCCAGGAACACGCGGAACACTTGATCGCGGCCCGCGACTAGCGGCCCGGAGAGGGGGACACCGGAAACGGTGTCCCCCTCTCTGTGAGCCCTGTCGACTCCTCGCGAGCCCTGTCGAGCACACCGAGCACCAAGGACATCTCTTCATGTACGAGCTCTTCTTCCGGCTGGTCTTCAAGCGGATGGATCCCGAGAGGGCCCACTACGCCGCCTTCCGCTGGATCCGCCTCGCCGCCCGCATCCCCGTCCTGCGCACCTTCGTCGCGGCCACCCTCGCCCCGCGCTACAAGGAGCTGCGCACCGAGGCCCTCGGCCTGCGGATGCACGGTCCCTTCGGCCTCGCCGCCGGCTTCGACAAGAACGCCGTCGCGATCGACGGCATGGCGATGCTCGGCTTCGACCACATCGAGATCGGCACCGTCACCGGCGAACCGCAGCCGGGCAACCCCAAGAAGCGCCTCTTCCGGCTGGTCGCGGACCGCGCGCTGATCAACCGCATGGGCTTCAACAACGAGGGCTCCGCCGCCGTCGCCGCCCGCTTGGCCGCCCGCAACCCCGTCTTCCGCACCACGGTCGGCGTCAACATCGGCAAGACCAAGGCCGTCCCGGAGGCCGAGGCCGCCGCCGACTACGTGAAGTCCACCGAGGCGCTGGCCGGCCACGCCGACTACCTGGTCGTCAACGTCTCCTCGCCCAACACCCCCGGCCTGCGCAACCTCCAGGCCACCGAGTCGCTGCGCCCGCTGCTCACCGCCGTGCGCGAGGCCGCCGACCGCACCGTCACCACCCGGCGCGTCCCGCTGCTCGTCAAGATCGCCCCGGACCTCGCGGACGAGGACGTCGACGCCGTCGCCGACCTCGCCGTGGAGCTGGGCCTGGACGGCATCATCGCCACCAACACCACCATCGCGCGGGAGGGTCTGGGCCTGAAGTCGGCCCCCGGCCTGGTGGGGGAGACCGGCGGACTGTCCGGCGCGCCCCTCAAGGAGCGCTCACTGGAGGTCCTGAGCCGTCTGTACGCCCGCGTGGGGGACCGGATCACGCTGGTGGGCGTCGGGGGCGTCGAGAACGCCGAGGACGCCTGGCAGCGCATCCTCGCCGGAGCCACCCTCGTCCAGGGCTACAGCGCCTTCATCTACGAAGGTCCCTGCTACGCCCGCGCGATCCACAAGGGCCTCGCCGCCCGGCTCGCCACCTCCCCGTACGCCACCCTCGCCGAGGCCGTCGGCGCCGAGACCCGGAAGAAGGCCGCCCTGTGACGCCCGAACCCTTCGGCGCCCGCCTGCGCCGTGCCATGGACACCCGCGGGCCGCTCTGCGTCGGCATCGACCCGCACGCCTCCCTGCTCACCTCCTGGGGCCTCGACGACGACATCGCCGGCCTGGAGCGCTTCACCCGGACCGTCGTGGAGGCGCTGGCCGACCGGGTCGCCGTCCTCAAGCCGCAGTCCGCGTTCTTCGAGCGCTTCGGATCGCGCGGCGTCGCCGTCCTGGAGAAGGCCGTCGAGGAAGCACGCGCCGCCGGGGCGCTCGTCCTGATGGACGCCAAGCGTGGCGACATCGGCTCCACCATGGGCGCCTACGCGGCGACCTACCTGGACAAGGACTCCCCGCTCTTCTCCGACGCGGTCACGCTCTCCCCGTACCTGGGCTTCGGCTCGCTGCGCCCGGCGCTCGACGCCGCCGCAGTCTCCGGCGCGGGCGTCTTCGTTCTCGCCCTCACCTCCAACCCGGAGGGCGCCGAGGTCCAGCGGGCCACGGCGGCCGACGGCCGCTCGCTCGCCCAGCTGATGCTCGACCACATGGCCGCCGAGAACGCCGGGGCCCTCCCGCTCGGCTCGGTCGGCGCGGTGGTCGGCGCGACGCTCGGCGACGCCGGGGTCAACCTGGCGATCAACGGGCCGCTCCTCGCGCCCGGCATCGGCGCCCAGGGCGCGACCCCGGCGGATCTTCCGGCGGTGTTCGGCGACGCGGTGGGCAACGTGGTCCCCAGCGTGAGCCGGGGCGTGCTGCTCCACGGCCCGGACGTCTCCGGGCTGCGCGAAGCCGCCGAGCGGTTCGCGGACGAGGTCCGCGGGGCCGTATCCGGCAGCTGACCCTGACACGTTTACAGCGTGTTGACGAAATACTGACGGGAAACCTGGTCGATATGTCGCGAAAATCCTGGTCGGCCACAGCTGACCAGGACTTTTCGTCTGTTCTCGCTGACTACAGCGGCCCTTGCCGCTAGTCTCCGTCGAGAGCGGCCGAGCACAGTGTGTTCTCCGCTCACCTGGTGGGTGGCGTCCAGCTTCCCCGCCGGTCCGTATCCGACAGATCGACATCCGAGGTGACGTAGGCGTGGCTCTTCCGCCCCTTACCCCTGAACAGCGCGCAGCCGCGCTCGAAAAGGCCGCCGCGGCTCGCCGGGAGCGGGCCGAGGTCAAGAATCGACTCAAGCACTCCGGCGCTTCCCTCCATGAGGTCATCAAGCAGGGCCAGGAGAACGACGTCATCGGGAAGATGAAGGTCTCCGCACTGCTCGAATCCCTGCCGGGCGTCGGCAAGGTCCGCGCCAAGCAGATCATGGAGCGTCTCGGCATCTCCGAGAGCCGCCGGGTCAGGGGTCTTGGCTCCAATCAGATCGCGTCCTTGGAGCGTGAGTTCGGCGGCAGCCCCGCCTGACGTTCTCAGGCACTCCTGAGAACGGGGATAATCGCCCCATGGCTGCAACATCCCGGGGGACGTCCCCCGTACCCCCGGACGTACGTCCGCGGCTGACCGTGCTCTCCGGCCCCTCCGGGGTCGGCAAGAGCACGGTCGTCGCTCATATGCGCACCGTGCACCCCGAGGTCTGGCTCTCCGTGTCGGCGACGACACGCAAGCCACGCCCCGGGGAGCGCAACGGTGTGCACTACTTCTTCGTGGACGACGAGGAGTTCGACAAGCTCGTCGCCAACGGTGAACTGCTGGAGTGGGCCGAGTTCGCGGGCAACCGCTACGGCACGCCCCGGCGCGCCGTGCTCGACCGACTGGAGGCCGGCGAACCGGTCCTGCTGGAGATCGACCTCCAGGGCGCCCGGCTGGTCCGCCAGTCGATGTCCGACGCGCGCCTGGTCTTCCTGGCCCCGCCGAGCTGGGAGGAGTTGGTGCGCCGGCTCACCGGCCGGGGCACCGAGGCCCCCGAGGTCATCGAGCGCCGGCTCGCCGCCGCGAAGATCGAACTGGCCGCCGAGGCCGAGTTCGATACGACGCTCGTCAACACCTCCGTCGAGGACGTCGCGCGTGAGCTGCTAACGTTGATGCTTCAGGCCTAGATCTCCGCGATCGTTTCGGATCGTTTTGATCTTTGATCTACATCCCCTTCGGAAGGCAGAGAGTGTCCTCTTCCATCACCACGCCCGAGGGCATCATCAACCCGCCGATTGATGAGCTCCTCGAAGCCACCGACTCGAAGTACAGCCTGGTGATCTACGCGGCCAAGCGCGCCCGCCAGATCAACGCGTACTACTCGCAGCTCGGTGAAGGCCTCCTGGAGTACGTCGGTCCGCTCGTCGACACCCACGTGCACGAGAAGCCGCTCTCGATCGCACTCCGCGAGATCAACGCGGGCCTGCTGACCTCCGAGGCCATCGAGGGCCCCGCGCAGTAACGCAGGAGCACCACGGCACCTCACCTCAGGCCCGGCGGCCCGTCCGCCGGGCCTGAGGCGTGTCCGGGGCCGGATGAACCCGTGTCCGGGGCCGGATGAACCCGGTCTGCGCGGTGAGGCAGCATGGGAGGCGTACGTATGGGGCGCATACGTTGCCTTACGTTGCCGAGTGCGGGGAGACGCAGTGGACAAGCCGAAGGTCGTCCTGGGGGTCAGCGGGGGCATCGCCGCCTACAAGGCGTGCGAGCTGCTGCGCCGGCTGACCGAGTCCGGCCACGACGTACGGGTCGTCCCGACCGCCGCGTCGCTGCACTTCGTGGGGGCCGCCACCTGGTCGGCGCTCTCCGGCCACCCGGTCTCCGACGAGGTCTGGCAGGACGTCCACGAGGTCCCGCACGTGCGGATCGGGCAGGGCGCCGACCTGGTGGTGGTCGCCCCGGCCACCGCGGACATGCTGGCCAAGGCCGCCCACGGGCTCGCCGACGACCTGCTCACCAACACGCTGCTGACCGCCCGCTGTCCGGTGGTCTTCGCCCCCGCGATGCACACCGAGATGTGGGAGCACCCGGCCACCCAGGAGAACGTCGCCACCCTGCGCCGCCGGGGAGCCGTCGTCATCGAGCCCGCCGTCGGGCGGCTCACCGGGGTCGACACCGGCAAGGGCCGGCTCCCCGACCCCGGTGAGATCTTCGAGGTCTGCCGCCGGGTGCTGGCGCGCGGGGTCACCGAGCCCGACCTCGCGGGCCGCCATGTGGTGATCAGCGCCGGCGGCACGCGCGAACCGCTCGACCCGGTGCGTTTCCTGGGCAACCGCTCCTCCGGCAAGCAGGGGTACGCGCTGGCGCGCACCGCGGTGGCCCGGGGGGCGCGGGTCACGCTGATCGAGGCCAACACCGGGCTGCCCGACCCGGCCGGGGCCGATGTCCTCCGCGTCGGCACGGCCGTCCAGCTGCGCGAGGCCGTGCTGAAGGCCGCCCCCGGTGCGGACGTCATCGTGATGGCGGCCGCGGTGGCCGACTTCCGTCCTGCCGCGTACGCCTCCGGCAAGATCAAGAAGAAGGACGGCGAGGAGGCGCCCGTCGTCACTCTGGTCCGTAACCCCGACATCCTCGCCGAGGTCGCCGGCGAGCGGGCCCGCCCGGATCAGATCGTCGTCGGGTTCGCCGCCGAGACCGACGACGTGCTGGTCAACGGCCGTGCGAAGCTCCACCGCAAGGGCTGCGACCTCCTCGTGGTCAACGAGGTGGGGGAGCGCAAGACCTTCGGCGCCGAGGAGAGCGAAGCGGTCGTCCTCGCCGCCGACGGCCAGGAGACGCCGGTGCCGTACGGCCCCAAGGAAGCGCTCGCCGACACCGTCTGGGATCTGGTTTCGGGCAGGTTCCGGCCGATTCACGATCAACCCTCCGGGCGGGCGAAATCATCCCATAAGGCCTGAAACATGGGTCGGGGAGGGTGGATTGTCCTACTGGTTCCCTGTGTGGCGCACGTCACGAACCTCCCAAAGGGCGAGACACCTGCCCCGGTGGCCCGATGCGACCGATAAACTGGCCGACGGTACGCGCCGAGCGCAGCTCTCGGTCGTGCCACCCATGATCAGCCAGCAGCCGCTGCAACCCCAGGGAGCGATGTGTCCCGCCGTCTCTTCACCTCGGAATCCGTCACCGAGGGTCACCCCGACAAGATCGCTGACCAGATCAGCGACACGATTCTCGACGCGCTCCTCCGCGAGGACCCCTCCTCGCGCGTCGCCGTCGAGACCTTGATCACCACCGGTCTGGTGCATGTCGCGGGCGAGGTCACCACCAAGGCCTACGCCGACATCCCCAACCTCGTGCGCAACAAGGTTCTGGAGATCGGTTACGACTCCTCCAAAAAGGGCTTCGACGGTGCTTCCTGTGGCGTCTCGGTGTCGATCGGCGCGCAGTCGCCGGACATCGCGCAGGGCGTCGACACCGCGTACGAGAAGCGGGTCGAGGGGGATGAGGACGAGCTCGACAAGCAGGGCGCGGGCGATCAGGGCCTGATGTTCGGCTACGCCTGCGACGAGACCCCGGAGCTGATGCCGCTCCCGATCCACGTCGCGCACCGCCTCTCCCGGCGGCTGTCCGAGGTGCGCAAGAACGGGACCATCCCCTACCTGCGCCCTGACGGCAAGACCCAGGTCACCATCGAGTACGACGGTGACAAGGCGGTCCGGCTGGACACGGTGGTCGTCTCCTCGCAGCACGCCTCCGACATCGACCTGGACTCGCTGCTCGCGCCCGACATCCGCGAGTTCGTCGTCGAGCACGTCCTCGCGCAGCTCGTCGAGGACGGCATCAAGCTGGACACCGACGGCTACCGCCTGCTGGTGAACCCGACCGGCCGCTTCGAGATCGGCGGCCCGATGGGCGACGCCGGCCTGACCGGCCGCAAGATCATCATCGACACCTACGGCGGCATGGCCCGGCACGGCGGCGGCGCCTTCTCGGGCAAGGACCCGTCCAAGGTCGACCGTTCCGCCGCGTACGCGATGCGCTGGGTCGCCAAGAACGTCGTGGCCGCCGGTCTCGCCGCGCGCTGCGAGGTCCAGGTCGCCTACGCGATCGGCAAGGCCGAGCCCGTCGGCCTCTTCGTCGAGACCTTCGGCACCGCCGCGGTCGACACCGAGAAGATCGAGAACGCGATCGGCGAGGTCTTCGACCTCCGCCCGGCCGCGATCATCCGCGACCTCGACCTGCTCCGCCCCATCTACGCCCAGACCGCCGCCTACGGCCACTTCGGCCGCGAGCTCCCCGACTTCACCTGGGAGCGCACCGACCGCGTGGACGCCCTGCGCGCCGCCGCCGGTCTGTAGCGGGACCGCCCGCGTACGACAGCGGGGCGGGCGTCATCGAGAACGGCAGCGGGGCCCGGACACCGAACGCGGTGTCCGGGCCCCGCTGCCGTGTCCCGGCCGCTGTCAGTGCTCTCTGGTAGGAATTCAGCTGTGAGCAGCGAGAACGAGCAGTCCGCCGAACCCGGTGCCGGGGCGCCGGAGCAGCTTGCGCTGATCCGGGAGACCGTGCGCCGGGCGAAGGTGCCGCGTGCCAAGCCGCGTACCTGGCGCGGCGCGGCGCTCGCCGAGGAGCTGCCCGTCGCCCGCGTCCTGGTCAACAAGGGCGTTCTCCACCTCGACCAGTACTTCGACTACGCGGTCCCCGAGGAGCTGGACGCCGACGCGCAGCCGGGCGTCCGGGTGCGGGTCCGGTTCGGGGCGGGAGGACGCAATATCCAGGGCGGGCGGCGCGAGGGCGGCGGCCTGATCGACGGCTTCATCGTGGAGCGCCGCGCCGACTCCGACTACCGGGGGGCGCTGGCCGCCCTCGCCTCCGTGGTCTCCCCGGAGCCGGTCCTCGGGCCCGACCTGCTCGCCCTCTGCCGCGCCGTCGCCGACCGGTACGCGGGCAGCCTCGCCGATGTCCTCCAGCTCGCCGTCCCGCCCCGCAACGGCCGCGCCGAGTCCAAGCCCTCCCCGGACCCGCTGCCCCCGCCCCCCGCCCCGGAGCCGGGCACCTGGGAGCGGTACGGCCAGGGCCCGGCCTTCCTGCGCGCGCTGGCCGAGGGTGGCGCGCCGCGCGCGGTGTGGACCGCCCTGCCGGGCCCGCACTGGCCTGCCGAGATCGCGGGGGCCGTCGCCGCGACGCTCTCCTCCGGGCGCGGCGCGCTCGTCGTCGTCCCGGACGGACGGGCCGCCGGACGGGTCGACGCGGCCCTGACCGAGGCGCTCGGCGCCGGCCGGCACGCCCTGCTGACCGCCGACTCCGGCCCCGAGAAGCGCTACCGGCAGTGGCTCGCGGTGCGCCGGGGCTCGGTGCGGGCGGTCGTGGGGACCAGGGCCGCCATGTTCGCCCCCGTCCAGGACCTCGGCCTGGTCGTCGTCTGGGACGACGGGGACTCCAGCCACAGCGACGACAACGCCCCCTTCCCGCATGTCCGCGAGGTCCTGGAGCTGCGGTCGGCACAGGGCCGCTGCGGCTTTCTCCTCGGCGGGACCAGCTGCACGGTCGAGGCCGCCCAGCTCGTGGAGAGCGGCTGGGCGCTGCCGCTCCTCGCGGACCGTGAGCGGCTGCGCCTGGCCGCGCCCCTCATCCGTACGGTCGGGGACGGCGAGCTGGCCCGGGACGGCGCCGCCCGCACCGCCCGGCTGCCCAGCCTCGCCTGGGGGGCCGTGCGCGACGGTCTGCGCAGCGGTCCGGTGCTGGTCCAGGTGCCCCGCCGGGGTTACGCCCCCCGCCTCGCCTGCGAACGCTGCCGCACCCCCGCCCGCTGCCGGCACTGCGCGGGCCCCCTCCAGGCCCCGGACCAGCAGGATCTGAACTGCGCCTGGTGCGGGCGGGCCGAGCGGGCCTGGCACTGCGCGGAGTGCGGCTCGACCCGGCTGCGCGCCCAGATCGTCGGCGCCCGCCGCACGGCGGAGGAGCTGGGCAGGGCCTTCCCCGCCGTGCCCGTCCGCACCTCCGGGCGCGACCACATCCTGGACGCGGTGCCCGACGCCCCGGCCCTCGTCGTCAGCACGCCCGGCGCGGAGCCCGTGGCCGAAGGCGGCTACGCGGCGGCCCTGCTCCTGGACGGCTGGGCCATGCTGGGCCGGCCCGATCTGCGCGCGGGAGAGGAGGCGCTGCGCCGGTGGACGGCGGCGGGGGCGCTGGTGCGGGGCCAGGACGAGGGCGGCACGGTGGTGATCGTGGCCGAGCCGACGGAGCGCGCGGTGCAGGCGCTGGTCCGCTGGGACCCGGCGGGATTCGCCCGGCGGGAGCTGGCGGAGCGGGCCGAGCTGGGCTTCCCGCCGGTCTCCCGGATGGCCTCGGCGACCGGTCCCGCCGAGGCCCTGGCCGCGTTCCTCCGGACCGCCGGGCTGCCGCCGGAGGCCGAGATCCTGGGTCCGGTGCCGATTCCGTCGGCCGAGCCGGGCAGGCCCCGCCGCTCGGGGGACGCCCCGCCGGGCGAGAACTGGGAGCGGGCCCTGATCCGGGTGGTCCCGGGGCGGGGGGCGGCGCTCGCCCGCGCCCTGAAGACGGCGCTCGCGGCCCGCATGGCCAAGGGGGCGACCGACCCGGTGCGCATCAGGATCGACCCGCCCGACATCGGCTGAGACCGCGGGGGATGCCCCTGCGGGGACCCTGGGCCCGGACAGGCTCCGGGCCCCGGACAGGCCCTGGGCCCGGACAAGCCCTGGCACCGGACAGGGGACTGCCCCGCCGTGCGACCGGCACGGTGGGGCAGAGGGGCGGCGCCCGGTCAGCCGTTGCGGGGGCCCGGGAAGGCGCCGGGACGCAGCTCCTCGCGGACCGGCCGGTCCGCGAGAGGCTGCGGCGGCATCGAGCGGGCCGCCGGGACCGAGGGCACCGGGGAGCCGGGCCCCCCGGCGGATGAACCGGAGAGCCCGGGCCCGACGGAGACCGGGCGCGACACGGCCGCGGCCTCGCCGCCCGTCTCGGCGGTGGGCTGCGGCGTGGTCCGGCGCGTTCCGTAACGGCGGTGCACGGCCTGCTTGGTGACGCCGAGGGCGGAGCCCACCGCGTCCCAGGAGAAGCCCAGGGAGCGGTCGAAGTCCACCGCGGCCGTGACCAGCGTCTCGACGCTGTCCCGTAGTTCCTGCGCGAGGCGGACGGTGGGGGCCGGGGCCCTGCCGTAGACGACGAAGCCCGCGGAGGGGCCGGAGCGGCGCGGACGGTAGACGTTGCCCAGCTGGGCGGTGAGGGTGCGCAGCGCGTCCACCTGCCGCCGGACCCGCTCGATGTCCCGCACCAGAAGATGCAGACTGGCCCGCGCTTGGGCGTCGTGGGTTGCGTGGTCGGCCATGAAGAAGCCTCTCGAACCGGCGTTGAAAGGGATCGGGCCGCATCGGGGCGGCCCGCTTCGGTCAATCTCCTTTGACCAACGCCCGAGCCGGGTATGTGGTCACGCTATCGGGGCGTATGTGCATATGCACGGGGCGTGCGCGGCGCGCGTACGCCCCCCGGTCGCCGCCCCCACGCAAGGGAGCCACCGGGTCCCGATCAGGGGCACACCCCTAGACTGGTGTGCTGCTCGTCACCGTACGTCTTGGCCCGAGAGGCAGTCAGCCACCCATGAAGCTCGTCTTCGCCGGCACCCCCGAAGTCGCCGTCCCCGCACTGGACGCCCTGATCGCCTCCGGCCGCCACGAGGTGGCCGCCGTCGTGACCCGCCCGGACGCCCCCGCCGGGCGGGGCCGCCGGCTCGTCGCGAGTCCGGTGGCCGAGCGGGCGGAGGAGGCCGGGATCGAGGTGCTCAAGCCCGCGAAGCCCCGGGACGAGGAGTTCCTCGCCCGACTGCGCGAGATCGCCCCGGACTGCTGCCCGGTCGTCGCCTACGGGGCCCTGCTGCCCAAGGCCGCCCTCGATGTGCCCGCCCGGGGCTGGGTCAACCTGCACTTCTCGCTGCTGCCCGCCTGGCGGGGCGCGGCGCCGGTCCAGCACGCGGTGATGGCCGGGGACGAGGTGGCCGGCGCGTCGACCTTCCTGATCGAGGAGGGACTGGACTCCGGCCCGGTCTACGGTGTCCTCACCGAGGAGGTCCGCCCCACCGACACCAGCGGCGACCTGCTCACCCGGCTCGCCTTCGCGGGCGCCGGGCTGCTCGCCGCCACCATGGACGGCATCGAGGACGGCACGCTGCACGCCGTGCCCCAGCCGCACGACGGCGTCACCCTGGCCCCGAAGATCACCGTCGAGGACGCCCAGGTCCAGTGGTCCGCGCCCGCCCTGCGGGTCGACCGGGTGGTGCGCGGCTGCACCCCCGCCCCCGGCGCCTGGACCCTGTTCCGCGGCGAGAGGCTCAAGCTGATCCAGGTCACGCCGGTCCCAGGCCGCACCGACCTGGCCCCCGGCGAGCTGTCGGCCGCCAAGAACAACGTGTACGTGGGCACCGGATCGCACGCGGTCGAGCTGCTCTGGGTCCAGCCGCAGGGCAAGAAGCCGATGAAGGGCGCCGACTGGGCGCGCGGCGTCCGCATCGTCCACGGCGAGCTGCTCGGCCTGTAGCAAAGCGCCCCGAGCGGCCGGGACGGGACGCGGCCGGGACGTTCGAGTCGGGGGTCCTGTCCGGCGGATCAGCGCGTATCCGCGTGGCGGAGCCGACGTCCGCGGAGTGCTCCGCCGGGCAGCCTTCAGGGCAAGGGCCGGGACGGCGTCACCTCTTGCGTGTGGACGACGACGTCGAACCAGCTCGCGAGCGACCCGCCCGACATGTGGTGGGCCCCGTCTTCCCGGGGGTCGTAGAACGGGCCGATCAACCGCGTGCGCGTCGGGGCGTCCAGGAGGCGGCGGACCGGCTCGGGTCGCGATGTGCCCAGATCCAGGACGTACCCCGCCCTGTCCTCGGCGGCCGTATGCAGCAGGCTGTCGACGAAATCCGGGCGTGGAGCGGGCAGTGGCCGGCCGATCGAACCATGCCCCATGGTCAGGCCCACGGACCGGTAGTCCCGTCCCAGCCGTTCACGCAAGTAGCCGCCCATGTTCCGGTGCGACTCCAGGGGCTCGGAGGGGGACACGCTACGAGGGGCGCCGATGGCGGTGTGCGCCGTACCACCCCAGTAGACGACCTTGTCGCCGGTGAGCTGCTGCCACCAGCTCACCCCGTCGGCCAGCGTGCGTTCCAGTTCGGCCAGACCGTCGAGCCGTGTTGTGTGCCGCGCCGGTTCGGCGGGGAACCGCGCGAAACGTACCGGGTCGCCCGGGTGGCGCTTGTTGTAGGACCGCATCCAGTGGACGAGATCGAGGATCTCGGCGGTCTGCCAGAACGACCGTGCCTTTCCCAGCAGTGCACGGGGGTCTCCGTCGCCGGTGGCGACATGGACGTCCAGGCCGAGGCGAACGGGGTCGTCGCCCTCCAGGGCAAGGGAGCGGAACCCCTCTTCTTCCACCAGCAGCCGCACGATGCGATGCGCCACGTCCGACAGTTCGCGTGTCTGCCGGGCAGCTGCTCCGAGCGCCACGATCTTGGCGTCGCGCACGAGCGGGGCGAGCGGCCGCAGATCGTCCAGTGGCTCGTCAGGCTTCCTGTTGACGAGCGCATGGGAGTTCTTCTTGATCCATTCGGTCGCTGTCTCCATTGGCCTGCCCTTCATCCCCGAGCTCCGCTTCCTGCGGGCCTCTCCAGGAGATCGTCTGACCTGAAGCTTGGTTGAGGTCAATAGTTCGTGACGTCGAGTCGGCGCTCATCACTGGAGCGGCCCGTAGTGGGTCAGGGACGGATCCAATGGGGTACCGCGACCACCGTGACCGGCTCCGTGGAGGACGTAGGTTTCCGCGCTTGTGGACCGCCTTGCTGAAGCCCGTGGTCCCGCCACCTCGCCTGCCGCGTCGTTGGCGGTGGGCGTCCGCCCCGCTGCCCTGGCATGGGCAGATGCGGCTTCGGCCGTGCCCGCTCCTCGTTCGTCAGCTCTGCCCGCCCCCTGGCCATGCCAACGGTCCGTCGCTGGACCAGGCCAGGGTTCCTGCTGCCGTTCGGGCGTCCGGGGACGGCGACGTACGCTGGGAGGGTTCGCACCTCTCACCATCAGCGGAGCACCTTTCACGTGAACGACCAGCCGCGTCGCCGTCCCGCCAAGCCCCACCGCCGTCCGCAGAAGGACCCGGTCCGTTTCCTCGCCTTCGAGGCGCTCCGGGCCGTGGACGAGCGTGACGCGTACGCCAACCTCGTGCTGCCCCCGCTGCTGAAGAAGGCCCGTGCCAAGGGCGACTTCGACGGCCGGGACGCGGCGCTGGCGACCGAGCTGGTCTACGGGACGCTCCGCCGCCAGGGCACGTACGACGCGATCGTGGCGGCCTGCGTCGACCGGCCGCTGCGCGAGGTCGACCCGCCGGTCCTCGATGTCCTGAACATGGGCGTCCACCAGCTGCTCGGCACCCGTATCCCCACGCACGCGGCCGTCTCCGCCAGTGTGGAGCTGGCCCGGGTGGTGCTGGGGGAGGGGCGTGCGAAGTTCGTCAACGCGGTGCTGCGCAAGGTCACCGCGCACGATCTCGACGGCTGGGTGGAGAAGGTCGCCCCGCCGTACGACGAGGACGCCGAGGACCACCTCTCCGTCGTGCACTCGCACCCCCGCTGGATCGTCTCCGCCCTCTGGGACGCGCTGGGCGGCGGCCGGGCGGGCATCGAGGACCTGCTGGAAGCCGACAACGAGCGGCCCGAGGTGACGCTGGCGGCCCGCCCCGGCCGTTCCACCACCGATGAGCTGGCCGAGGCGCTCGGCGAGGACAACTCCCTGCCGGGCCGCTGGTCGCCGTACGCGGTCCGGATGGCCGAGGGCGGCGAGCCCGGCGCGCTGGAGGCCGTTCAGGAGGGCCGGGCGGGCGTCCAGGACGAGGGCAGCCAGCTCGTCGCCGCCGCCCTGGCCGCCGCACCCGTCGAGGGCCGCGACACCCGCTGGCTGGACGGCTGCGCGGGCCCCGGTGGCAAGGCCGCCCTGCTCGCCGCCATCGCCGCCGGGCGGGGGGCCGCCCTGCTCGCCGCCGAGAAGCAGCCGCACCGCGCCCGGCTGGTCGAGCGGGCGCTCGCAGGCAACCCCGGCCCCTATCAGGTGATCACCGCGGACGGCACCCGTCCGCCGTGGCTGCCCGGCACGTTCGACCGGATCCTGATGGACGTTCCCTGCTCCGGACTGGGCGCTCTGCGGCGTCGTCCGGAGTCCCGCTGGCGGCGTCGGGCCGAGGACCTCGAAGCCTTCGCCCCGCTCCAACGAGGCCTGCTGCGCGAGGCGTTGAAGGCCGTACGGGTCGGCGGCGTGGTCGGCTACGCGACCTGCTCGCCGCATCTCGCGGAGACCCGCGTGGTGGTCGAGGACGTCCTCAAGGGCCGGGGCGGGGAGCCGGTGGAGGCGGAGTGGATCGACGCTCGCCCGCTGATGCCCGGGGTGCCGGCGCTGGGGGACGGCCCCGACGTCCAGCTGTGGCCGCATCTGCACGGCACGGACGCGATGTACCTGGCGCTGCTGCGCCGGACCGGCTGAGCGTCCCGCCCGCGGGCGCGACGCCGTGCCAGGACGTCGGCCCCGCATCGCCCGATCTCCCCCGAGATCACCGAGATCACCGAGATCACCGAGAACGGCAAAGGAACAGTAAAGCGCCAGCAAAATGTGCAGAATGTGCGAAGTGTGATGGCCCTGTGAGGCTTCGGAGCGCATCGAGGCGGGGAACCGGCGGGAGACGTGGCAGGCTTGGGTCATGGCGCAGATCAACCCCAGCATCCTGTCCGCCGATTTCGCGCGTCTCGCCGAGGAGGCGGAGGCCGTCGAAGGCGCGGACTGGCTCCACGTCGATGTCATGGACAACCACTTCGTGCCCAACCTGACCCTCGGCGTGCCGATCGTCGAGGCGCTCAGCAAGGCCACGGACACTCCGCTGGACTGCCACCTCATGATCGAGGACGCGGACCGCTGGGCCCCCCAGTACGTGGAGGCGGGGGCCGGGTCCGTCACCTTCCACGCGGAGGCGGCGGCGGCTCCGGTGCGCCTGGCGCGGGAGATCCGGGCGAAGGGGGCCCGCGCCTCGATGGCTCTCAAGCCGGCGACGCCCATCGAGCCGTACGAGGACCTGCTGCCCGAGCTGGACATGCTGCTGATCATGACGGTCGAGCCGGGCTTCGGCGGCCAGGCCTTCCTGGACATCATGCTGCCGAAGATCCGCCGCACCCGGGAGCTGATCAGCAAGCACGGTCTCGAACTGTGGCTCCAGGTCGACGGCGGGGTGTCGGCCACCACCATCGAGCGCTGCGCCGAGGCCGGCGCCGACGTCTTCGTGGCGGGCTCCGCGGTCTACGGTGCGCAGGACCCGGCCGCGGCGGTGCGGGAGCTGCGGGCACAGGCGGACGCGGTCACGGCCGTCGCCCCCTGGGCATGCGGACACTGAACCAAGGGCAGATGAACGCGGTCCGACAGGGCCGATCAAGGATCGCCGGATCTGACAGGATGAACGGCGTATCGGGCGTGTGAACAGCAGTGAGGAGATCGCGGTGTCTGGCATCTCGGCGGGTCGGTCAGCCATGCGGATGGGACCCGCGGAGCTGGTGCAGGCGGCGGCCATGGCCCGCCGGTTCTACCTGGAGGGCAAGTCCAAGATCCAGATCGCCGAGGAGTTCGGCGTGAGCCGCTTCAAGGTGGCCCGGGTCCTGGAGACCGCCCTCGAACGCGATCTCGTACGCATCGAGATCCGGGTACCGGCCGAGCTGGACGCCGAACGCTCCGACGCCCTGCGGGCCCGTTACGGGCTGCGGCACGCGGTGGTCGTCGAGTCCCCGGCCGAGGAACAGGAGGACGCCCCCGACCCGGAGAACCTCGGCGAGGTCGCGGCCGACCTCCTCGGCGAGCTGGTCGTCGAGGGCGATGTACTCGGCCTGGCCTGGGGACGCTCCACCATCCATATGGCGGCCGCCCTCGACCGGCTCCCGCCGTGCACGGTCGTCCAGCTGACCGGCGTGTACGACGCGGGCACCGCCGAGCGCGGCTCGGTCGAGGCGGTCCGCCGGGCGGCGCAGGTCTCCGGCGGCGAGGCGCACCCCATCTACGCACCGATGCTGCTGCCCGACCCTGCGACGGCCGCCGCGCTGCGCGAGCAGACCGGCATCGCCCGGGCCTTCGAGTACTTCGACAAGGTGACGGTCGCCGCCGTCTCCATCGGCTCCTGGGAGCCGGGCATCTCCACGGTCCACGACATGCTCTCGGACGCCGAACGCGCCCATTACGCCTCGCTCGGCGTCGCCGCCGAGATGTCCGCGCACCTCTTCGACTCCGACGGCCGCCGGGTCGGCCGTGACCTGGGGGAACGCTGCATCACCGTGGAGGCGGACCGGCTGCGCCGGATCCCCGAGGTGGTCGCGATCGCGGGTGGTCTGCGCAAGGCGGCGGCGATCGGCGCGGTGCTGCGCTCCGGACTCGTCACCAGCCTGGTGACGGACACCGCCGCGGCCGACTTCCTGCTCACCGAGTCCCCCGCGGGTGTCCGTCCGGCACTGGAGCGGGCCGACCCCGACGGGGAGTGACAGGCGGGAACACACCGAGGGCCGTGCACCGCGTCCGGTGCACGGCCCTCGGCCCGTCCCGGCCCGCGTCAGCCCGCCGGCGGGGCCTTGGCCACGCACGGGGCGGCGGCGGTCTCGGTGCGCGCGGACGGAACGCCCAGCACGGTCTCCTCCAGATACTCCTCGGGCTCCTCGTACTGGCCCACGTCGGCGGGGTTGTAGCGCGGCGTCCGGCGTGACCAGTCCAGGTTGCCGCGCATCCAGCTCCGCATCCCGTCGAGGTAGGGCACCAGCATCCCGGACAGCTCCGGATACAGCTCCAGCAGCTCGTCCTCGGCGGTCAGGAACCGCTCGGTCTCCCTCGCGAGGCGCTCCGCGACGTGGTCCAGCGCCCGCTGCTCCCCGAAGCCCCGGTGATGGCGGACCAGGTGGACGAGATTGTGGATCTCGCCGAGCACCTGCTCCTTCTCGAAGGAGTACACGTCGTTGGCCCAGCACACGTGGTTGCACGCGGCTTCCAGGGCGGTGATGAAGCGGGGGTCGTTGTGGATCGACTCCGGGGCGTCGATGCCCGCCACGATCTCTATGAGGTCCATGCAGACGTGGATGGCCCCGGTGTGCCGCCGTTTGGCGATGTACGTGTCCTCCGATGGCACCACGTCCTCGGCGCGGTTCCCCGCCTCCCAGGTCGTGGCGGTCGTGAGGTAGGTGACCAGGTGCCAGGCGAACCGGGTCCGCCAGTGCGGGGCGGCGTTCGGCATCGTACGTTTCCACAGGTCGGCCAGGGCGGTCACGGCCGCCGGGACGTCCTCGCCCGGCAGTGGCTCGGGGGCGGACCCGTCGACCACCGCGCGCATCCGGTCGACGACGTCTCTCACCCGGTCGGGCGAACGTCCGAGGTGGCCGTCGTCGAGCTGGTCGTCGACCAGGAAGAGCCAGACGAACCAGTCGGCCACCAGATCGAGGTGTTCCTCGTCGGCCGTCGGATAGACCATGCCGACGAACGCCCCGAAATCGGCCTGTTCGAATCTGTTCCTCGCGGACTCGCGGTGGACCAGACCCGTCCGTCTGGTCCAGCTGTCCAGATGCCCACGGGTATGCGCCACGTGCGGGTTGGTCCGCTGCGGGAACGGGCAGTAGATGTCCGGCAGTTCGCTGTCCACAGGCGGATCGGGATCCTCTCCGGTCAAACGGTGTGCCCAGGGGTGGCGATGAGCCGATCGACGCTTCGGACACCCACGGGACCTGCGGGTTTGAAGCTACCTGACCCCTTGTCACCCGGTCCAGGGATGGTGATCACGAATGATTCGAATCCTGTTCGGGTAGGGTCCGTGGGTAAGGCAGGTTCCACTTGCCCGGAGCCCCCGACCGCCTTTTCGCGCCTCTTCGGAGGAAGAGACGAACGCGGGGGTCCTTTGTTGTGTCTTCGTGGAAACGACCTGCACCGTTTCGTATGAAAAAATGAGTGTTATGCGTTTTCTTGAGCCGGGCACCGGTCGCTACACAGAGTCCCCCGCGGTCCCGTACGACCTCACGTACGACGACGTCTTCATGGTCCCGGGCCGTTCCGCAGTCGGCTCCCGGCAAGGTGTGGACCTCTCGTCGCCCGACGGGACCGGCACCACCATTCCGCTCGTGGTCGCCAACATGACCGCCATCGCGGGCCGCCGGATGGCCGAGACCATCGCCCGCCGGGGCGGCCTCGTCGTCATCCCCCAGGACATCCCGATCGAGGTCGTCACCGACGTCATCTCCTGGGTCAAGACGCGCCACCTCGTCCTCGACACCCCGATCGAGCTGGCCCCCGGCCAGACCGTCGCCGACGCGCTGTCCCTGCTGCCCAAGCGGGCCCACGGCGCGGGCGTCGTCGTCGACGCCGACCGCCGTCCGGTGGGTGTGGTCACCGACCACGACCTCACGGGCGTCGACCGCTTCACCCAGCTCTCCGAGGTCATGTCCAAGGACCTGGTGCTGCTCGACGCGGACATCGACCCGCGCGACGCCTTCAACAAGCTCGACAGCGCCAACCGCAAGCTCGCCCCCGCGGTCGACGCGCAGGGACGCCTCGTCGGCATCCTCACCCGCAAGGCCGCCCTGCGCGCCACGCTCTACACCCCCGCCACCGACGCCGAGGGCAAGCTGCGCATCGCCGCCGCCGTCGGCATCAACGGTGACGTGGCCGGCAAGGCCAAGCAGCTCCTGGACGCGGGCGCCGACGTCCTCGTCGTGGACACCGCCCACGGCCACCAGGAGTCCATGATCAGCGCGGTGAAGGCCGTCCGGGCGCTCGACCCGCGGGTCCCTATCGTCGCGGGCAACATCGTCGCCGCCGAGGGCGTGCGCGACCTGATCGAGGCGGGCGCGGACATCATCAAGGTCGGCGTCGGCCCCGGCGCCATGTGCACCACCCGGATGATGACGGGCGTCGGCCGCCCGCAGTTCTCCGCCGTCCTGGAGTGCGCCGCCGAGGCGAAGAAGCACGGCAAGCACGTCTGGGCGGACGGCGGCGTCCGGCACCCGCGCGACGTCGCGATGGCGCTCGCCGCCGGCGCGTCCAACGTGATGATCGGCTCCTGGTTCGCGGGGACGTACGAGTCGCCCGGCGACCTCCAGCAGTCCGCCGACGGCCGCTTCTACAAGGAGTCCTTCGGGATGGCCTCGGCCCGCGCCGTGAAGAACCGCACCTCGGACGAGTCCGCGTACGACCGCGCCCGCAAGGCGCTCTTCGAGGAGGGCATCTCCACCTCGCGGATGTTCCTCGACCCGACACGCCCGGGAGTCGAGGACCTCGTCGACTCGATCATCGCGGGTGTCCGCTCCTCCTGCACCTACGCCGGCGCCGGCTCCCTCGCCGAATTCGCCGAGAAGGCGGTCGTCGGCGTCCAGAGCGCCGCCGGTTACGCCGAGGGCAAGCCGCTCCACGCCAGCTGGAGTTGATCCCGGAGTCACCGCAACGACCCTGCCTCCTCCGGTACTTCGCGCCGGAGGAGGCAGGGTCGTTTTCGGGCTCCGGGAGCGGGCCGGGGGTGCGCTTCAACTTCGTTGAATGGTAAGTAATATGAAGCTCACTCAGCTGCCCGCCTCTCTGCGGTAAGGGATCTCATGTCCTTCTTCACTGACCTGGCCCACCAGTACATCGACGGCGAGTGGAGGCCGGGGAAGGGGTCCTGGGACATCATCGACTTCAACCCGTTCGACGGGGAGAAGCTCGCCTCGATCCCGGTCGCCACCGCCGACGAGGTCGACCAGGCCTACCGCGCCGCCGAGCGCGCCCAGCAGGCGTGGGCGGACACCAACCCGTACAGCAGGCGGGCCGTCCTGGAGAAGGCGCTGCACCTCGTCGAGGAGCGCGAGCCGGAGATCAGCGACGCGATCGTCGCCGAGCTCGGCGGCACCCGGCTGAAGGCCGCCTTCGAACTGCACCTGGCCAAGGAGTTCCTCCGCGAGGCGATCCAGCTGGCGCTGCGCCCCGCCGGACAGATCCTCCCCTCGCCGACCGAGGGCAAGGAGAACCGCGTCTACCGCGTGCCCGTCGGCGTCGTCGGCGTGATCAGCCCGTTCAACTTCCCGTTCCTGCTCTCCCTCAAGTCCGTCGCCCCCGCGCTGGCCCTCGGCAACGCCGTCGTCCTCAAGCCGCACCAGAACACCCCGATCTGCGGCGGCACCCTGCTGGCCAGGATCTTCGAGGACGCGGGGCTGCCCGCCGGGCTCCTGAACGTCGTGATCACCGACATCGCGGAGATCGGCGACACCCTGCTGGAGCACCCCGTGCCGCAGGTCATCTCCTTCACCGGCTCGGACAAGGTCGGCCGTCACGTCGCCACCGTCTGTGCCCGGAACCTCAAGCGGGCCGTCCTCGAACTCGGCGGCAACAGCGCCCTGATCGTGCTCGACGACGCGGACGTGGACTACGCCGTCGACGCGGCGGTCTTCAGCCGGTACGTCCACCAGGGCCAGGTCTGCATGGCCGCCAACCGCATCCTGGTCGACCGCGCCGTGGAGGCGGAGTTCACCGAGAAGTTCGTCGCCAAGGTCGCCTCGCTCACCGTCGGCGACCCCGCCGACCCGGCCACCCAGATCGGGCCGCTGATCAACTCCTCGCAGGCCGAGTCCATCTCCAAGCTCGTCGACCAGACCGTGGCGGCCGGGGCGACGGCGCTGCTGCACGGCCGCGCCGACGGCAACCTGGTCAGCCCCTCCGTGCTGACCGGTCTCGCCGCCGACTCGCCCGTCCTGCACCAGGAGATCTTCGGCCCCGTCGCCCTGCTGGTCCCCTTCGACGGTGAGGACGAGGCCGTCCGCATCGCCAACGACACCCCGTACGGCCTCAGCGGCGCCGTCCACACCGGCAACATCGAGCGCGGGGTGCGGATCGGCCAGCGCATCCACACCGGCATGATCCACATCAACGACGGCACCGTCCACGACGAGCCGATCGTCCCCTTCGGCGGCGAGAAGAGCTCCGGCCTCGGCCGGCTGAACGGCGACTCGATGGTCGAGGCCTTCACCACCCAGAAGTGGATCTCCATCCAGCACGGCCGCTCGCAGTTCCCCTTCTGAGCGCCTCCCGCCCCCGGCCCGGCCGGCCGGGACCCCATCACGCCGGGCACGCCCGCGACGGCGGCGCATGGTCTACTGCGGGAGGCGGCACGCTCCGCCTCCCGCAAGCCGACCCATCGCAGAGAAGTGAACCGCCCGACGTGCGCCTGAACGACCTCGACGAACGCATCGTCCACGCCCTCGCCGAAGACGCCCGGCGCTCCTACGCCGACATCGGCGCGATCGTCGGCCTCTCCGCCCCCGCCGTGAAGCGCCGCGTCGACCGGCTGCGGGCCGAGGGGGCGATCACCGGCTTCACCGTGCGGGTCGACCCGGCGGCGCTCGGCTGGGAGACCGAGGGCTTCATCGAGATCTACTGCAGCCGCAACACCTCCCCGGACGCCATCAGGCAGGGCCTCGCCCGCTACCCGGAGATCGCCTCGGCCTCGACGGTGACCGGGGAGGCGGACGCGGTGGTGCAGGTCTTCGCCGCCGACATGCGCCACTTCGAACAGGTCCTGGAGCGGATCGCGGGAGAGCCGTACGTCGAGCGCACCAAATCCGTCCTGGTGCTCTCGCCGCTGCTGCGGCGGTACTCGGCGGAGGGCCCGCCCGCCTGAGGCGCGCCACCCGGGGTTCCCCCGGCAGTGGCGCACGTCACCCCGTTGACCTGCGAGGACGCCCCGCGCAACGATTCGCCGCGCCAGGCCCTCCCCACGCAACGAATCAACGGTTGGTGCGCAACACTCGCGCCTTGTCCGGGCCGATCGGGGCCACGTACCTTCGATACGTCTCCCCACCCCGCCCGCACCGCCCGAGGTCAGCCATGCCGTCGTTGCGCACCGCCCTGCTCCAGAGCTCCGGACGCCCGGGTGCCGTCGCCGAGAACCTGAAGGTGCTGGACGAGGCCGCCGCACGCGCCGCCGGTGCGGGGGCCCGGCTGCTGGTCTCGCCCGAGCTGTTCCTCACCGGATACGCCATCGGCGACGCCGTCCCCGAGCTGGCCGAACGCGCCGACGGCCCCGGCGCCGGGGCCGTCGCCGAGATCGCCGTACGCCACGGCCTCGCGGTCCTCTACGGCTACCCGGAGCGCGACGGGGAGCGGATCTTCAACGCGTCCCAGCTCATCGGCCCCGACGGCGGGCGCCTCGCGAACTACCGCAAGACCCACCTGTTCGGGTGCTTCGAGCAGGAGTGGTTCACCCCCGGCGACCAGTCGGTCGTCCAGGCCGACCTCGACGGCATCCGCGTCGGCCTGCTGATCTGCTACGACGTCGAGTTCCCGGAGAACGTCCGGGCGCACGCCCTCGCCGGCACCGATCTGCTGCTGGTGCCCACCGCGCAGATGCACCCCTTCCAGTTCGTCGCCGAATCCGTCGTCCCCGTACGGGCCTTCGAGAGCCAGATGTACGTGGCGTACGTCAACCGCACCGGTCAGGAAGGCGCGTTCGAGTTCGTCGGGCTCAGCTGTCTGGCCGGCCCCGACGGCACCGTGCGCACCCGCGCCGGGCACGGCGAGGAACTCGTCGTCGGCGAGGTGGACCCGGAGCTCCTGGCCGCCTCCCGCGCCGCCAACCCGTATCTGCGCGACCGCCGCCCCGGTCTGTACGGCTCCCTCGCCTGAACCCGCCTCCTCCCCGAACTTCCGTACCGCGCAAGGAGTCCGTACCCCATGACGTCCACGGTGCCCAACGCCGTCCAGCACACCGACGCGACCGCCCCGCCGATCACCATGTTCGGGCCGGACTTCCCGTACGCGTACGACGACTTCCTCGCCCATCCGGCGGGCCTCGGGCAGATACCGGCGACCGAGCACGGCCAGGAGGTCGCCGTCATCGGCGGCGGGCTCTCCGGGATCATCGCCGCGTACGAGCTGATGAAGATGGGCCTCAGGCCCGTCGTCTACGAGGCCGACCGGATCGGCGGCCGGCTGCGCACCGTCGGCTTCGACGGCTGCGACCCCTCGCTCACCGCCGAGATGGGCGCCATGCGCTTCCCGCCCTCCTCCACGGCGCTCCAGCACTACATCGACCTGGTGGGCCTGGAGACCCGGCCCTTCCCCAACCCGCTCTCCCCGGCGACGCCCTCGACCGTCGTCGACCTCAAGGGCGAGTCGCACTACGCCGAGACCATCGACGACCTGCCGCAGGTCTACCGCGACGTGGCCGAGGCGTGGAGCGCCGCTCTGGAGCAGGGCGCCGACTTCTCCGACATGAACCGGGCGCTGCGCGAGCGCGACGTACCGCGCATCCGGGAGATCTGGTCGCAGCTCGTCGAGCGGCTCGACAACCAGACGTTCTACGGCTTCCTCTGCGACTCCGACGCGTTCAGGTCCTTCCGGCACCGCGAGATCTTCGGGCAGGTCGGCTTCGGCACCGGCGGCTGGGACACCGACTTCCCCAACTCCATCCTGGAGATCCTGCGCGTCGTCTACACCGAGGCCGACGACCACCACCGCGGCATCGTCGGCGGCAGCCAGCAGCTCCCGCTGCGCCTGTGGGACCGCGAGCCGCAGAAGATCGTCCACTGGCCGCTCGGCACCTCGCTGGCCTCCCTGCACGAGGGCGAGCCACGTCCCGCCGTGACCCGGCTGACCCGTACCGCGGGCAACCGCATCACGGTCACCGACGCCACCGGAGACATCCGCACCTTCCGGGCCGCGGTCTTCACCGGCCAGTCCTGGCTGCTGCTCTCCAAGATCGACTGCGACGACGCGCTCTTCCCGATCGACCACTGGACGGCGATGGAGCGCACCCACTACATGGAGTCGTCCAAGCTGTTCGTCCCGGTCGACCGGCCGTTCTGGCTGGACAAGGCCGTCGACGGCCAGGGCAACGCCACCGGCCGCGACACCATGTCGATGACGCTCACCGACCGGATGACCCGGGGGACCTACCTCCTGGACGACGGCCCCGACAGGCCCGCCGTCATCTGCCTCTCCTACACGTGGTGCGACGACAGCTTGAAGTGGCTGCCGCTCTCCCCGAAGGAGCGCATGGAGGTCATGCTCAAGTCGCTCGGCGAGATCTACCCGAACGTCGACGTCCGGAGCCACATCATCGGCAATCCGGTCACCGTCTCCTGGGAGAACGAGCCCTGGTTCATGGGCGCGTTCAAGGCGAACCTGCCCGGCCACTACCGCTACCAGCGACGACTGTTCACCCACTTCATGCAGGACGGACTGCCCGCCGACAAGCGGGGCCTGTTCCTGGCGGGCGACGACATCTCCTGGACGGCCGGCTGGGCCGAGGGCGCGGTGCAGACCGCGCTGAACGCCGTCTGGGGCGTCATGCACCAGTTCGGCGGGGCGACCGACGCGACCAACCCCGGGCCCGGCGACGTCTTCGACGAGATCGCCCCGGTGGAACTCCCCGAGGACTGAGCGGGGCCCGGGTGCGTCAGCGGCAGCGGGGCGGGCGCCCGAGACGGGACCCGGCGGTCGGGGTCCCGGAGCAGCGCCCGCAGGATCAGGACTTCCGGGGCCCCGCGCCCTTGTCGCCGTCGCCGGAACTCGTGACGTCCGCGCTCTCGTCGTCCGCGCTCTCGTCGTACGCGGAGGTGCCGGAGTCCAGCAGCGGTTCCTGCGTCCTGAGATGGGCAGGGGCGAAGGCCCGCAGCACGTGGTAACCGGTGATCACGACGATCGTGCCGAGCGCGATGCCGCCCAGCTCGAAGTTGTCGGTGATCTTCAGGCTCACCCCGCCGACGCCGATGATGATGCCCGCGGCCGCCGGGACGAGGTTGAGCGGATTACGCAGGTCCACCCGGCCGTTCAGCCAGATCTGCGCACCGAGCAGGCCGATCATCCCGTACAGGATCACGGTGATCCCGCCGAGGACTCCGCCCGGGATCGCGGCGACGACCGCGCCGAATTTGGGGCACAGACCGAACAGCAGCGCGAAGCATGCCGCCGCCCAGTACGCGGCGGTGGAGTAGACGCGGGTCGCGGCCATCACGCCGATGTTCTCGGAGTACGTGGTGTTGGGCGGCCCGCCGACGGCGGTGGAGAGCATCGACGCGGCGCCGTCCGCCGCGATGGCGGTGCCGAGCTTGTCGTCCAGGGAGTCGCCGGTCATCTCGCCCACGGCCTTCACGTGCCCGGCATTCTCCGCGATCAGCGCGATCACCACGGGCAGCGCCACCAGGATCGCGGACCACTCGAAGCTCGGCGCGTGGAAGGACGGCAGCCCGATCCAGTCGGCCGAGCCGACGGCGGACAGATCGAGGCGCCAGTGGTCGGTGGCCTCGCCACCGCCCGCCGACGAGTGGATCTTGCCGAACGTCAGGTCCAGGACCCAGGACAGCGCGTATCCGAAGACCAGCCCCAGGAAGATCGCGATCCGGGAGAGGAAGCCGCGCAGGCACACCACGGCGAGACCGGTGAACAGCATCACGGCCAGCGCCGTCCACTGGTCCTGCGGCCAGTACGTCGACGCGGTCACCGGCGCCAGGTTGAAGCCGATCAGCATCACCACCGCGCCCGTCACCACCGGCGGCATCGCCGCGTGGATGATCCGCGCGCCGAACCGCCGCACGACGATACCCACGAGAAAGAGGGCCACCGCGACCACGAACACCGCGCCCGTGATGGTGGCGACATCGCCGCCGCCCGCCCGGATCGTGGCCGCGACGCCGACGAAGGAGAGCGAGCAGCCCAGATAGCTGGGCACTCGCCCCTTGGTCGCCAGCAGGAAGATCATGGTCGCGACGCCGGACATCATGATCGCGAGGTTCGGGTCGAGGCCCATCAGGACCGGCGCGACGAACGACGCCCCGAACATCGCCACCACGTGCTGTGCGCCGAGTCCGAACGTACGGGGCCAGGAGAGCCGCTCGTCGGGGCGGACCACCGCCCCGGGCGCCGGTGTCTTCCCGTCGCCGTGCAAGGTCCAGCGCACGCCGAGGCTCATGGATGCTCCCTGAAGGTCTGCTCGGTGTGCCGGCCGGTCTGCGACCCGGTCTTCGGTGTTCACCTGCGGAAAAGATCAGCGTCATGGTAGTGGTGCGCCGGGCGGCCGGCGCGCGGAGGTCTCCCGCCGCGCGCCGCGGTACCGCGTCCCGGCCTGCCGTACCACGCCGCCGACCGCCGCACCCGCCCGCCGCCGTACCGCGTCCCGCGCCGCCGTACCCGTGCGTGCCGCAGCCCCGCCCGGTCAGCTCTCGGCCGCGCTCTTCGCCGTCGTACCGCTTCCGGCCGCCGATCCGGTGACCTTGCGGTCGGCCGATCGCAGCACCCCGGCGCCCAGCACCAGGCCGAAGGCCAGCGCCGTCACCACGCCGAACGACACCACCAGCGAGGTGGCCTCGGCCAGCGAGCCGATCGCGGAGGGGGCGATCAGGCTGGAGGTGTACGTGATGGTGGCGATGCCCGCGATGGCCTGACTCGGGTTCGGCCCGCTGCGCCCGGCCGCCGCGAAGGCCAGCGGGACCACGACCGCCACACCGAGGCCCAGCAGCGCGAAGCCGCACATCGCGGCCGCGGGGGAGGGCGAGAACACGACCAGCAGCCCGCCCGCGGTGGCCATCAGCCCGCCGGTCCGCACCGTGCGGACCGCGCCGAAACGGTCGACGATCCGGTCTCCGGCGATCCGGGCCAGGGCCATCGTCAGGGTGAACGCCGTGGTGGACGCCGCGGCGAGACCGTCCGAACTGTCCAGGACATCCCGCAGGTAGACCGCCGACCAGTCCAGGCTCGCGCCCTCCGCGAACACCGCGCAGAACCCGATCGCCCCGATGATCAGAGCCGACTTCGGCGGCACCGTGAAACGTGGCGGCGGCTCCTCGTCCGGGCGGCTCTTGAGATCGAGGACGCCCCGGCAGGCGATCAGCCCCAGGGCCGTGAGCACCAGGGCGGCGATGGCGTGGTGCAGCCGGGCGTCGGTCGCGGTGTGCGCGGCGACGGTGCCCGCCGCCGAACCGATCAGCGCGCCCACGCTCCACATGCCGTGCAGGCCCGACATGATCGACTTGTCGAGACGGTTCTCCACCTCGATGCCCAGGGCGTTCATCGCCACGTCGGACATCCCGGCCGTCGCCCCGTAGACGAACAGCGCCGCGCACAGCGTGACCAGGCTCGGCGCGAGCGCGGGCAGGATCAGCGCCAGCGTCCACAGCGCCAGCAGCCCCCGCAGGGCGGTCCGCGCGCCGAACCGGTGGCTGATCCGGCCGGCGAGCGGCATCGCGATCGACGCGCCGATCGCCGGGAACGCCAGCGCCAGCCCGAGCTGGCCCGCGCTCACTCCGGCGTGGTCCTGGATCCACGGCATCCGGGTCGCGAAACTGCCGGTCACCGCCCCGTGGACGGTGAAGACCGCGGCGATGGCGATCCGCGCCCGCTTCACCTGCTCCGTGCTGTAGACCGTGACGGTCGGGTCGTCTCTCATGCCGTCGTATCTCTCCCCTGGGAATTCTCGGATGCCGGCGGTCCCGGCGCCCCGTGCGACGATGCGGGCCGTAAACTATCAGGAACCCTGCCTGATAAATAGCCGTTACTGTGCCGCCCGGCCCCGGCAAGCGGCGGGGCGGCGATCTGGAAGGATCTCGGTATGCCCGCATCACCGAGCACGGCTCGGGCCATCAACGACCGGCTCGCCCTGCGGCTGCTCCAGCAGGACGGCCCGCTGACGGCCACCCAGCTCAAGACGTTGACCGGACTCTCCCGCCCGACCGTCGCCGACCTCGTCGAACGGCTCCAGAGGGCCGGGCTGATCCAGGTCGTGGGCGAGTCCGGGGCCGTCCGCCGCGGACCCAACGCCCGGCTGTACGGGATCGTCGCCGACCGGGCCCATCTCGCGGCGCTGGACGTACGGCTCGGAAGCGTCAGCGTGGTCGTCACCGACCTGTTGGGGGCCACGCTCGCCGAGGGTTCCCTGCCCATCGGCAGCGAGACCGGCACCGAGCCGGCCGTCGAGCGGGCCGTCGCCCTTCTGGAGCGCACAGCCCGCGCGGCGGGGTCCGTCCCGCTGCACAGCGTCGGGGTCGGAGCGCCGGGGCTGATCGACCCCGGCACCGGCGAACTGCGCGACACCACCGGCCTGCCCGCCTGGCACCGAGGCCTGGTCCGGGAGCTCCAGCGGCGGCTTCCCGCCGCCGTCCTGGTGGAGAACGAGACCAACCTCGCGGCCGTCGCGGAACACCGGGCGGGCGCCGCCCGCGACCGGGAGACCTTCGTCCTGCTCTGGCTCGGCCAGGGGATCGGGGCCGCCGTCATGCTGGACGGCAAGCTGCGTCAGGGGGCGTCCGGCGGCGCGGGCGAGATCGGTTTCCTCCCCGTCCCCGGCGTGAGCGGGCCGCCCTCGGCGGTCAACTGCGAGGGCGGCTTCCACTCCCTGGCCGGCTCCGCCGCACTGTGCGAACTCGCCGTCGCGCACGGCCTCGTGGACCCCGGCGCGGTGACCGGCGGCCGGGAGGAGGCGGCGGCCGTGGACGCGGTGCGGACCGCCCTGGGCGCGGGGGAGGCGGGCGAGCCCTTCCTGAAGGAGCTGGCGGACCGCCTCGCCCTGGGCGCCGCCGCCGTCGTCTCGGTGCTCGACCCCGGCTGCGTCCTGCTCGCGGGGGCCGTGGGCCACGCGGGCGGTCCCGCGTTCGCCGCCCGGGTCGAGGAGCGGCTGGCCGCGATGTCACCCCTGCGGACCGAGGTCCGGGCCGGTTCGCTGGGCGACGGGGCCGTGCTGCGCGGTGCGCTGATCACCGCCCGGGACGCGGCGCAGGACGCGCTGTTCGCGCCGGAGGGCTGACCGGCGGCCCGCAGCTCCGCGTTGGCGGCGGCCGACCGCAGCTCCGCGTAGGCGGCGGCGGGCCGGTCCGGCTCAGCACGGGTGGCGTCGGCGGATCGGTCCGCTCAGGCCGGGTGGCGGTGGCGGTGGTCGAGGAACTCCTCGAACGTCACGGTCCCCGTGGCGTGCCCGGGCGCCAGGTGGTCGCCGCGCCGGTAGCCCGCGTACGCCTTGCCGGCCAGCCGGACCGGTACCACCCGCCGCCTGCGTCCGGTGGCCCGCAGGAACGTCCCGGCCAGTTCCGTGAGCCCGCGGACCTCGGGGCCGCCCAGGTCGGGCACCCGGCCGGACGGTCCAGGTAGCGCCAGGGCCGCCAGCCGGTCGGCGACCTCGCCGCTGTCGACCGGCTGGACCCGCACACCGGAGGGCACCGGCAGCACGGGCAGCTTCGCCGCGCCGGAGAGGATGCGCAGGACCAGGTCGTGGAACTGTGTGGTCCGCAGGATCGTCGAGCCGAGACCGGAGTCCTCGATCATCCGCTCCACCCGGCGCTTGACCGTGTAGTAGCCCAGCGGCAGCCGGTCCACGCCCACGATCGAGATGTAGAGCAGATGCGGCGTCCCGGCCCGCTCCGCCGCGTCGATGAGGAACCCCGCCGCCCGGTCGTCGCCGCGCGGGGTCGTGGCGCAGTGGACGATCACGTCCGCCCCCTCGACCGCCGCGTCCAGGCCCTTGCCGTCGCGCAGATCGACGGCGTACGAGGGGGAGCGGCGGCTGAGCCCGCGGACGTCGGCCCCTTCGGCGCCCAGCCGCTCCGCGACCTGCCGGCCGAGGGTTCCGGTGGCGCCGGTGACCAGCATCGTCGTCATGGTGCCAGCCTGCCAGAACGGAGTCCGGGCCGCCGGAAAGCGCCCGGGGCCGGTCAGCTGCCCCGGCCCCGGCCCCGGCAACGCCCCCGGCCCCGGCGGTGGACGCCGGGGCCGGGGACGACAGGGCCGGACGCCCGGTGGTGAACGGAGGGGTGGAGCCGCTCACCACCGGGCGGTCGGAGAAGGGTTCAGCAGGCGCCGAGGTCCTTCCAGGCGCCCCACTGGCCGGCGGATCCGGGCGTCTCGCCCTTCGTCCACCACGAGGCCTTCCACTGGTGGCCGCCGTGGCTCACGGTGGAGCCGCCGCCGTACTCGGTGGCCGCGTTCCAGACCGGGGCCGAGCAGGTGCCGCCCGGCTGCGTCGGGGTCGGGGTCGGCGTCGGACCGGTCGGGTCCGGCGTCGGGGTCGGGGTCGGCGTGGGGTTGGTCCCGGTGCCGGGCTCGACCACGGTGGTGCCGCGCGCCAGGTCACCGGCGAGGGAGTAGGACTTCCCGCCGAAGGTCACGGTCCAGTTCGACGGTGTGGAGGTCGGCAGGTAGTAGACGAAGTCCAGCTCCACCGAGGCGCCGGGGGCCAGCGTCTGCCAGGCCGGGAGCTTCAGCGAGACGCGGTTGTAGTCGCCCTTGAGGCCGCCGATGTTGTTGGCCGCCGTGTGGTCGCTGCGGATGATCGTCGTGCCGAAGCCGGACTGGTCCTTGGCGTTGGCCGGGGCGGAGGTGGAGTAGTCGAACTGGAACTCCGTACCGCCGGGCAGCGTGGCCTGGGTCCGGTTGGTGATCTTCAGCTTGGGGCTGATCGGGTAGTTGGAGTCGCCCAGCGGGAACTGTCCGAAGGAGACGTCGATGTTCACGGCCTGGGTGGGCAGGTCGATCGTGGAGCGCTTCGCGCCGTACGGGGTGGCCGACTTGAACGCGTCGTACATCGCGGTGGTCAGCGTCGAGCCGGTCTCGTACTGGCCCTTGGCCGCGTTCCACTGGTAGTCGCCCGCCAGCTCCCAGATCATCGTGCCGCCGATGCCCTTGTCCACGACGTAGTCGGCCTTGGCCTTCACCGACTGCTCGTCCTCGGTGGAGAGGAACACCTTCTTCTGGGCGTTCCACAGCCACGGCGCGACCAGCGTGGAGTCGTACTTGCGGACGTACGTGCCGGTCAGCTGGGTGTTCGCGGGGAAGCCGTAGTCGGTGACGTAGTCGCCGACGATGCCCTTCTCCAGGTTCTTCGCGTGCCACATCGGGTTGGAACCGGCAGGCGATTCCTTGCCGTTGGTGTCCTTGTCGTGCCAGAGGTTGTCGATCCCGACAGCGCCGTCACCGCACTTGGTCAGCCCCGCGCCCGCCGGGCAGTCGGTCGTGGCCGCCTTGCCCCACAGGCCGTCGGTGCCGCCCTGCACGTTCTTGAAGCCGCGGGTGTAGTACGGCAGGCCGATGTTGATCCGGCCGGCCGGCATCGAGCCGCGGAAGTAGTGGTAGGCCCAGTCGGTGTTGAGGTAGCCGGTGCCGCCGTACTGCGAGGTGGAGTACACGCTCGCCTGCGCCAGCTCGGCGTCCTTGCCGTCGTCGAACAGGGAGGCGTTCGGGCCGACGTACTCGTTCCAGGCGCCGTGCAGGTCGTAGGACATGATGTTGACGTAGTCCAGGTACTTCTGCATCTGGTACGTCTCCATGCCCCGCAGCAGGTAGCCGGAGGAGGGGGCGGCGACGGTCAGCAGGTAGTGCTTGCCGTCGGCGGCGCCCGCGCGGTCGAGCTTCTCGCGCAACGTCTTCATCAGGGCGTCGTAGCCCTTGACCAGCCCGGCGCGGCGGCCGTTGGACAGCGTGTGGTCCAGCGGGTTGCCCGCGTCCTTCATGGTCGTCGCGTACTCGTAGTCGATGTCGACGCCGTTGAAGCCGTACTTCTTGATGAAATCGACGGCCGAGTCGGCGAAGGTGTTGATGCCGCTCTGGTTGACCGAGCCGTCGGCGTTGGTCGCCATCGAGTAGAAGCCGCCCGAGTCGACGCGCTTGCCGTCGGGGCCGAAGTAGCCGCCGGTCTCGGCCCAACCGCCCACGGAGACCAGGGACTTCACGTTCGGGTGCTTCTTCTTGTACTTCGTCAGCAGGTTGAAGTGCCCCTTGTAGGGGAGCGCCGGGTCCATCTCCGCGCCTGCGACACCGGGCCAGGTCATGCCGGTGGAGGCGTTGTCGGCGCTGTCGGGGCCGACCGAGAGCTTGTTGGAGCCGTCGACGTGCGCGAAGGCGTAGTTGAGGTGCGTGACCTTGTCCCACGGGATGTCCGGGACCAGGTAGGCGTCCTTGCCGTCCTTGCCGGTACGCCAGTTGGTGAAGTAGCCGATCACGCGGCGCTTGTGGTCGGCCCCCATCATCTCTCGGCCGTCGGCGTCGTAGACGGAGCAGTAGGGGACGTCGACGCCGGGGGTCTGGTAAAGCCCGTCGGGGCGACAGGAGGTCTGGTCGGCGGCGGCCGACGGACCTGCGGCGAGTGAGCTCATCAGCAGTCCGGCGACGGCGGCGCCGGCGGCGAGCAGGGTGGCTCTCGCTCGGGTGGGGGACAGCATGTGGTCGTTCCTCCTGGGGAGGTCGGCAGAACACAACTGGCAAAAGGGGGTGGGTCGTGTGGGTCCCGGTGTGCGCACACCGCCGGACCGAACCTCGGAGGTGACGCAGAGATTAAGAGGACTAGACCAGTGCGTCAATAGGTCTGGACCTTTAAGCGTCAACTTTTCCGACGGGTTCCCTGTGGCTCCTCTGTGGCTTCCCTGTGGCGCCCCGATGACTACGTTGTCGGGTTCTCGCCAACGGATTCACGCCACGTGTCCTGTGACCCAGCCCACAGTGCTCACCCGCATGGCCGTGAGACGTCCGTGGCAGACTGGTTCCGTACCAGTAGCAGCGCACTCCGGGGTCGGTGCAATTCCGAACCGGCGGTTATAGTCCGCGACCCGACCGCAGCCAGCGGCCGGTTGACCAGGTGAGATTCCTGGACCGACGGTGAAAGTCCGGATGGGAGGCAGTGCGCGGCGGGTTGTCATCGGTACGCCGCCGTCGGCGGACGCATGGCCGGGAGTCTCCCGTGGCGCCGTGCGTTCCTGGCGTTCCCGTTCTCGGGTTTTCGGCGTTTCCGCTGGTGAGCCGCTCTATCTGTCGTCATCGACAGGCCCCGGAGTCCGTGCCCGAAGAGGCAGGAGGACCCGGTGGACACCGCAGCCGACATCACCGCCATGCGCCGAGCGATCACGCTCGCGGCGCGCGGTCTCGGCTCCACCAGCCCCAATCCGGTCGTCGGATGTGTGATCACCGACGCCGCCGGAGCCGTCGCAGGCGAAGGCTTCCACCAGCGCGCCGGAGGACCGCACGCCGAGGTCCACGCCCTGCGCGCGGCCGGCGGGCGGGCCCGTGGCGGCACTGCCTACGTCACCCTCGAACCCTGCGACCACACCGGCCGCACCGGCCCCTGCTCCCAGGCCCTCCTGGCCGCCGGGATCAGCCGCGTCGTGTACGCGGTCGCCGACCCGAACCCCGGGGCCGCGGGCGGCGGCGGCACCCTGCGCCACGCCGGGATCCTGGCCGAGCAGGGCCTCCTCGCGGAGGAGGCCGAGGCGGGCAACGCCGCCTGGCTGACCTCGGTGCGCCTCGGGCGGCCGTACGTCCTGTGGAAGTACGCCGCCACCCTCGACGGCCGGATCGCCGCTGCCGACGCCACCAGCCGCTGGATCACCTCGCCCGAGGCCCGCGCCGACGTCCACCGGCTGCGCGCCGAGGCGGACGCCGTGCTCGTCGGCTCCGGCACCGCCCGCACCGACGACCCCCAGCTGGCGGTACGCGGCACCGACGGCGTCACCCAGCCGCTGCGGGTCGTCGTCGACACGAACGCCACCGCCGTGAAGCCCGGCGCCCGGATCCTGGACGACACCGCGCCCACCCTGGTCGCCGTCGCCGACGACGCCCCCGCCGGTCACCTTCCCGAGGCCGCCGTGCTGCGCCTGCCCCGTGCCGCCGCCGGACCCGGCCTCGACCTCGACGCCCTCCTCGGGGCCCTGCACGAGCGCGGCGTCCTCTCCGTACTCCTCGAAGGCGGCCCCACCCTCGCCGGCGCGTTCGTCGCCGCGGGAAAGGTCGACAAGGTCGTCGGCTATCTCGCCCCGGTGCTGCTCGGCGCGGGCCCCGCCGCCCTCGCCGACGCCGGAATCACCACGATCGCCGAGGCGTTGCGCCTCGATGTGACCGAGACCGTGCCGATCGGCCCCGATCTGCGCATCACCGCCGTCCCCGCCCCTGCTCGGAAGGGAAACTGAGTGTTCACCGGAATTGTCGAAGAACTGGGTGAGGTCACCGCCGTCGAGCGGCTGGCGGACGCCTCCCGCTTCCGGCTGCGCGGCCCCGTCGTCACCGAGGGAGCCGAGCACGGCGACTCCATCGCGGTGAACGGCGTCTGCCTCACCGTCGTGGACACCGCCGACGGCGAGTTCACCGCCGACGTGATGGCCGAGACGCTGAAGCGCTCCAGCCTCGGCGCGCTCACCACCGGCTCCCGGGTCAACCTGGAGCGCCCGATGGCGCTCGGCGGCCGGCTCGGCGGACACCTCGTCCAGGGCCATGTGGACGGCACCGGCACCATCGTCGAGCGGACCCCCTCCGAGCACTGGGAGCTCGTCAAGGTCTCCCTGCCGGCCGAGCTGACCCGGTACGTCGTGGAGAAGGGCTCCATCACCGTCGACGGCGTCAGCCTCACCGTCGTCGACGCGGCGGCCGACCACTTCACCATCAGCCTCATCCCCACCACCCTCGCCCTGACCACGCTCGGCCGCAAGCAGCCCGGCGACCCGGTCAACCTGGAGGTGGACGTGCTGGCCAAGTACGTCGAGCGGCTGCTCGGCGACCGGGCCGGACAGGACCCGCGATGAACGCGGCGAACTGGCTCAACTCCGAGGCCTTCACCGTGTTCGGCCAGCACATCAAGTGGTCGGACATGATCGGCAACCTCGTCGGCCTGATCGCCCTGGCCCTCGGCTGGCGGCGCTCGATATGGACCTGGCCCGCCCAGCTCCTCTCCGGCGTGATCCTGCTCGTCGCCTTCGCCTCCGCGCACCTCTCCGGCAGCGCGGGCAAGCAACTGGTCGTCATCGTCGTCGCCCTGTGGGGCTGGTGGTCCTGGAACCGCGGCAAGCAGCAGGCCCAGGACGGCTCCATAGCCGTCCGCTTCGCCACCTGGCGCGAGCGCGGTGTGCTGATCGGCGCCGCCGCCCTCGGCACCCTCGCCGTCGGCGGCCTGTTCACCGCCTTCCCGTCGCTGTCCTGGGACCCCTGGCCGGACGCGTACATCTTCGTCGGCACCGTCGTCGCGATGTACGCCCAGGCCCGCGGCATGGTCGAGTTCTGGTTCGCCTGGCTCCTCGTCGACCTGGTCGGCGTCCCGCTGAACTTCGCCAACGGATTCGCCTTCTCCGGCTTCGTCTACGTCCTTTACGGCGCCCTCGTCCTGTGGGGGATGCGCGACTGGTGGCTGCGTACGCGGACACCCGCTCTGGAAGGAGCCACGGCATGACTGCCCAGCCCACCTGGCTGCACCCCGACCACGAACCGCTCCCCGAGAACCTCTCCCTGGACCCGGTCGAGCAGGCCGTCCGCGACATCGCCGCCGGCCGGCCCGTCGTCGTCGTGGACGACGAGGACCGCGAGAACGAGGGCGACCTCGTCATCGCCGCCGAGAAGGCCACCCCGGAGATCGTCGCCTTCATGATGAGCGAGTGCCGCGGTCTGATCTGCGCGCCCATGGAGAGCGACGAGCTGGAACGCCTCGACCTGCCGCAGATGGTCGAGCACAACACCGAGTCGATGCGGACCGCGTTCACCGTCTCCGTCGACGCCTCCGCCGCGCACGGCGTCACCACCGGCATCTCCGCCGCCGACCGCGCCACCACCCTGCGCATGCTCGCCGGCGGCGTCGCGGGCCCCGGCGACTTCGTCCGGCCCGGCCACATCTTCCCGCTGCGCGCCCGCTCCGGCGGCGTCCTCGCCCGCAACGGCCACACCGAGGCCGCCGTCGACCTCGCCCGGCTCGCCGGACTCCGCCCCGCCGGGGCCATCGTCGAGATCGCGGGCGAGGACGGCGTCATGCTCCGGCTGCCCGAGCTGATCCCCTTCGCCCGCAAGCACGGCCTGACGATCATCTCCATCGAGGACCTGATCGCCTACCGCCGCAGCAACGAGCCCACCGTCCGCCGCGAGGCCGAGACCCGGCTGCCCACCGCGTTCGGCGACTTCACCGCGTACGGCTACCGCTCCAGCGTCGACGGCGTCGAGCACGTCGCCCTGGTCCACGGCGACATCGGCGACGGCGAGGACGTCCTCGTCCGGATCCACTCCGAGTGCCTGACCGGCGACATCTTCCAGTCCCAGCGCTGCGACTGCGGCCCCCAGCTGCACGCCTCCATGCGGCGCATCACCGAGCAGGGCCGGGGCGTCGTCGTCTACCTGCGCGGCCACGAGGGACGCGGCATCGGCCTGCTCTCCAAGCTGCGCGCGTACGAACTCCAGGAGCGCGGCGTGGACACCCTCGACGCCAACCTGGAGCTCGGCCTGCCCGCCGACGCCCGCGACTACGCGGCGGGCGCCCAGATCCTCGCGGACCTCGGCGTGCGCAGCCTGCGGCTCATGACCAACAACCCCGACAAGACCGCCGCCGTCGTCCGCCACGGCCTCGCCGTAACCGGCCGGGAACCCATGCCCGTCCAGGCCGGCGAGCACAACCTGCGCTACCTGCGCACCAAGCGCGACCGCATGGGCCACGACCTGCCCTGGCTGGACGGCGCCCCCGCGTCGACCTGCGCCAACCAGTAACGCGAACCACCGAACACCACGTAACCAGCAACAGGAGAGACATGAGCGGCAAGGGTGCACCCGAACTGTCCGTACGCAACTGCGGCGACCTGCGCGTGGCCGTGATCGCGGCCCAGTGGCACGAGAAGGT
Source organism: Streptomyces sp. NPDC026589 (assembly GCF_040638385.1). Classification (NCBI taxonomy): domain Bacteria; kingdom Bacillati; phylum Actinomycetota; class Actinomycetes; order Kitasatosporales; family Streptomycetaceae; genus Streptomyces; species Streptomyces sp. NPDC026589. The sequence goes on from NZ_JBEZYG010000004.1 coordinate 381,447, forward strand.
CATGGACGGACTCGTCGACGGCGCCCTGCGCGCCCTGCGCGAGCTGGGCATCGACGAGCCGACCCTCCTCCGCGTCCCGGGCAGCTTCGAGCTGCCCGTCGTCGCCAAGGTGCTCGCCGGACGCGGCTACGACGCGATCGTCGCCCTCGGCGTGGTCATCCGGGGCGGCACTCCCCACTTCGAGTACGTCTCCCAGGGCGTCACCCTCGGCCTCACCCAGGTCACCGTCGACACCGGTGTTCCCGTCGGCTTCGGCGTACTGACCTGCGACACCGAGGAGCAGGCGCTGGACCGGGCCGGCCTCGAAGGGTCCAACGAGGACAAGGGGCACGAAGCGGTCACCGCCGCCGTGGCCACCGCGGCCACGCTGCGCACCGTCAACGAACCCTGGCGCTGAGTGCCCTCCCGCGACCCCGTATTCTGAGGACCATCATGGCTGACAAAACCTTCGAAGAGCTCTTCGCCGAGCTCCAGCTCAAGGCCGCCGAGGGCGACCCCGCGACCTCCCGCACCGCCGAACTGGTGGGCAAGGGCGTGCATGCCATCGGCAAGAAGGTCGTCGAGGAGGCCGCCGAGGTCTGGATGGCGGCCGAGTACGAGGGCAAGGAAGCCACCGCCGAGGAGATCTCCCAGCTGCTGTACCACGTCCAGGTGATGATGGTCGCCCGCGGCATCTCGCTCGACGACGTCTACGCCCATCTCTGAGCCGACCTCAGCGCCGTCGCCCGGGCCCGGCCCGGGCGACACCACCGCGAAACCGCCCGCACACTCCCTCCGCACGAAGGAAGCCGACCTCATGCTGCGCATCGCCGTCCCCAACAAGGGTTCACTCTCCGGGCCTGCGATGGCGATGCTCCATGAGGCCGGCTACCAGCAGCGCAAGGAGTCGAAGGAACTGGTCCTGGTCGACCCCGGGAACGAGGTCGAGTTCTTCTACCTCCGCCCCCGCGACATCGCGATCTACGTCAGCTCCGGCAAGCTCGACATCGGCATCACCGGCCGCGACCTGCTGCTGGACTCCGGGGCCGACTCCGAGGAGATCCTCCAGCTCGGCTTCGCCCGCTCCACCTTCCGCTACGCCACCAAGCCCGGCACCGCGGCGGGCCCGCAGGACTTCGACGGCATGACGATCGCCACCTCCTACGAGGGCATCGTCGCCGCCCACCTCGACAAGGCGGGCGTCAACGCCTCCGTCGTCCACCTCGACGGCGCCGTCGAGACCGCCATCGAGCTGGGCGTCGCCCAGATCATCGCCGACGTGGTGGAGACCGGCACCAGCCTGCGCAACGCCGGGCTCGAAGTGATCGGCGACCCGATCATGACCTCCGAGGCCGTCGTCATCCGCCGCAACGGCGCCCCCGCCGACGACCCCAAGGTGCAGCAGTTCCTCCGCCGCCTCCAGGGCGTCCTGGTCGCCCGGTCCTACGTGATGATGGACTACGACTGCCGCGTCGAGCACCTGGAGCGCGCCGTCGCCCTCACCCCGGGCCTGGAGTCGCCGACCATCTCCCCGCTGCACCACGAGGGCTGGGTCGCCGTCCGCTCCATGGTCGCCGCCAAGGAGGCCCAGCGGATCATGGACGACCTGTACGAGCTCGGCGCCCGCGCCATCCTCACCACGGCCATCCACGCCTGCCGCCTCTGACGGTCCCGGCCCGCCCCCCCGAGAGAAGACCCGTATGTCCGCGCCCAGGCCCGAACAGCCCACCCTGCCGGTCACCTTCCGGCCCACCCTCACCCGGGTGGTCCTGCTGAGCACGGGCCTGGCGATGTTCGTCGTCATCACCGTCATCGCGCTGATGCTGGAGCGGCTGAACCCGGGGGAGCGGATCACCTTCGTCTTCGTCGCGGCGCTCTTCTTCGGCGTCCTGGCCCTGCTCAGCAGGCCCAAGGTCACCGCCGACGAGACCGGGGTCACCGTCGTCAACCTCACCCTGACCCGCAGGCTGGCGTGGGAGGAGATCCTCCGCGTCAACCTGCGCTCCGGCGACCCCTGGGTCTACCTCGACCTCAGCGACGGAACGAGCCTGCCCGCCCTCGGCATCCAGCCCGGCCTGGCCAAGCAGCAGGCCATCCGCGACGCCCGCGCCCTGCGCTCCCTCGCCGAGTCGCGCGGCTCCGGGAGCGACGACACCCCGGCCGCCGGCTGAGAGCCTGCCCGGGCCGAGGTCACCCGAAAGCCTCTGTGCCCCTGCCCGGTGCGGGGCCTTCTTGTCTACTCTGGTGGGCGGCGGCGCCCCGCGCGCCCCGCCCCGCCCGATCCACGGCCCCACCCCGGGCCCGCGGGGCTTTCCCTGCGACCCAAGGAGTGACTCCCTCCAGCAATGGACGGATCGTCCGGTAGTACCTGCGCCGCCCCTTCCCCGGAGGCGGCGGCCTCATGACCACCCCCCTGCTGCTCCTCGGAGCGGCCTTTCTCCTCATCCTCGCCAACGGATTCTTCGTGGCGGCCGAATTCGGGCTCGTCACCGTGGAGAAGCCCGACGTCGAACGGGCCGCCGCCGAAGGCGACCGACGGGCGCGTACCGTCGTCGAAGCCCTGCGCGAACTCTCCTTCCAGCTCTCCGGCACCCAGCTCGGCATCACCATCACCTCCCTGATGGTGGGCATGCTCGCCGAACCGGCCCTCGCCCAGCTGCTCGCCGGACCCCTCACCGCCGCCGGACTCCCCGCGGGGGCCGTCCCGGGCGCCGGCGTCGTCGTCGGCATGCTCCTGGCCTCGGCCGTGCAGATGGTCGTCGGCGAACTCGTGCCCAAGAACTGGGCGGTCTCCCGGCCGCTCCAGGTGGCCCGCTTCGTCGCCGGACCGCAGTCCCGCTTCGCCGCGCTCCTGCGACCGGTGATCACCCTCCTCAACGCCCTGGCCAACCGGCTGGTGCGGCTTCTGGGCGTCGAGCCCACCGCAGAACTGGCCTCCGCCCGTACCCCGGGCGAGCTGGTCTCCCTGGCCCGGCACTCCGCCGAGGCCGGAGCCCTGGAACAGGACACCGCCGACCTCTTCGTCCGGACTCTCGCGCTGGCCGGTCTCACCGCCCAGCACGTCATGACGCCCCGGGTGAAGGTCAGCGCCCTGCACTCCACCGCGACCGCCGCGGACGTCCTCAACCTCACCCGCGCCACCGGCCTCTCCCGCTTCCCGGTCTACCGGGACCGCATCGACGAGGTCATCGGCATGGTCCACCTCAAGGACGCCCTCGCCGTCCCCGCCTCCGAGCGCCTGCGCACCCCGGCCGGACGGATCGCCGTCCCCCCGCTCCTGGTGCCCGGGACGCTTCCGGTGGAAGCGCTGCTGCGGCGGCTGCGCCACGAACAGCCGATAGCCGTGGTCGTCGACGAATACGGCGGCACCGCGGGCGTCGTCACCCTGGAGGACATCATCGAGGAGCTCGTCGGCGAGGTCCGCGACGAGCACGACGCCGAGGGCGCGGGCCGCTCCGAGCTGACCGCCGCCCCCGGCGAGGACGGCCGCCCGGTGTGGGACGCCGAGGGCAGCTGCCGGGTGCACACCCTGCGCCGCAGCGGACTCGACGTGCCGAAGGGGCCCTACGAGACCGTCGCCGGGCTCGTCGCCGGACTGCTGGGCCGTATCCCCGCCCCCGGCGACCGGGCCGAACTCCCCGGCTGGCGGATCTCCGTCCGCCAGGTCGGCCACAACCGCGCCGAACGGGTCCGCTTCACCCGGGTGCCCGACCCTCTGGTGCCCGAACCGCTGCCGGACAGGGCCGCACCGGCACTGCTGGAGGCCGCGCGATGAGCATGCTCCAGCTCCTCCTCGCCGCCCTTCTCGTGCTGGCGAACGGCTTCTTCGTCGGCGCCGAGTTCGCCCTCGTCTCCGTACGCCGAAGCCAGATCGAACCGCTCGCCGCACAGGGCTCGGGCCGGGCCCGCACGGTCCTGCACGGCCTGGAGAACCTGCCGCAGATGATGGCCGCCGCCCAGTTCGGCATCACCGTCTGCTCCCTCACCCTGGGAGCCGTCGCCGAGCCGACGCTCGCCCATCTCCTGGAGCCGGTCTTCCACGCGGCGCACGTCCCCGACGGGCTCGTCCACCCCCTCGGCTTCGCCCTCGCGCTCCTGTCGGTGGTCGTCCTGCACCTGGTCATCGGCGAGATGGTCCCGAAGAACCTCGCGATGGCCGCTCCCGAGCGGACCGCACTGTGGCTGAGCCCGGGTCTGGTCGCCTTCGCCCGGCTCTGCCGTCCGGTCACCACCGCGCTCGGCGCCTGCGCCGGCCTGGTGCTGCGGCTGTTCGGCGTCGAACCGAAGGACGAGGTGGAGGCCGTCTTCACCAGCGAGCAGCTCAACCGGCTCGTGGAGGACTCCGGACAGGCGGGCCTCCTCGGACCCGAGGCGGCGACACGCCTGGAGGACGCCCTCGAACTGGGCAGCAGGCCCGTCGCCGACGTCCTGCTGGAGCGGGCGGCCCTGGTCACGGTCGACCCGTCGGTGACCCCCCGCCGGATCGAGGAGCTGACCGTGCGCACCGGCTTCTCCCGCTTCCCGGTCTGCGCGGACGGCGGCGGCCCCTATCTGGGCTACCTCCACGTCAAGGACGTCCTGGAGCTGGAGGACGCCGACCGCGCGGTACCGCAGCAGATCTGGCGCCCGATGGCGACCGTACGGGCCGAACTCCCGCTGGACGACGCCCTGACCGTGATGCGCCGGGCCGCGACGCACCTGGCGCAGGTCGCGGACGCCTCGGGCCGGGTCCTCGGCCTGGTCGCCATGGAGGACGTCCTGGAGACGCTGGTGGGGGAGGTGCGCGACCCGGCCCACCGGACGGTCTCGGTGCCCCGCCGCACGGTGGACGTGCCGAAGGCGCCGGACCTTCCGGCGCCCGGGGCCCTCGTGCACTGAGGTGAGGCGACGCCGCGCCGGGAGCGGACGCCCGGCGCGGCCGTCAGCCCGCGCCCGGCTCCTGCTTGCCCCGGCCCACAGGGCCGCGCCCCGACAGCACCTCGCCGTAGGCCTGCATCAGGTCCGCCAGCCGCAGCGTCGACAGGTCCTGGCGGGTCAGCTCGCCCGGATAGCCGGAGAGCCGCAGATCACGGTAGGCACAGCTCTTCTCGTACAGCGTCCGCAGGAAACGGCCGTTGCCCAGCTCGTCGATCCAGCCCTGGTCCACCACATGACCGCTGATCGAGCGCAGCTCGTCCACCGCCTCCTCGTCCCAGACGTCGTCGTTCTCCGCGGCCAGCACGCCCCCGATCGCGGTGAGTTCGAGCGGCCGGTAGCTGGGGAAGTCGACCCGGCTGGTGAAGCGGGAGGAGAGCCCCGGGTTGGTGGCGAGCAGCCGGTCCATGCCCTCCGGGTAACCCGCGAGGATGACGACGAGATGGTCCCGGTTGTCCTCGGCCCGCTTGAGGAGGACCTGGAGCGCCTCGTCGCCGTACGCGTCGCCCTTGCTGTAACCGGAGTTGGCCAGGCTGTACGCCTCGTCGACGAACAGCACCCCGCCCAGGGCCGAGTCGATCAGCTCGTTGGCCTTCACAGCCGTCTGCCCCAGGAACTCCCCGACCAGATCGGACCGTTGGGCCTCGACCAGATGATCGCCGCCGAGCAGCCCGAGGGCGTAGAAGACCCGGCCCAGGATGCGTGCCACGGTGGTCTTGCCGGTGCCGGAGGGGCCGGAGAAGACGAAGTGACGCTTCGGCGGCTGGACCGGGAGGCCCTGCTCGGCCCGCAGCCGGGCCATGTTCAACTGCGCCGAGAGCGCCTTGACCTGCCGCTTGACCGGTTCGAGACCGACCATGCGCTCCAACTGCGCCAGCGCGTCGGCCAGCAGGGCGGGATCGCTGGGCCCGGCCGGGAAGGGCGGCGGCTTCCGGGCCTTGGTGCGGCGGGCGCCCTCGACGGGGGCGGGCGGACCGAGGACCGGCTCGTCGCCGAGCAGCCCCGGGTCGCTCATCGGCCAGGACTCCCGCCCGTCCACCGGATCGGCGCCGAGCAGCGCGTCGCCCTCCGACTGCGCCCCCGCCCCCGCCCCCGACGCACCCGAACCGAAACCGGTCAGGGTCACGGCGGCCAGGTCCGCCGACTCGTCGTACCCGTCGCCCTCCACGAGCGCGGCGAGCCGGGCGGAGGTGTCCATGAAGGCCGGGTCCACCCGGTGCACCGCCCGGTACAGCGGCAGGGCGGCCGCGCTGCGCCCCGTGCCCTCGTGGGCCCGCGCCAGCCAGTAGCGCAACTCCTTGCGCTGCGGCTGTTCGCTGCGACAGCGCATCAGCGCGGCCGACAGCAGGGGCTCCGCCTGCCCGAACATCTCCAGCCGCACCCGCGCCATCCCGCCGAACAGGCCCGCCTCGATGCCCAGCAACGGATCGTCGACGAGCTGCTCGGTGCAGCGCACCAACTGCTCCCAGTCCTTGACCAGATAGGAGCGGCAGGCGTGCAGGAACCGCACCTGCGGATCCGCGTCCACCGGCGGCAACCCGGCCAACGCCCGGTCCAGCTCCGGCACATGGCGTCCGTCCAGCCAGTGCGAGGCGTGCGCGAGCAGCAGATCGCGCCGGCTCTCCAGCACCGGCTGCACCCACCAGCCGAGCCAGTACCAGGAGTTGAGCGTACGTCGGTGGCGTGCGCGCTGTTCGCCGAAGCGGTCGCGGTGCCGGTACATGCGTAACAGGGCCGTGGTGGTGTCGATGCGGAGCGCGTGGAGGCCGAGCCAGCCGTCCGCCATGCCCGGATCGAACCGCACCGCGGCTCTGAACTCCTCCTCGGCCTGCGGGTAGGCGCCCATCGTGTAGGCGTCCATGCCACGCAGCCAGGCGAGGTCGGCAGGGGCTCCAGCGCCCTGTGTGCCGATGTCCATCAGGTCCCCCACAAACCGTGCCCCCAGGATGTCCCGCCCGCACAGCATGCCCACCGGAGCGTGCTGAATCACGGCATGGAGGAAGGGAATTGACCACACCGAGGTGCATCGTACCCGCGCACGAGAGGCGGACGCCCGATGACTGGCCCCTGCGGCGGTGACCCAGGGTGAGTGAATCGCTCTGCGTGGTCGCCGGGGTGGCAGGGGGAGCACAGGGCGAAGCCCCCGATCACGGGGGAACAACCGGGGGCTTCGCGTCCATGGGGGCTCCGAAAAGCCGCACAATGAGAACGTAAGACCAGTAAGGCCCCCCGGTCAAGCGGAGTTGAGGCACTTCCGGGCTGATTTCCGACTGCTCAGTATGGCGGGACATTCCGGCTACCATGCGTGACGGTTCGGTTCACCCCCGCTGTCGCGCCGGGCCCCGCCAGCCACACGTACCCCTCCGGCAACTGGCGTACCAGAGTGTCGGCGTACGGCCGTGACGGATCCTCCGCGAAATGCCGGGCCTCGGCGAGCGTCCACCCGTCCCAGAACGCGGTGAGCCCGGTTCCGTCCCGCCGCCGGCCCCGCTCCCAGGACACCTCCCGGTCCAGCTCCATCCAGCACAGCGCCGCCAGCCACGGACGCACCCGACGGCGCCCCGCGCCGACCCCCTCCACCAGCACCACCGGCGCCGGCTCCAGGGTCCGCGCCGGGCCGAAGCGCCGCTCCGTCCAGTCGTACGGGGCGTAGCGGGCGCTCTCGCCGCGCGAGAGGGGCAGGATCACCTGCTCCCGCAGCCGTCCCGCCCAGCCGAACAGCTCCTCGTGCGTGGCGAGGTCGTCCAGATGGAGGACCGGCGCACCGCCCAGCGCCGCCGCGAGACGGGCGGCGAAGGTGCTCTTGCCCGAACCGGCGTGCCCGTCGACCGCGACGAGCCGCACCGGCCCGCACGAGGGGGGCAGCGCGGAAAGGTCATCGGCGTGGCGGGCCAGGTCGTCCATGGCTCCAGGGTACGTTCCGGCACGGAGGCGCCCGGGGTCCACCGCAGGTCACGCCAGTGGTCCAGACCCATATTCGGCCCGGCGGCGACTGCCGAACACTGGCCCGATCCGGCCGCGACCCGGGATAGTTGGCGCACCGCACGGCACCCGCAGACCACCTTCCGCATCCGACCGGGGGTCACGACCATGACCAGTCCGACTTCGCGCAGAACCGTTCTGACCGCCGCGCTCGCCGCGGCGACTGCCGCCGGCACCGTGGGATCCACCCCGTCCGCGTCCGCCGCCCCGACCTCGCCCACCGGCCCCTCCGGGGCCCCGGCGCCCCTCGTGGACAACCGTTTCTGGCACACCTACACCGACTGGCGCTTCGGCACGGGCGACGGAACCCGGGTGCTTCCGGGGCCCCGGCCCGGCGTCGTGATCGCCGTCCCGGCCGGCCGCACCGACTACACCGACCCGCACACCGGCAGGACGGCCGCCTGGGACTACGCCACCTGGACCTCCCCGGTGCACCGCTCGGCCGTCCCCGCCACCGAGGTGATCGCCTCCTGGAACGCCCGCACCCCGGCCGGCACCTGGATCCAGGTCGAGCTGAGCGGCGTCTACGGGAACGGCACCGCGACGCCCTGGTTCGTGATGGGCCGCTGGGCGGCGGGCGACGGCGACATCCGCCGTACGTCCGTCGACGGCCAGGGCGACCCGTACAGCTCCGTGTGGACGGACACCTTCTCCGTGGACGATCCCGCGAGCGGCGTCCGCCTGGTCTCCTACCGGCTGCGGCTCACGCTGTACCGCGCCCCGGGCAGCCGCCTCACTCCGACCGTCTGGCGGGTCGGCGCGATGGCCTCCGACGTGCCCGACCGCTTCACCGTGCCCGCGAGCACCCCCGCGTTCGCGCGCGAACTGCCCGTGCCCCGCTACTCGCAGAACATCCACATCGGGCAGTACCCCGAGTACGACAACGGCGGTGAGGCGTGGTGCAGCCCCACCTCCTCTCAGATGATCATCGAGCACTGGGGCCGCCGCCCCACGGCCGAGGACCTGGCCTGGGTCAAGCCCGGCCTGCCCGACCCCCAGGTCTGCCACGCCGCCCGCCAGACCTACGACTACGCGTACGCGGGCTGCGGCAACTGGCCGTTCAACGCCGCCTACGCCGCCACGTACCGCGACCTGAACGCCGTCGTCACCCGGCTCGGCTCGCTCACCGACGTGGAGCGGCTGATCCGCGCCGGCATCCCCGTCATCACCTCCCAGTCCTTCCTCAAGGAGGAACTGACCGGCGCCGGATACGGAACGGCCGGCCATCTGATGACGGTCATCGGCTTCACCCCCGAGGGCGACGTCATCGCCAACGACCCCGCGTCCCCCGACAACGACGCGGTACGCCGCGTCTACCGGCGGCGCGAATGGGAGAACATCTGGCTGCGGACCAAGCGCTACGACGCGGCCGGCAAGGTCAGAAGCGGTACGGGCGGGGTGTGTTACGTCTACTGGCCGACCCGGACGACACCGGGTCAGCAGCGCGTGCTGAGGTCGCTCGGCCTGCTGTGAGCAGGTGCGGCCCCGCGGCCGCACCCGCCGGGCGCGCGGCCAAAGTGCCATGCCCGCAGAGGAGTTGCCGGAGGGCCCCGCTATGTTGAACAAGTGACCGACATCAGTTCGCGCATCGACACATCCCGCCCGCACACGGCCCGGATATGGAACTACTGGACCGGCGGCAAGGACAACTACCCCGTCGACCGGCAGGCCGGAGACGAGATCCGGGAGCTGCACCCCGGGATCGGCGCGTACGCCAAGGAGGACCGCCTGTTCCTGGGACGGGCGGTCCGGCACCTGGCCGAGCGGGAGGGCATCACGCAGTTCCTGGACATCGGAACGGGGCTGCCCAGCGCCGACAACACCCATGAGGTCGCCCAGCGCGTGACGCCGGACGCCCGTGTCGTGTACGTGGACAACGACCCGCTCGTGCTGGCGCACGCCCAGGCCCTGCTGGTCGGGACGCCCGAGGGGCGCATCGACTACCTGGACGCCGATCTGCGGGACGTCGACGCGATCCTGGCGGCCGCGGCGAAGACACTCGACTTCTCGCGGCCGGTGGCGCTGATGCTGCTCGGCGTCGTCATCTTCGTCGAGGACGACGAGGAGTCGTACGGAGTCGTCCGCCGGCTGATGGCCGCGCTCGCCCCCGGCAGCTACCTCGTCCTGTCCCACACGGTCACGCACCCCGACATGCCGGACGTCGACGAGGCGGTGGCGTTCTGGAACGAGCACGGGACACCGAAGCTCACGCAGCGGACCCCGGCTGCCGTGACGCGCTACTTCGAGGGCCTGGAGCTGCTGGAGCCCGGGGTCGTGCCGTGCTCCGCGTGGCGGGCCGCGGCACCGGTGCCCGACGTCGCGATGTACGCGGGCGTCGGCCGCAAGTGAAGGACGGCTCCCGGTGGTCCGTCGGGCCACCGGGCGGCGGGGCCGGTGTGGCGTGCCCCACTGCGCGCTTCCGCCCGCGTGGCCCGTCCCGGCCCGTTCTCCTTGCCGTACCTGCGGAGCGCGACGCCCACGGAGGCTCGGCCCGCCCGGGACCGTGACCGGGATCTCGTTTTCCGTGGCCCCGGGTGCTGGCACTCTGGTCGGGTCACGGGGGACCCCAGCCGAAGCCGTACGAAGAGCGAGACGCCATGACCGCGACCACCGCCGCAGGAAACGCCCACCACGCCCGCCGCGCGCGCACCGGCGGTCCCGAGGACGGCTCGAAGCTGATGGAGCACATCGCCGGCTGGGCCTTCGTGGTCGTGTTCGCGATGCTCGTCACCCAGCTCGGCCTGCTGTGAAGAACGTGCCTCCCAGGCCCTGTTCGTTCTTGTGGTTCATCTCGGTGCCGATGGTCTCCGGGGTGTCGTAGCTCCACCAGTCGGTGCCGCGGTGCGCGTACGCCGTACCGGCCACCTTGCCCGTGGCGGGGCAGCTGTTCCTGAGGACCCGGCCCGGTAGTCCTTGATGCCCGCCTCGTAGATGCCCGCCTCGTACGTGCCCGGGGCCGCGCCGGTCGCCGTGCCGTCGGAGCCGTCCGCCGTGATCGCCGAGGTGACCAGGTCGGTCCCGAAGGACTTGCGCGGCTCGCCAGCAGATTGCCCTTCTCGTGGTCGGCGTACGTGTCGTCGAGCGCGCACGTGCCGCCGGTCACGTTTCCGAAGGCGTAGTTGATGTTCAGGCCAGTTGGGTCAATGGTTCGGACCAATTCGCCGATGGTTCGCGGCCGTCGCGGACCGCCCGGCCTGCGCGGTTGTCCCCCGTGACGGGAGGCATTCGATCGGGCATACTCAACGCGCCACAGCCGATCACCGCGCCACCCGTGACCCGGGAAGGCAGGATCGGCCGGGCAGTCTGTCTTTCCCGGGCCCACTTCCGGGAGATCACCCGGCGGCGCCTCTCCCACCCCGAGCGAGTGACCGCCGCAACGCCCGACAGGGAGGAGAGCGCCGTCATGTCCGACCGTGCCCCGCAGCCGGTGGAACGCCGTCTGCCCACCGAGGAGTCCCGGCAGCTCGTCGCGCTCGTCCGCGACATCGTGTCGAAGGAGATCGCTCCCCGGGCGGCCGAGGAGGAGGAAGCGGGCGTCTTCCCCCGTGAGGTCTTCACCCTCCTGTCCGAGGCCGGACTCCTGGGACTCCCGTACGACTCCGCCCACGGCGGCGGTGACCAGCCCTACGAGGTCTACCTCCAGGTCCTGGAAGAACTGGCCGCCGCACGGCTCACCGTCGGTCTCGGCGTCAGCGTCCACTCCCTCGCCTGCCACGCCCTGGCCGGATACGGCACCGACGAGCAGCGCGCCACGCACCTGACGGCGATGCTCTCCGGGGGCCTGCTGGGCGCCTACTGCCTCTCCGAACCCGCCTCGGGCTCCGACGCCGCCTCCCTGCGCACCAAGGCCGTGCGGGACGGGGACGACTGGGTCATCACCGGGACCAAGGCATGGATCACCCACGGTGGGGTCGCGGACTTCTACACCGTGCTCGCCCGCACCGGCGTCGAGGGCCCCCGCGGCATCACGGCCTTCCTCGTCCCCGGCGACGCCGAGGGGCTGAACGCCGCTCTCCCCGAGAAGAAGATGGGGATGAAGGGCTCGCCCACGGTCCAGCTCCACTTCGACGGCGTACGGGTCGGCGACGACCGGCGCATCGGTGAGGAGGGCCAGGGCTTCGCCATCGCCCTGTCCGCGCTCGACTCCGGGCGCCTGGGCATCGCCGCCTGTGCCGTCGGGGTCGCCCAGGCCGCCCTGGACGAAGCCGTCCGGTACGCCACGGACCGGCGGCAGTTCGGCCGCCCCATCGCGGACTTCCAGGGGCTGCGGTTCATGCTCGCCGACATGGCCACCCAGATCGAGGCCGGCCGGGCGCTGTACCTGGAGGCGGCGCGGCTGCGGGACGCGGGGGAGTCCTTCTCCCAGCAGGCCGCCATGGCGAAGCTGTTCTGCACGGACGCGGCCATGCGGGTGACCACCGACGCCGTCCAGGTGCTCGGCGGCTACGGCTACACGCTCGACTTCCCGGTCGAACGGCTGATGCGCGAGGCGAAGGTGCTCCAGATCGTGGAGGGCACCAATCAGATCCAGCGCATGGTCATCGCGCGCCACCTCGCGGGTCCCGAGACGCGCTGAACCGCGGCGGCGCCTCGGGCCACGGGGGCAGTGCCGCGACCTGGCGCCACTCCGGGTCGCGGCGGCCCGGCAGTGTGCGGCCGTCGCTCTCCCACTGCCTGAGCAGCGCGCTGTAGATCGGCGGGTCCGCGGGGGCGTCCATGGGTGAGGTCCCCGTGGAGCGGGGCAGCGGCTGTGTGGGCGTTCCCGGCTGCGGAACCGATTCTTCGGGCGGGGGTGCGGCGAGCCGGCGGCGACCCGAACCGACTGGTGAGTGCAGCGTGGTCATACGGGGCCAACGCGGCGGGGCCGGCCGGGGTCACTGCCACGCCGATTCGAGCGCTCGTTCGCGGGCGCCGCGGCGTCGAACTCCCGCCTGCCCTCCGGGCGACGACGGGAGTTCGACGACAGCACCCGGGCCGTCGTGGTGCCGGGCAGCGCGTACGGCGTACGGGTCAGGCGGCCTCGCGCCGCATCCCCGGCACGCGCAGCGGACGGTAGCCGGACCCTCCGGCGTGCGAGAAGGGCTGCATCCGCCAGTCGAGCCCCTGGGGGAGCGTCAACAGCAGCCCCGCCTCCTGCTCCTGGAGTTCCAGCGTCTCGTCCGCGGGCCGGGCGTCGCTCACGCCGCGGCCGGTTCCGGAGCAGACGGTGAGGACGAACGGGTTCCACGGCGTGGGGCACCGGGCGTGCTCCGGCAGGACGTCCTCGTCGGCCAGCAGCGCGATGGGCTGGGTGCAGTCCGGGCAGATCACCCGGACCATCTCGAACATGTCGTACGCGTCGGCGCTACCGTCGTCGTCCGGATCAACAGGCTCCGGTTCGGTACGTTCGGTGAGCTTCAGGCTCTGCATGGAAATTCCCCCCTCGGGTGGGCCGGCAAGGCGCCACGGCCTCGACCACAGCAAGCACTTCCCGCCGCGCATCCCCGATAACCGCGAGGCGGCCCGCTACCGACCCGCGAGCATGTGGCATTCGTCACATGCGGCCCGCGGGTGCCGAACCGTGACCCGCGCGACTGTGCCGAGCGGCGCCCTGGGCCATAGGTTGATCCACATGGAGGAGCTGGACCGTCAGATCGTTGAGTTGCTCGTCAAGGACGGGCGGATGAGCTACACCGACCTGGGCAAGGCCACGGGCCTGTCCACTTCGGCGGTTCATCAGCGCGTCCGCCGACTGGAGCAGCGCGGGGTGATCCGCGGCTACGCCGCGGTCGTCGACCCCGAGGCCGTCGGGCTGCCCATCACCGCGTTCATCTCGGTGAAACCGTTCGACCCGAGCGCACCCGACGACATCGCCGAACGGCTCGCCGGAGTGCCCGAACTGGAGGCCTGCCACAGCGTCGCCGGGGACGAGAACTACATCCTCAAGGTGCGCGTGGCGACCCCGCTGGAGCTGGAGCACCTGCTCACCCGGATCCGCACGCTCGCCGGTGTGTCCACCCGGACCACCGTCGTCCTGTCCACCCCGTACGAGGCCCGGCCCCCGCGTATCTGAGCGGCGGGCCGCCCGCCGCTCAGGAGGGGGCCGAGGACCGGGCGGCGGCCGGCAGGCGCGAGACTGGTCCCATGAGCCAGAGCACCGCCCCCCAGAGCGCCCCCGAACACCGCACCGTGCTGTTGCGCGGCGGAGACGTCCACAGCCCCGCAGACCCGTTCGCCACCGCGATGGTCGTCGAACGCGGCCATGTCGCCTGGGTGGGGTCCGAGGGAGCCGCCGACGCCTTCGCGAGCGGCGTGGACGAGGTGGTCGACCTCGAAGGCGCCCTGGTCACCCCGGCATTCACCGACGCCCATGTGCACACCACCGCCACCGGCCTGGCCCTGACGGGGCTCGACCTCTCCGGCGCCCGCACCCTGCCCGAGGCCCTCGGCCTCGTCCGTGCGTTCGCGAACGGGCGCCCTGCCGGGGACGTTCTGCTCGGACACGGCTGGGACGCCGCCCGCTGGCCCGAGCGGCGGCACCCCTCGCGCGCCGAACTCGACGAGGCGGCCGGCGGCCGGGCCCTGTACCTGCCGCGGATCGACGTGCACTCCGCGGTCGTCACGACCGCCCTGCTCGACCTCGTCCCCGGCGTCACCGCGATGACCGGCTACCACCCCGACGCGCCGCTCACCGGCGACGCCCACCACGCGGTACGGGCCGCCGCCCACGGCGCGCTCCCGGCCGCCCAGCGGGGAGCCGCGCAGCGCGCCGCCCTCGATCACGCCGCCTCCCTCGGCATCGGCAGCGTGCACGAGTGCGGGGGGCCGGAGATCTCCGACGAGGAGGACTTCACCTCGCTCCTCGCCCTCGCCGCCGAGCGGCCCGGACCCCGCGTCCTCGGCCTCTGGGCCGAGGAGATCGCCGACGAGAAGGACGCCCGGCGCATCCGTGAACTGGGCGCGATCGGCGCGGCCGGCGACCTGTTCGTCGACGGTTCCCTCGGCTCGCGCACCGCCTGCCTGCACCGGCCCTACGCGGACGACCCGCACACCGGCACCGCGCACCTGGACGCCGCCCGGATCGCAGCCCATGTCACCGCCTGCACCGAGGCGGGCCTCCAGGCGGGCTTCCACGCCATCGGCGACGCCGCGGTCACCGCCGTGGTGGACGGGATCCGGGCCGCCGCGGGGACGCTCGGCCTCGACCGGATCCGGGCCGCCCGCCACCGCGTCGAACACGCCGAGATGCTCAGCCCCGAGACGATCGCCGCCTTCGCGGAACTGGGCCTCACCGCCTCCGTCCAGCCCGCCTTCGACGCCGCCTGGGGCGGCCCGGAGGGGATGTACGCCGAGCGCCTCGGCACGGCGCGGGCCGCCACCCTCAACCCGTACGCGGCGCTGCTGCGGGCGGGAGTGCCGCTGGCCTTCGGCTCCGACAGCCCGGTCACCCCGCTCGACCCCTGGGGCACCGTGCGGGCCGCCGCCCACCACCGCACCCCGGAGCACCGCATCTCGGTCCGCGCCGGTTTCACCGCGCACACCCGCGGCGGCTGGCGGGCCGTCGGCCGCGACGACGCGGGCCTCCTGGTGCCCGGCGCCCCGGCCGACTACGCCGTCTGGCGCACCGCCGAACTCCTGGTCCAGGCCCCCGACGACCGGGTCGCCCGATGGTCCACCGACCCCCGGTCCGGCACGCCCGGCCTGCCGGATCTCACCCCCGGGGCCGACCTTCCCGTCTGCCTGCGGACCGTGGTCTTCGGACAAACTGTCTACGTGCGACCGAACGAGTGACGTCGGGACATTTCGTACCGCCGATCGATGGCCCGATCGCTGGTCCGCCACCTGCGGCCCGTCCGTACTGACCAGGCGATTCCGGGAAAAGTCGCAGGTCGCACGGGTGTTGACAGAAAGCGCCCACGGGCCGGTAGGTTCGGCCGGGTCCACCACAGGACGTCCGTCCGGTTAAACCTCCACGCAGTCGTCGAACGCCGCTGGGTCATGAGGTGGTGTGCCGCACCGGCCCACCACCGCCGACAGCCAGGTTCAGCGCCCGCGCCTCGGGGGCGAGGGAAGGTTCCAGCCGGACGGAGGGTGGGACCCGGGTGGGGCCCGGACGTTCAGTAGACAACGGCTTTCGGTCGACCCGCAGCCAGCGGGTCCCAGGTCGGCCCGAAGGGCGCGCCGGGCCCCGATCCGAAGTTCCGACGCTTTCCTTCACGTCTTCTCCCGCGTCTTCTCCCGGAGGGGGCCGCCGGGTCCCGGGCCCGTATTCTGTCCGCAGTTCCACGGGTCTGTCCGCGCCGCGCCACGCGCCCGCGCGACCGCGTCGGCGCCCGACGGCGGTGCGCTGGATATGGTGTCCCCCTGTGTACGGACTCTAAGGGGCAGTAGTGAACGACGGCGGTCAGAGGCAGTTCGGCCCGCTCGGCAGGGTTCTGGTGATCATTCCGACCTACAACGAGGTCGAGAACATCGGGCCGATCGTCGACCGGGTGCGTACCGCCGTCCCGGATGCCGACATCCTGGTGGCCGACGACAACAGCCCCGACGGCACCGGCAAGGCGGCCGACGAGATCGCCGCGGCCGACGACCAGGTCCACGTCCTGCACCGCAAGGGCAAGGAAGGGCTCGGCGCCGCCTACCTCGCGGGCTTCGCCTGGGGCTCCGAGCACGGCTACGGCGTGCTCGTCGAGATGGACGCGGACGGCTCCCACCAGCCCGAGGAGCTGCCCCGGCTGCTCACCGCGCTGAAGGGCGCCGACCTGGTCCTCGGATCCCGCTGGGTGCCGGGCGGCCGCGTGGTCAACTGGCCCAAGAGCCGTGAGGTGATCTCGCGCGGCGGCAGTCTCTACTCCCGGCTCGCCCTCGGTCTCTCCGTCCGGGACGTCACCGGCGGCTACCGCGCCTTCCGCACCGGGACGCTCGACGGCCTCGGACTGGACGAGGTCGCCTCGCAGGGCTACTGCTTCCAGGTGGACCTCGCCCGCCGTGCGGTCGAGGCGGGCTATCACGTGGTCGAGGTCCCCATCACCTTCGTCGACCGGGAGGTCGGCGACTCCAAGATGAGCCGGGACATCCTCGTCGAGGCGCTGTGGCGGGTCACCGGCTGGGGCATCACCTCCCGCGCGAACAAGGTCATGGGCCGCAAGACCCTCTAGTACTCCAGCAGGACTCCGCTGTCTGAACTGCGGGTTTCGCGGGGCGGCTGGAGTACTAGGCCCCGCACCGGCGAACGCCGAAGCTCCGGACCGGCGAACGAGGGCGCGGCCCGACCGGCTTCATGATCACCCGCTTACGCCGTTCGCACGCCCGTACAGGCACACTGGGGACATGACGACCGGCACTCCGCCCCCGACCCGTCCCCGGCGCTCGCGCGCCCGTAGATTCCTGCCGCCGGCCCTGGCCGCCTGGCTGGTCCTGGAGATCTGGCTCCTGACCCTGGTCGCCTCGGCCGCCGGCGGCCTCGTCGTCCTGCTGATCCTGGTGGCCGGGGCCGCGCTCGGCGCCGCGGTCATCAAGCGCGCGGGCCGACGCGCCTTCAAGAACCTGACCGAGACCCTCCAGCAGATGCCGGGGCAGCCCGGCGCCCCGGCCACGCCGCCGGCCGCCCCCGCGGGCGGCAAGGGCTCCCGGGGCAACGGGCTGCTGATGCTGGGCGGGCTGCTGCTCCTGATCCCCGGCCTGATCTCGGACGCGGCCGGACTGATCCTGCTGGTGCCGCCGGTGCGCACCATGGTCAGCCGGTACGCGGAGCGCTCGCTGGAGCGCCGTATGCGGGCCGCGACGCCCGGGGGTCTCTCGGACGCCTTCCAGCAGGCCAGGATGGGCCGGCCGGACGGAAAGGTCGTCCAGGGCGAGGTCATCCGCGAGGACGGCTCCCAGGCGCCCTCCGGGCCCGACGGCGACCCCCGGGGCCCCCGCCCACCGCTCACGCCCTGACGGGGGCTCCCTGCGTGCCGGCGAGCTCTGCCGTCGGGACCATACCTCGGGGCATACCGAAGAGCCGCGGGCCGTGACACATGTTCTGTGTCACGGCCCGCGGCTCTTGGTGTTGTGCTGCTGTGCGGTGCTACACGGTCAGGCAGACTTCCTGCTGTCCCGCGGGTGCACGGCGATGTTCATGGCTCCGGAGCGCAGAACCGCCAGCCTCTCGGCCAGCACCTCCTCCAGCTCCTCGCGGGTGCGCCGCTCCATGAGCATGTCCCAGTGCGTGCGCGCCGGCTTGCCCTTCTTCTCCTCGGGGCCATCCCCGTCCACCAGGAGTGCCTGGGCGCCGCACGCCTTGCACTCCCACTCCGGCGGAATCTCTGCTTCTACCGAGAACGGCATCTCAAATCGATGTCCGTTCTGGCATGCGTACTCCACCGCCTGGCGCGGGGCCAGATCGATGCCGCGGTCCGTCTCGTAGCTGGTAACCACAAGTCGCGTGCCGCGGAGAGCTCGCTCACTCATGAATCGTGCCTCCCGGGCTTGTCGCCCACAGGACAAAATGTCGCTGTCGTCGTCATCCGGTCAACGTCCGGTCGGCGGTAAAGATTCCCGTTGCCGGTCATGCGTCGCCCGTCGTGCCGCTGCTTTATCTGGGTTGAGTACCCACGCATGCCCGGTTTGTCACCTCTGATGGAAGTTGTCACTCAACGGTCGAGCCGCTTCCACTGGCAGTAACGGTCCTCCCGGGCAGGCCAAAGACGTATACTACCGCCCTTTGACTTCAACGTCTAAATCCGTTCCGGCACGGGGTTGCCCGCAGCCTCCACCGCGCGCCTCACCGGGACCCGCGCGAGCAGCACCGCGCCGAGCGCGAAGAACACGATCAGCGAGATGATCGCGTCGCGATAGCTGCCGGTCAGCTGGTACGCCAGACCGAACACCAGGGGCCCCAGCCAGCTCAGTCCGCGATCGCTCAACTCGTACGCGGAGAAGTACTCCGCCTCCTTGCCGCGCGGCACCAGGTGCGAGAAAAGCGACCGCGACAGGGCCTGGCTGCCGCCCAGTACCAGGCCGATCGCCGCCGCCAGGGCGAAGAAGAACCCCGGAGCGTCGGCGGGCAGCAGATAGGCGGAGATCAGGATGAGGGTCCAGATCACCAGCGATCCCAGAATGGTGCGCTTCGCCCCGTACGTCCGGGCGAGCCGCCCCATGCCGAGCGCCCCCGCCACCGCCAGGATCTGCACCAGCAGCACGGCGACGATCAGCGTCGTCTGATCCAGGCCCAGCTCCTCGGAGCCGTACAGCGAGGCCTGCGAGATCACCGTCTGGATCCCGTCGTTGTAGACGAGATAGGCGAGCAGGAAGGAGAGCGTCAGCGGGTGGCGCCGCATGTCGCGCAGGGTCGCTCTCAACTGCTGCCACCCGGATCCGACCGCTCCCTCGCCGTCCGGCGCGATCCGGCGGTCGCGCAGCCGGCGCAACGGTACGAGGGTGAACGCGCCCCACCACACACCGGCCGAGGCGAGGCAGATCCGCACCGCGTCGGACTCCGCGAGCCCGAAGGACTCGTGGCCGGTGTACAGGATCAGGTTGAGGACCAGGACGACGGCGCCCGAGGTGTAGCCGAAGGCCCAGCCGCGCGAGGAGACCGCGTCGCGCTCCTCCGGCTCGGCGATCTGCGGCAGATAGGCGTTGTACAGGACCATCGACACGGAGATGGAGGCGTTCGCCACGATCAGCAGGAACGCGCCCAGCAGATAGCGGTGGCCGTCCAGGAAGAACATCCCCGCAGTCGCCGCGGCTCCCGTGTAGGCCGCCGCCGCCAGGAGCGGCTTCTTGCGCCCGGTACGGTCAGCCGCCGCGCCCACGATCGGCATCAGCACGACGGCCACCACGATGGACGCCGAGACGGAGTACGCGAACAGCGAACCCGCGCGCACCGGTATGCCCAGCGGGTGCACGAACCCGTCGGGACCGGCCGCAGCCTTGGCGATCGACGTCAGATACGGACCGAGGAAGACGGTCAGCACGCTGGTGGAGTAGACGGAGCACGCGAAGTCGTAGAAGTACCAGCCGTGCTGCTCGCGTCTGCGGGCGGCCGCCGTCCCGTCGTCCGGCGGCTGCCCGGCCGGATCGGCCTTCCCTGTGGTCCCGGTGCTCAAGCCGCGCCCCCTCGGTCGTCCCCTGTGGACGTGGACGGACCGGGCGTCAGGACCATGCCCCCCGCTCGCTCAGCACCGTACGCAGCGTCTCGATGTGATCGGTCATGATGCCATCCACGCCGAGGTCCAGGAGCGCCGCCATCCGCTCCGGTTCGTTCACCGTCCAGACGTGCACCTGGAGCCCGAGCGCGTGCGCCGTGCGGACGAAGCGGGCGTCCACCACCGGGATGCCGCCCTGCCGCTCCGGGACCTGGGCGCAGACCGCGCCCGCGCGCAGCGCCGCCCCGATGCCGTACGAACGCAGGCGCAGCCCCAGGACGCCGCGCACCCCGTACGACGTGGCCAGCCGGGGGCCCGCCAGGCGGTGGGCGCGGGCCACCCGTGCCTCCGAGAACGAGCCGACGCAGACCCGGTCCCAGGCATCGGTGCGACGGATCAGGCCGAGCAGCGGCTCCAGCGCCGATTCCGCCTTGAGGTCCACGTTCCAGCGGGCCTTCGGGAACTCCTCCAGGAGCTCCTCGAAGAGCGGCAGCGGCTCACTGCCCCCGACCCGGGCCCGCCGCACCTCGCTCCAGGGCAGCGCGGAGATCCGGCCCCGGGCATCGGTGACCCGGTCCAGCGTCGCGTCGTGGAAGGCGACGAGACGGCCGTCCGCCGTGGTGTGCACATCGGTCTCGAAGTAGCGGTAGCCCGCCGCGGACGCCCGGCGGAAGGCGGTCGCGGTGTTCTCCACGCCGTCCGCCGCCCCGCCGCGATGGGCGAAGGCGATCGGCGCCGGGTGGTCCAGGTAAGGGTGGCTCGGATTCACTGCGGCAGTATGGCCTGCCCGGATGCCGGGTCGGCAACGGGGCCGGAACCGGCGGGCGGCGCAGGGGTGGACGGCTCGCCCGAGGCGACGGTGGCACCCGGCCCGGCGGGCTCGGGGAGCGCGAAAATCCGCAGGAAGAACTGGGCCAGCGGGCCGATGGCCAGCGCGTACAGCACCGTGCCCGCCCCCAGCGAGCCGCCCAGCAGGAACCCGGTCACCACGACCGCCACCTCGATCGCCGTGCGGACCAGCCGGATGGAACGCCCGGTGACCCGGTTCAGCCCGGTCATCAGCCCGTCGCGAGGCCCCGGCCCGAACCGGGCCGCGATGTAGAGACCGGTCGCCCCCCCGTTGAGCAGGATGCCCAGGACCATCACGGGAACGCGGAACCCGAGCCCGTCCACGTCGCCGACCACGGCGAGCGTCCCGTCCATCGCCAGCCCGACCACGAAGACGTTCGAGACCGTGCCGAGCCCCGGCCGCTGGCGCAGCGGGATCCACAACAGCAGCACCACCGCGCCGATGACGATCGACACCACGCCGATCGAGATCCCGGTCAGCTCCGCGAGGCCCTGATGCAGCACACCCCACGGCTCCAGGCCCAGTTCGGCCCGCACCAGGAGCGCGGAGCTCGCCCCGTACAGCGTCAGGCCGACGTACAGCTGGACCAGCCGCCGGGTGAGGTGAGTGGTGCTCCGGCCGGTGGTCCTGGCCACGTCATGCCTCCTGCTGTAGTGGTAGTGGACTGCTTCGTGCCACTCTGTGGCAGGGGATCGGTCACCAACTATGGCCAATTCGAGGAAGGTGGACTGATTTTAATGGCGCAGTGGACATCGACGGTGGGGGCGGCCCAGCTCGCCCGGCAGCTCAGGTCGCAGCAGGCCCGGCCCATCGGACCCGGCGGCCGCAAGCCGCCCGCCTACCGCGCGCTCGCCGACGGGGTGCGGCTGCTCGTCCTGGAGGGCCGGGTCCCGGTCGCCGCCCGCCTCCCCGCCGAACGCGAGCTGGCCCTCGCCCTGGCCGTCAGCCGTACGACCGTCGCGGCGGCCTACGAGGCGCTGCGCGCCGAGGGCTTCCTGGAGTCCCGGCGCGGTGCCGGCAGCTGGACCGCCGTCCCGGCCGGCAACCCGCTGCCCGCCCGCGGTCTCGAACCACTGCCGCCGGAGTCGCTCGGCTCGATGATCGACCTGGGCTGCGCTGCCCTGCCCGCGCCCGAGCCCTGGCTGACCCGCGCTGTCCAGGGGGCGCTGGAGGAGCTGCCGCCGTACGCCCACACGCACGGCGACTACCCGGCCGGACTGCCCGCCCTTCGGCAGATGATCGCCGAGCGATACACCGCGCTCGGCATCCCGACCATGCCCGAACAGATCATGGTCACCACCGGCGCGATGGGCGCCATCGACGCGATCTGTCACCTCTTCGCGGGCCGCGGCGAACGGATCGCGGTCGAGTCCCCCAGTTACGCCAACATCCTCCAGCTGATGCGCGAGACGGGCGCCCGCCTCGTCCCGGTCGCGATGGAGGAGGGGCTCGGCGGCTGGGACATGAACCGCTGGCGCCAGGTGCTGCGGGACGCCGCGCCCCGGCTCGCCTATGTGGTGGCCGACTTCCACAACCCCACCGGCGCGCTCGCCGACGAGCAGCAGCGCCGGGACCTGGTGGACGCGGCCCGGTCCGCCGGAACGGTCCTGGTCGTCGACGAGACCATGAACGAACTGCGCCTGGACGCCGACCTCGACATGCCGCGCCGCGTCTGCGCCTTCGACCCGGCGGGCAGCACGGTCCTGACCGTCGGCTCGGCCAGCAAGGCCTTCTGGGCCGGCATGCGCATCGGCTGGGTGCGCGCGGCCCCCGACGTCATCCGCAGCCTGGTCGCCGCCCGCGCCTACGCCGACATGGGCACCCCCGTCCTGGAACAGCTCGCCATCAACTGGCTCATGGGCACGGGCGGCTGGGAACAGGCCGTCGAGGTCCGGCGCGGCCAGGCGCGGGAGAACCGGGACGCCCTGGTCGCGGCGGTGCGCCGGGAGCTGCCGGACTGGGAGTTCGCCGTGCCGCGCGGCGGACTGACGCTGTGGGTGCGCACCGGGGGCCTCTCCGGATCGCGACTGGCCGTGGCCGGCGAACGGGTCGGCGTCCGGGTGCCGTCGGGGCCCCGTTTCGGGGTCGACGGGGCCTTCGAGGGGTACGTACGGCTGCCGTTCACGGTCAGCGGGCCCGTCGCGGACGAGGCGGCCGTACGGCTGGCCGCCGCGGTGGACCTGGTGCGTTCCGGGGCGGGCGTGGGGGCCGACGCCCCGCGCAGCTTCGTGGCCTGAGCGCTTCTGGGCCGCGCACGGACACCCGCGGGCGGGAAGCGGACCGTCGATGGTCCGCCTCCCGCCCGCGGGGGTGCGGCGGTGCTTCCCGTTCAGTTCTCGGCGCCCGCCGGCTGCGCCTGCGCCAGGGGTTCGGACGGCCTGGCCTCGGCGACCACCGTCTCCACCGGGACGGCCTCGCCCGGACGGGCCGCCGCCTCCACCGCCACGGGGACCTGCTCCGTCGCGGGACCCTCGTCGGCGGGCTCCCCCGCCGGGGCCGCCTCCATCGGGGGGTGCCGGTCGGGCAGCAGGTCGAGCACCGCCTGCCGGTGCGTCTCGCTCGTGGCGTCGTCGTACGGGTCCGGGGTGGCGGGCACCTGGAGCCGCAGGACCGGGCCCGCGCCGAGGCGGACGTAACCGCGTCCCGCGGGGACCTCGGGCGGCGGCGTGGTGTGCGGTTCGGCGCCGAGGACGGCCGCGATCTGCTCGCGGGAGGCCGGCCCGAGGACCGCGCGGGCGCGGGTGTGGGTCCGTACGGTCTCGGTGAGGGTGTCCAGCGCGTCGAACTGCTCGGCCAGCACGACGGTGACCTGGGCGGCCCGGCCGTGCCGCAGCGGGATCCGGAGCAGTTCCAGAGGATCGGGCCTGCCGTCGGCCGCCGCGAGATGGCCCAGCGCGCAGGGGCGGTCCAGCAGGATCCACAGCGGGCGCCGGATGTCGTCCGGCACGGGGTGGCCGCTCTGCCGGGCCCGGTTGGCGGCGATCAGCCGGCGCTCCGTCTCGTGCGCCGCCCACTCCAGCGTCGCCAGCGCCCCGCCGAGGCCGGACTCCACGGCGAGGACGCCGCCGCGCCCCGCGAGGGCGCCGTACTCGCCGGTGCCGCTGCCGTCGACGACGATGACGTCGCCGTCCCGGAGCGCCTGGAGGGCGATCGAGCGGACCAGGGTCGTGGTGCCGCCGCCGGGCTGTCCGACGGCCAGCAGGTGCGGTTCGGTGGAGCGGCCGCCGGTCCGCCAGACCACGGGCGAGGCGTCCACCGTCATGTCGCCGTCGCGCACGGGGACGGTGCGCGAGACGGCGTCCGGGTCGGTGAAGCCGAGCACCGTCTCACCGGCGGCGGTGACGAAGCGCTGGGCGGCGATCGTTGTGGGGAGCGCGTCCAGCACGGTCATGACGAGACGGTTGGCCTCCTCGTCCCAGCCGAAGTGGTATTCGCGACCCCGGCCGGACTTGGTGTGGAGCAACTGCTCGATCCGGGAGCGGGCGGCCGGCTCGCCGTCCGTGAAGTACGCGGGGTAGGAGACCCGCAGACGGGTGAGCCGCCCGTCGGCGTCGAAGGCGTACCCGTCGAAGGCCTTCCCCCAGTCGCCGCCGTGGGCGAACAGCGGATCGGGGTCGTCGGGCGTCGAGAAGTACGGCACGAGCGCCTCGTACAGCGACCGCAGACGGGCGGTCTCCGCGTCGTCGGGCCCGGTCCGCGCCGGGGTCCGCTCCCGCCCCTTCCACGCGGCAGCGCCCATCACCGTGACCAGGGCCAGGATCGGCCCGTAGGGGACGAGCGCCACCACGAGCACGCAGGCCGCGCCGAGGAGCAGCTTGGGCCCGCGCCGCTCCTTGGGCGTCGCGACCCACTTCCGCCGGCCGGACACGGCCAGCAGTCGCAGTCCGCGGACCACGGTGATCAGCGGATGGAGGACATCGGTGGCACTGTCGGCGGCCGTGCGTGCGATCTCTCTGCCGCGAGTGATCGAAGCGCTGCCGCTGCTCAGAATGCGGGGGAGTGGTCGCCGTGCCACATCGGTCTCCTGTAGGGGTGGGAGCGGTCGCGGAGCGTCAGAACTTGATCCCGCCCAGCAGGCCGGCGAGGCTCGCCCCGCCCGCCGTGATGCTCGGAGCGATGGCGGTGCCGGCCAGGTAGAAGCCGAACAGGGCGCAGACGATGGCGTGGGAGGCCTTGAGCCCGTCCTTCTTGAAGAACAGGAAGACGACGATGGCGAGCAGTACCACGCCCGAGATGGAAAGGATCATGAGTGGTTCTCTCCTGGTCGAAGGGGACAGTCACCATGAGTCCTTCCAGGATCACGAGAAGTATCTATATGACAAAAGGTGCAATCGAGTGAATATCCTGCACTTTCACTTGACTGGCTCACAGAAGTAGGCCTCCGGGGAGCGGCATCACCTCGTCCGTGCCGGGCAGGATCAGCCGCGGTGATCCCTTGCCGTATCCGGGCCGGGTCATGTCGGCCCTGGAGCAGTACCCTGTCGATTCACTCGTACGGTCCCGTGCCGTACTCCCCACCAGGTCAACCGCGGCGGTGACAGCCGTGGCAGCAGTCAAGGAAGGCGGTCCGTCCGATGAGCGAAACCCCTGATCCCGAGGTGGTCGAGCTGGCGACCAAGGTCTTCGACCTGGCCCGCGCCGGCGACACCGAGGCGCTCACCGCGTACGTCGAGGCCGGAGTCCCCGCCAACCTCACCAACGACCGGGGCGACACGCTGCTCATGCTCGCCGCCTACCACGGGCACGCCGGGACGGTCGCCGCCCTCGTCGCCCGTGACGCCGACCCGGACCGGGCCAACGACCGGGGCCAGACCCCGCTGGCCGGAGCCGTCTTCAAGGGCGAGGACGCCGTCGTTGACGCGCTGCTCGCCGCCGGCGCCGACCCGGCCGCGGGAACGCCGTCCGCGCTGGACACGGCCCGGATGTTCGGCAAGTCCGACCTGCTGGAACGCTTCGGTGCCCGGTAGGGCGCCGGCGGGCGCGCCCCGTCGCGCGTCCGCCGTGGGCTCCGCTGACCGGTCCGTCGTAAATGTGGTCGCGGTGGCGAAATGGCTGGGTCATCATGACGTCGCGGGCCCGCTCAGGGCCACCGACGAGAGGCAGAGGAAGATGCTCTACACCAGGCGAAAGACGGCGGTCGGCCGATCATGTCACTGCGCGGCGTAACGGTGTCCCCCCGGACATCCCCGCGTGCCGAGAGGCACGGGGCACTGCACAGTCCCGGTTGCGTCGACAGCTTGATGTGAGGCTTTCTCCCATGTTCGATCCGTTCATAGCGCCGAGCGGCACCCTGCTCGGCCTGTTGCAGAGGGGCCGCGGCGACGGCACGCTCCACGCGCTCGCCGCACCGCGCCCCGAGGCCCTCGCGGCTCTCAACCACTGCGTCGTGAGCGACCCCCGTCACGACTGGCAGGTGGAGAACCGCTCCCTCTACTACGCGCGCCTCTACCTCGACCTCGACGGCGGTATCGAGGAGATCGAGCGACACCTCGCCGATCCCGACGACCTCATCGATACCGACGACTCCCGGACCGGTCTGGCGCTGTCCGTCCTCGGCCACCTCGCCTCCTACGGGCGCGACGACGCCCTGGCCCTGCTCCGCCGCTACGCGGCGACCGGCGCCAACTGGGCCTGGGCCCTGGACGAACTCGCCCTGCGTGACGACGACGCCGGCCTGCGCTCCCTCGCGCTGCCCGTCCTCGCCCGCTTCCCGGACACCCATCAGGGCTCGGCCGACCTCGCCGCCGCCGTACGGGACGCCTTCGAGCCGCGCCCCTGGCGGCTGTGGGCCGACGATCCGCGCGCGGCGGTCGGCGCCCGGGTCAGGGCCGCCGGCGAACAGGGCTCGTTCGACCGATGGCAACGCCAGATGCGCCCCGGGGGCCCCCGCCCCGGCTGGAGCGTCCAGGCCGTCTTCGACTGGGCCCAGCAGGCCCTGGAACGCGGCAGCGAACTGCACGTCCCCGCGGCCCGCTGCCTCTCCGCCGTCGCCGGACGCGACGACCTGCCCGCGATCGTCGAGGCCGCCCGCAGCGGCCCCGAAGGCGCCCGCTGCGCCGCCCTGCACTACCTTGCGGAGGCGGGCGACCCCGCCGTCCTCGACCTCATCGAGGCCGCCGCCGTCAGCCCCGCAGGCACCGTCGCCGACACGGCCATCGCCGCCTTCGAGCGGATGACCTGCGACGATGCCGTGGAACGGGCCCGGCGCTGGGCCCACCGCCCCGACACCCTCGGGGCCTCGGCCGCCGGAGTGCTCGCCTGCCGAGGCACCGCCCAGGACGCTCCCCAAGTCCTCGGCGCGCTGCGGGAGGCCGTACGCGGCGACGGACCCGACGCCCCCCGGCTGTGGACCCTCGTCGATGGAGCGGGCCGCCTCGGCATCGCCTGCGCCGCGCCCGTGCTGCGCCACGTCTACCGCGAGACGTCCTCCTCGCACCTGCGGGGCAGGGCCGCCCGCGCCCTGGCCGCCACCGACCCGTCCTACCCGACCGGGTTCGCGGTGGAGTGCCTCTGGGACTGCGAGGAGACCACCCGCGAGGTGGCCGCCCTGCACGCCGAGACCGGAGACATCCGCGTCGCCGAACGCCTGCGCCGCCTCGCCGCCGACCCGGCCGAGGAGGCCGAGGTTCAGACGGCGGTACGCAGCCGGATCGGGCCGGACGCACCGGCTCTCTGACCGCGGCAGCCCAGGAGCACGCCGAGCCCGGGAGGACGCGGCAGCCCAGGAGCACGCCGAGCCCGGGAGGCGCGGCAGCCGAGGAGGAGGGGCGTTGTCAGACCCTCCTCCTAGGCTTCTCCCCATGGACATCAACGAGTGGTGGGGGCTCGTCGAGCGGGCTCGCGACGCGGTCGGGGACCGGGCGGACGACCGGGACCCGCCCGACGACCCCTTGCCCGGAGCCCTGACCGACGTGCTCGCCTCCCTGGAGCCGGAGCGGATCGCGGCCTTCGCCGTCACCGCGGTGGCCGTGACCCGGTCCGCCTACCGGTGGCCCCTGTGGAACGCGGCCTACCTCATCGAGGGCGGCTGCGGCGACGACGGCTTCATGGACTTCCGCGACGGGCTCTCCCTGCTCGGCCGGGAGACCTTCACCCGGGCGGTGGCCGATCCGGACACGCTGGCCGGACTGCCGGTGGTGATCCGGATGAGCCGGGGAGAGCACGGCTGGATCGGATACGAGTCCCTGAACGCCCCGGTCGCCGAGGCCTACCACCGTCTCCGGCACGAGACCGCCTCCCTCGACGCCGCGGTCGAAGCGGCGCTGCGCGACCGCATACGCCCGGCGGACCCGGCGGGCGAGAACTGGGACGCCGAGGACGCCGCCGCGAACCGCCGCCGACTGCCCCGACTGGCAGCGCTCTTCCAGGACTGAACCCCCGACGGACGTTGCGCCCCGCGAGATGCCTGCGAGTTACCTTGCGGATGCTTCGGGCCTGCGAGCCCGTGGGCGCGGGCACAGAATGGCGCCATGACCGGACGCTGGGAGTTCTGGATCGACCGGGGCGGCACCTTCACCGATGTGGTCGGCCGCCGCCCCGACGGCCGCCTGATCACCCGCAAGCTTCTCTCCCACGACCCCGCCCGCTACGACGACGCGGCCGTCGCCGGAATCCGGCTGCTCCTCGGCCTGGACCCCGGCGAACCGGTGCCCGCCGACCGGGTGGCCGCCGTCCGGATGGGCACCACGGTCGCCACCAACGCCCTGCTGGAGCGACGGGGCGAGCCGACCGTGCTCCTGATCACCGAGGGTTTCCGGGACGCACTGCGGATCGCTTACCAGAACCGGCCCCGCCTCTTCGACCGGCACATCGTCCTGCCCGAGTCCGTCCACGAACGCGTGATCGAGGTCCCCGAACGCCTCGACGCCCTCGGCCGCACCGTCCGCCCTCTCGAACTCGCCCCCGTACGTGAACAGTTGCGCGCCGCCCACGCCGACGGTCTGCGCAGCGCCGCCGTCGTCCTGATGCACGGCTACCGCCACCCCGCCCACGAACGGGCCGTCGCCGAGGCGGCCCGTGAGGCCGGCTTCACCCAGGTCAGCAGCTCCCACGAGGTCAGTCCGCTGATCAGACTCGTCCCCCGCGGCGACACCACGGTCGTCGACGCCTACCTCTCACCCGTCCTGCGCAGGTACGTCGACGAGGTCGCCGCCCGCCTCGACGGCATCCGGCTGATGTTCCTCCAGTCCAACGGCGGCCTGCGCGAAGCCGCCCGGTTCCGAGGCAAGGACGCCGTCCTCTCCGGCCCGGCCGGGGGCGTCGTCGGCATGGTCCGCACGTCGCGGCAGGCCGGATACGACCGCGTCATCGGGTTCGACATGGGCGGCACCTCCACCGACGTCTCCCACTACGCCGGCGCGTTCGAACGCGAACTGGGCACCGAGGTCGCCGGCGTCCGGATGCGCGCCCCGATGATGAGCATCCACACCGTCGCGGCCGGCGGCGGTTCCCTCCTGCACTTCGACGGCAGCCGCTACCGCGTCGGCCCCGACTCGGCCGGCGCCGACCCCGGCCCCGCCTGCTACCGCCGGGGCGGCCCCCTCACCGTCACCGACGCCAACGTGATGCTCGGCCGCGTCCAGCCCGGCCACTTCCCGGCGGTCTTCGGCGAGGGTGGCGACCTCCCACTCGACGCCGACCTGGTGCGGACGCGGTTCGCGGCCCTCGCCGACGAGGTGGGGCGCGCCACCGGGCGACGGCCAAACGAGGCGGAAGCGGCGGCGGGCTTCCTGGAGATCGCCGTGCTCAACATGGCCAACGCCGTCAAGAAGATCTCCGTGCAGCGCGGCCACGACGTCACCCGCTACGCCCTGACCGGCTTCGGCGGCGCGGGCGGCCAGCACGTCTGCGCGGTCGCCGACGCCCTGGGCATCGACACGGTCCTCGTCCCCCCGCTCGCCGGGGTGCTCTCCGCGTACGGCATCGGCCTGGCCGACGCCACCGCGATGCGCGAGCAGTCGGTGGAGGAGGAGCTCGACGAGGCCGCCCGGGAGCGCGTGGAGAGGCTCTGCGCGGAGCTGGCCGACCGTACCCGCGAAGCCCTGCGCGCCGACGGAACGCCGGACTCCGCGATCACCACACAGGCCCGCGTCCTGCTGCGGTACGCGGGGACGGACGCGGCGCTGCCGGTGGACCTGGACACGGAGACCGCCATGGCCGAGACGTTCGCCGCCGCCCACCGGGCCCGGTTCGGCTTCACGATGGACAAGCCCGTCGTCGTCGAGACGGTCACGGTGGAAGCCACCGGGGCCACCGGGGCCACCGGGGCCACCGGGGCCACCGGGGCCACCGGAGCCACCGGAGCCACCGGAGCCACCGGAGTGACCGGTGATGCCGCGCCCGCCACGGGCTCCGGTCCGCGCGACGGCCACCGCGACACCCCGCCGCGCCCGGCCGACACCGTGGACCTCTACGCCGAGGGGCGGCGGCAGCGGGCCCCGCTGTACCGCCGGAGGGACCTGCGCCCCGCCGACACCGTCACCGGTCCCGCCGTCGTCGCCGAGGACGACGCCACCACCGTCGTCGACCCCGGCTGGCGCGCCGAAGCGGCCCCCACCGGACATCTCGTCCTCACGCGCCGCAGCCCCCGCCCCGAACGCACCGCCGTCGGCACCCGGGTGGACCCGGTGATGCTGGAGGTCTTCAACAACCTCTTCATGTCGATCGCCGAGCAGATGGGCGTCCGCCTGGAGAATACCGCCCACTCGGTCAACATCAAGGAACGACTCGACTTCTCCTGCGCCCTGTTCGACGCCGGGGGCAACCTGATCGCCAACGCCCCGCACATCCCGGTGCACCTCGGCTCGATGGGCGAGTCGATCAAGGAGGTCCTGCGGCGCAACGAGGGGAGACTGCGCCCCGGTGACGTGTACGCCGTCAACGACCCGTACCACGGCGGCACCCACCTGCCCGATGTCACCGTGGTGACCCCCGTGTTCGACGAGGGCGAAGCGGGAGAACCGGACCACTTGCGCTTCCTGGTGGCCTCACGCGGGCACCACGCCGAGATCGGCGGCATCACACCAGGCTCCATGCCCGCCTTCAGCCGGACGATCCACGAGGAGGGCGTGCTCTTCGACAACTGGCCGCTCGTCCGCGACGGCCGACTGCGCGAGGAGGAGACCCGCGACCTGCTCACCTCCGCCCCGTACCCCTCCCGCGACCCGGACACCAACCTCGCCGACCTGCGCGCCCAGATCGCCGCCAACGAGAAGGGCATCACCGAACTGCGGCGCATGACCGACCAGTTCGGCTCCGATGTCGTGGACGCCTACATGGGCCACGTCCAGGACAACGCCGAGGAGTCCGTACGCCGCATCGTCGCCGGACTGCACGACGGGCACTGCCGCTACGAGACCGACAGCGGAGCCCTGATCCAGGTACGGCTGACCGTGGACCGGGACGCCCGCAGCGCCCACCTCGACTTCACCGGAACCTCGCCCCAGCAGCCCGGCAACGCCAACGCGCCCCGGTCCGTCGTCATGGCCGCCGTCCTCTACGTCTTCCGCACCCTCGTCGGGGAGGACATCCCGCTCAACAGCGGCTGCCTGAAACCCCTGGAGGTGACGATCCCGCCCGGGTCCATGCTCGACCCCGCCTACCCGGCGGCGACCGTAGCGGGCAACGTGGAGACCTCCCAGGCCGTCACTGGAGCCCTGTACGGCGCGATCGGCGGCCAGGCCGAGGGCTCCGGCACCATGAACAACCTCACCTTCGGCAACGACCACGTCCAGTACTACGAGACGATCGCCAGCGGATCCGGAGCGGGGGACGGCTTCGACGGAGCCGACGCCGTCCAGACCCATATGACCAACTCCCGGCTCACCGACCCCGAGATCCTGGAGTGGCGGCTGCCCGCCCTGCTGGAGGGCTTCGCCGTCCGGGGCGGCAGCGGGGGAGCGGGGCGGTGGCACGGCGGCGTCGGCGTCGAGCGTCGTATCCGCTTCCTGGAACCGGTCACGGTCGCGCTGCTCTCCGGACACCGCCGCGTCCCGCCGTACGGAGCGGGCGGCGGCGAGCCGGGGGCGCTCGGGGAGCAGCACATCGAGCGGGCGGACGGCGAGCTGGTCCCGCTGAAGGGCTGCGACACCGCCGAACTGGACGCCGGAGACGTGCTCGTGGTGCGCACACCGGGCGGCGGAGGATACGGACCCGCACAGACCTGACCCCCGCCCGGAGCCGGTCGCATAAACGCCGTTTCGACCGTTGTCGGTGCGAGGACCTAATCTGTCCCACGTGACTTCGCCTGCCTACCCGGACGCCACCTCGCCGCAGCTCGGCGCGGGGCCGCGGCCTGCCCCGGGCCCCGCCGCCGACGAGGGGCTCTCGCGGCGGCTGCGCGCGCTCGCGTGCACGGCGCCGCTGCACGACCTCGACGTCCGCAAGGCGAATCTGGCCGGCGAGTACACGGTGTACGCCATGGCGGAGGTCGCCCTCGCCGCGATCGACCACGTCACGCTCAATATGGACTTCGACACCGGAGCCGACCACGACCAGATAGTGGCCAGACTGCTCCCCCGGGTCGGCGCCCAGGCCCCCGACCGCCCCGTCGCCGAGCACGAACGGGTCGCCCGCTGGGTCTTGGAGAACCTGATCAACGTCGGCAGCGTCGACCGCGGTTTCCGCGCGGTCTACGGCACCTTCGGCCCCGACGGCGTATACGTCCGCCGGGACTACGACTTCAAGCTCATCGAAGAGGTCCCGGGCTACGGCGGCACGGTCTACCTCCGCGCCACCGACGAAGCGGTCAACGTCCTGGTCGGCGCGTTGGACACCGATGTCACCAGCGCCCAGATCGCCGCCGAGGTCAAGCTGGAGGTCCTCATCAGCCGGGGCCGCCTCGCCGACGCCCAGCTCGCCGCCGAACAGGCCCGCTACCGCACCGTGCAGTACGCCGAGACGCTGCGCCGGACCCTGGAGGCGACCCGGCGCAACGTCCGAGCCGTCGACTGGCTCCACACCGTCCCGGACATGATCGCCGAGGCACTGGACCACGTGGCCGACCGCTACCGTCACGAGAACGCGATCCTCACCAACATCCGCAAGGCACGCGACGAGGCCGAGGAGCCCGAACACAAGCGCCGGGCCGCCGAGCTGGTCGACATCGTCAAGGACTGCATCCGCCGCCACACGCAGCTCCAGTCCCGGCTCCTGGAGGCGGGCCCCCTCTTCCGCGCGGAGCAGGACCGGCAGGCGTTCGCCCCGCCCGCCGCCCACGCGGGCCTCGATCTGTACGGGCAGCTCCTCGCCCCGCTCCTCCCCCTCCCCGTCGAACAGTCCACCCGCGCCACCGACGCCTTCTTCGCCCACGGCACCGGACTGCGCACCCCGACCTCCGTACGGGTCGGGGACCTGGTCGACCTGCTGCTCACCCCGCCGCTGGAGCGCGAGCACCTGGGCGCGGAGATGCCCGAGCCCGACCTCATCGCCACCCCTGACGACAGCCGGTTCAGCGAGGAGCAACTCGCCCGCGCCATGACCCTGCTCGACCTGGAGCACGACGCCCCGCGCCGGCTCTCCGGACTGCTCGCCGAAGCGCGCGGCACCGGAGACACCG
Organism: Streptomyces sp. NPDC026589; assembly: GCF_040638385.1. Lineage (NCBI taxonomy): Bacteria > Bacillati > Actinomycetota > Actinomycetes > Kitasatosporales > Streptomycetaceae > Streptomyces > Streptomyces sp. NPDC026589. The sequence continues at coordinate 414,838 of NZ_JBEZYG010000004.1, forward strand.
ACCTGCCGTACCTGGTCGCCCTGCTCGCCGTCCACGCCGCCAGCCCGCCGGTCGGCACCGCCTACCGCCAGGGCGAACGACGCCTGCTGTTCGCCGTGGACGACGGGGCACAGCTGGACGACCCGGAGTTCGGCGGCGCCGACCTGATCGTGGGCACCGCCCTGCTGGACGCCGTCGGCATGGCCGCCGACCGGAAGGAGGCCTCATGACCGGCTTCGCGGCGTCTGTCGTGCACCTCTCCGCCGCGTCAGTAGTGACGAGCCCTGCGGCGTCTGTCGTGCACCGCCCCGCCGCTTCTGTCGTGCACCGCCCCGCGCCTTCCGCCATGACCGGGCCCGCCCTCCTTCCGCACCCGCACGATTTCCGTACCGAGGAGTCCCAGCCGTGAGCGACCACGACGCCGAGCACCCCGACGCGTGGACCGAGCCCTCCGCGTACGCCGGGCCCGCCACCCCGCACGCGGGCGACTCCGCGCACCCCGGCGCCGCCGAGCCCGTCGGACAGACGCCCGTCACCCCGGCCGACGCCGCCGACGCCGCCCGTCTGGTCTCCTTCGGGCTCCAGCCCAAGCTGCTGCCCGCCCGCGACGCCGAGTACGCCGACCTGCTGCGGCGCTACCGCGAGGAGAGCGCCTTCGCCCGGCTTGCCGACGCCGTGGCCACCGGCCTCGGCCTCATCGTCCTGGAGGTCTCCCCGCGCGCCGGGATGGCCGTGACCGCGGGTGAGGACTCCGTCTTCGCCGTCCGCATGGGCGACTACGCCCGCCGTGCCTCGTCCGACGCCGCCGACCGCTTCCTGCACGGCCTCGCCCACCTCGCCGTCGCCGCCCTGGCCTTCCCCCGCCCCGAGGACCTCGCCGACGACGCCTACATCGGCCGCATCACGGTCAACGGCGTCGACGCCTTCGTACGCCAGGCCTGCCGACGGCTGGAGGAGCGCGCCGAGGAACAGGGCGACAACACCGACCCGGCCAGCGACGCCCCCGGACTCGAGGCCGGCTGGCGGATCTACGCCCGCCGCAGCTCCACCGGCGCGACGAAGGACGCCCGTCGGCTCGCCGGATCCACCACCGGCATCATCGGCAAGGCCGTCGCCTTCCTCACCGACTCCGGCTTCCTCCAGCGCACCGGTGACGACGCGGGCGGCGCCTACCGCACCACCGCCCGCTACCAGCTCCAGGTCCGCGACCTGGCGGGCAGCGCCGCCATGGCCGAACTGCTGGAGCTCGGCGTCGTCCCCGTCACCGACGGCTCCGCCACCCTGCTGCCGCCGCCCCACCCCGACAGCATGGAGCTGGCCGCCGACGCTGGCCTGCCCTTCCACTCCTGACCTTCCCTTCTCACCTGACCGGCCGTTCCCGACCAGACCAGACCAGACCAGACCAGACCAGACCTGACCGGCCGTTCCCGACCGGTCAGCACGCCCGCACCTGCCGCTCCGCCCCCGCTCACCGAACGACGAGAGTCCGCCGCCATGTACGAGTTGTCCCGGGTCCGCCTCTACTCCATCGGGCCTGCCGGTGCGCGCTACGCCGACACCGTCCTCGACCTGCGCGGCGTCGGCGCACCCGTTCCCAGCCCCGCCCCCGCCCAGGCGGAGTTCTTCGAGGACGAGCCGGTCGGCCCGCCCCGCCGCCCCGCCCCCGCGGGCGTCCTCTTCCTGGAGAACGGCGGCGGCAAGTCCGTCCTGCTCAAGCTGATCTTCTCGGTGATGCTCCCCGGCCACCGCAACACGCTCGGCGGCGCCAGCTCCGGTGTGCTGCGCAAGTTCCTCCTCGCCGACGACTGCGGGCACGTCGCCCTGGAGTGGCAGCACACCCTCACCGGTGAATGCGTCGTCGTCGGCAAGGTCAGCGAGTGGCGCGGCCGTCAGGTCTCCAACGACCCGCGCAAGTTCGCCGAGGCCTGGTATTCGTTCCGGCCCGGCCCCGGGCTCAGCCTGGACAGCCTGCCCGTCGCCGAGTCCTCCGCCGTGGGCCGCCCCGCCGAAGGCGCCTCGGGCGCACGCGGCAGGCGGCGCACCATGAAGGGCTTCCGCGACGCGCTGACGGACGCGGGCAAGTTCTACGCCCATCTCGACGTGCACTGGGAAGAAATCCACGACCGCTGGAACGAACACCTCGGCGACCTCGGTCTCGACCCCGAACTCTTCCGCTACCAGCGCGAGATGAACTCCGACGAGGGCGAGGCCGCCGGGCTCTTCGCGGTGAAGAAGGACTCCGACTTCACCGACCTCCTGCTCCGTGCCGTCACCGACACCCGCGACACCGACGGACTCGCCGACCTGGTCAGCGGCTTCGGCAACAAGCTGGGCCGCCGCGCCGAGCTGACCGCCGAACGCGACTTCACCGCAGGCTCCGTCGACCTCCTCAACCGGATCGTCGAGGCCACCGGCACCCGCGCCCGCGCCCGCGACATCCACGCCGGCGCCGAACGCCGCACCCGCACCCTGGCCCGCCGGCTGACCGCCCGCGCCGCCGAGGAGCGCGCCCGCACCGCCGAGCTGGCCGAACGGGTCACCGCCGCCGCCCACACCGTCACCGAGGCGGAGTCCACCCGGGGCAGCCGTTCCCTGATCGCCGCCGAACTCGCCTACCGGCACGCCTCGCTGGCCCTGACCGCCGCCGAGAAGAACGCCGCCGCCGGCCGCAAGGAGCTGGTCGAGGCCCGCACCCTGCACGCCGCCTGGCAGGCAGCCGAAGCCGTCCTGCGCCACCGGGCCGCCGCCGACCGCTCCGCCAGGGTCGCCGTCGCCATCCGCGAAGCCGAACGCGACGCCGCCCCCGCCCTCGCCGCCCGCTCCGCCGCCGCCACCGACCTCGTCCGCGCCCTGCACCGGGCCGCCGAGGAGGGCGAGCGCGTCGCCAACGAGGAGGAGGAGCGCTCCGACACCCTCCAGGCCACCGGCGAACGCGCCCACCGCGACGCCACCGTTGCCGCCACCGAGGCCCAGCGCGCCCGCAGCGAGGCCGGACACCTGCGCCAGCGCCTCGCCGAAGTGGGCCAGGAGACCGCCGAAGCCGTCAAGGCGGGCTGGCTCGACGACACCGCGCCCGACGCCGACCCGGCCCGCGCGGCCCTCGCCGCCAGCGACGCCGAACAGTCCGCCGTAGCCGCCTGGGACACCGCCCGCGAAGCCGCGCGCGCCGCCGCCGACACCGCCCGCGAGGCGGCCGCCGCCGAGAGCCGCGCCGATCTGGCCGCCGCCCGCGCCGCCGACGGCGCCAGGGCCGCCGAGCAGAGTCACGAGGACGAACTCCGCGCGGCCGAATCCATCGCCGCCGACCCCCGCCTGGGCGACCTGCTGGGCCTTCCGTCCGGCACCGGCGTCCCGCACCCCCGCAGGGAAGCCGCCGACGAACTGTCCGCCCCGGACCGGGGATCCGGCGCCCGCCCCGGCCCGGGGGCCGACGGCGCCACGGCCACCTCCGCCGAACCGGCCGCCGATCGCGCGGTGGCCCTCGCCGACCAGCCCGCAGCCACCCAACAGCCACTGACCGCCGACGAGTTCGACCGCAGCGCCGACGAGCTGCGCGACCTCCTCGACCAGTCCGTCGCCGCCGCCGAGCGCCGCCTCTTCGACCTGCGCACCGCCGCCGCCGACGACGCCCGCATCCTCGGCGCGCTCGGCGAGGGCGGGCTGCTGCCGCCCGGCCCCGACGTCCTGGCCACCGTCGAGTATCTGGGCGAGCACGGCATCCCCGCCCTGCCCGGCTGGCGCTACCTCGCGCAGGCCGTCGACCCGGCCGACCACGCCGCCGTCCTCGCCGCCCGCCCGGAGCTCGTCGACGGCGTCGTCATCACCGACCCCGACGCCCACACCCGCGCCCGTGAGGTCCTCGGCGGGGCGGCCCTGCTGCCCCGCTCCGCCGTGGCCGTCGGCACCGCCGCCGCTCTCCTCGCCCCCGTCCCGGCCGCCGGCACCGGCTCCGACGCGCAGCACGACGGTGTCTTCCTCGTCCCGCCGAACCCGGCCATGCACGACGAACACGCCGCCGACGAGGAGCGCCACGCGCTGCGCAGCCGCACCGCCGCCCGCGACGAGGACATCAGGACGCTGGCCGCCCGCCTCTCCGGGGACCGTGCGCTGGCCGCCCGCATCGGCTCCTGGCGCGCCGACTGCCCGCCCGGCATGCTCGCCGAACTGGCCCAGGCCGCCGCCACCGCCCGTACGGCGGCCGAGAGCGCCGAGGCCGTCCTCGCCGAGGCCCGCACCGCCCGCGCCGAGGCCGACGAGGCCGCCGCCGACACCGCCCGGGTCCGCGACGAGCGCCAGGAAGCCGCCCAGCGGGCCCGCCGCGCCGCCGACGCCCTCGCCGGACTCGCCCACCGGCTGCGGGAGCGCGCCGGCTGGCAGGTCCGGCTGCGCGAACTGGTCGACGAGGCCGCCGAGTCCGAGGCCCGTGCCGCCGTCTGCCTCGACCTCGCCCGCGCCGCCGACGAGGACCGCAGGGCCGCCCAGCGCGCCGGGGACGACGCGCGCCGCACCGCACGCGCCCTGCGGGCCGAGCGCGCCGAGATCGCCGGCGTCCCCGAAGTCCTCCCCGAGGAGGACGAGTCGAAGGCCCGCACCGCCCTGCCCACCCTGCGCGAGGCCTACCGGGCCGCTTCCCAGCTCTACGAGAAGGTAGGCGTCGGCGCCGACCTCCGCGCCGAACAGGCCCGCGCCGAGAGCGACGAGAGCGCCGCCCTCGCCGAGCTGGACCGCCTCACCAACAAGGTCCGCACCCGCGCCGCCCAGCTCCTGGAGGGCACCGACGGAGCCGACGGCCCCTCCCGCCAGGCCGCCGCCGCCCGCGCCGAAGCGCACGTCCAGCTCCTGGAGACCCGCGCCTCCACCGCCAGCGAACATCTGGGACGGCTCCGCGGCGAGGCCGAGCGGCTCGCCCCCGACGACGAGCGACAGCACCACACCGAACTGCCGGACGACCTCGTCCCGGCCGACGCCGAAGGAGCCCAGGCCCTCCTGCGTACCGCCAACGGCGAACTGGCCGAAGCCACCGCCACCCTGGACACCGCCCGCGCCGCCCACAGCGAGCTGCTGCACGCCCACCGCACCGCCGAGGACTCCGCCGGCGGCTTCGACGAGACCGCGGCCCTGCTGCGGGACCTCCTGCGCGACCACGGCACGGAGGACGGCACCGAACACCCCGACCCCTACCCCGGCACCCTGGAGGAGGCCCGGCAGTCCGCCGCCGAGTCCCGCCGCTCCCTGCGAGGCTGCAACACCGACCTCTCGGCGGCCGAGAGCGCCGTCCGGGATGCGAGCGACGTCCTCGTCCGGCACGCCAACTCCACCCGGTACGAACAGGTCCGCACCCCGGCCCGCCAGCAGATCCGCGAGCTGCCCGCCTCCGCACTGCCCGAGCACGCACAGAAGTGGGCCGACGCCTTCGCCCCCCGGCTCCGCGTCCTCACCGACGAACTGATCCAGCTGGAACGCAACCGCGACTCGATCGTCGACCGGCTGCGCGGCCTGGTCGACTCCGCGCTCACCACCCTGCGCTCCGCCCAGCGGCTCTCCCAGCTCCCCGAAGGGCTGGGGGAGTGGTCGGGGCAGGAATTCCTCCGGATCCGCTTCGAGGAACCCGACCAGGCCACCCTCACCGAACGCCTCGGCGAGGTCGTCGACGAGGCCACCCGGGCCGCCCTCAAGAAGAATTCCGACCTGCGCCGGGACGGCGTGTCCCTGCTGCTGAGGGGCGTCGAGGCGGCGCTGCGGCCCAAGGGCATCGCGGTGGAGATCCTCAAGCCGGACGCCGTGCTGCGCGCCGAGCGCGTCCCCGTCGGGCAGATGGGCGACGTCTTCTCCGGCGGGCAGTTGCTCACCGCCGCCATCGCCCTCTACTGCACGATGGCGGCGTTGCGCAGCAACGACCGGGGCCGCGACCGCCACCGGCACGCGGGCACCCTGTTCCTCGACAACCCGATCGGCCGCGCCAACGCCACGTACCTGCTGGAGCTCCAGCGGGCGGTGTCGGACGCGCTGGGCGTGCAACTGCTCTACACGACCGGCCTGTTCGACACGACCGCGCTCGCCGAGTTCCCCCTCGTCATCCGGCTGCGCAACGACGCGGACCTGAGGGCGGGGCTCAAGTACATCAGCGTGGAGGAGCATCTGCGTCCCGGTCTGCCGCAGCAGGACCCGGACGGAGAGACGGTCCACGGCGAGATCACGGCGACCCGCATGTTCAAGAGGAACGAGCAGGCGGCCGCCGAAACCCCGCCACCACGGCCCGGCGCCTGACCACGGGCCACCACCACCGCTGCCGGTCGGGCGGAGCCGCCCGGCAGCGCTGGCCGAACTGCGGACCGGCGCCGTCAGCGAATGACGGTCCGCGATCAGGTCCGCGGATCAACCCCGCGATCAGGTCCGCTCAACCCGCGATCGGGTCCGCGGATCAGCTCCCCGGGTCAGGCCCGGGAGAGGTCTCCGGTCTTCCGGCGGCCGTCTATGCCACCGCCTGTGCCGTCCCGCTCGGCGGCTCGCTCGGCCCGGCGGGACCGCCGCCGCTCACGACGTATCTGCCGGGCCGAACTGCTCGGCACCGACACCACGCCGTTGCGCTGGTTCCACACCTGCCGGGTCACCCAGACGTCGAGCACCGACCAGGTGGCGACCACCGTGCTGGCCACACTGCTGAGCACCATGGGGAAGGCCAGCCAGGAGCCGGTCAAGGTGCTCAGAAAAGCGACCATCGCCTGGATGATCGTCAGCGACATGATGAGCACGGCGCGTACGGCGGCCGTCCGTACCGCGTCGGGCATCCGTCGCTTCGACGCCGGCTCCTCCACCCACAACTGCCGCGGCACCCGTGCCCCGTCCGCGGCTTCTGTCCTCGCGGCCGCCGGTGCTCCGGCGCTCCCGCGTTCCTGCGTGCTCAAGGACCTTCAACTCCCCACCACTGTCCGACTTCAGGGTGGCTGCCCGGCTTGCGCCGGTTCTACGCGGGCGGAACACGTCCACCCTGCCCCGCACGACCCCACCGTGCGTCTACCCCGTACATATGGACGAACCACCCGTCCCGAAGATTCCCCTGGAAAACGCCCGCAGGGCACAGAAGGGCACGGAGCGAAGAATTCCAGCCAACTGATACGTGCTGGTGCTGACAGGTCCAGCCGGTAGCGTCTGTCGCTTTCGCGAATTTCATCTCCGGGAATACGGGGACAACTCATGATCAAGTCCAGGGTGGACGGCTGAAAATCATCCGGACGTGTCTTCGAGTTGTCTCGGTGTCGGTAGTAGGCTCGCGCCGTTTATTGACGCAGGACGGACCTCACCCGCGTCCGCCCGATGCGCGCCGGTGTACGCACGGTGCGCGGCGGGGCGGGGCCGAGGGACGACCGGGAGAAGACCACCCCCGCGGTGCGGGGCCGATCTGGGGGAGGCCATGCGCTTTCGCGGGAAGTCCATCCGCAGGAAGATCGTGGCGTTGCTGCTGGTGCCGCTCGTCTCCCTCACGGGCCTCTGGGTCTTCGCGACCTACATCACCGGCCGTCAGGCCGACGAGCTGATGAGTGCCGGTTCCATCGTGGAGAAGGTCGGCCACCCACTGGAGGACGCCGTCCGAGCCGTCCAGGACGAGCGACGGCAGACGCTGGTCTTCCTCGCCGATCCCCGGGCCTCCGAAGCGCTCCCCGTCCTCATGGGCCGGCGCGCCGCCACCGACCGCATCGTGGGCGAGGTCAGGGAGAACGCCCGGGAGCAGGGCGTCCGGGAAGCGCTGAGCGCCTCCGACGCGAGCCGCCTGGACGCCATCCTCAGCGCCGTCGACGGACTGGACGCCCTGCGCGAATCGGTGGAGAAGCGCACCATCAGCCGGGCCAAGGCGCTGGACTTCTACAACGGCCTCGTCGACCCCTCGTACCGCTTCCTCACCGGACTCCACACCCTGGAGAACGTGTCGATGGACCAGCAGATGCGGGCCCTGGTCGGGGTCTCCCGGGCCCGGGAGATGCTCTCCCGCGAGGACGCCCTGATCGCCTCGGGCCTCATCGCGGGCCGCTTCACCACCTCCGAACTGCGCCAGATATCCGGGCTCGTGGCCCAGCGTGAGCTGCTCTACGAGGTCAGCCTGGGAAACCTGCCCGCCGGGGAGCGCCGACGCGTCGAGCAGTTCTGGGGCAGCCCCGACACCGAACCGCTGCGCACCGCCGAGGATGCCCTGATCGCCGCCGGTCCGACGAAGGACCCCGGCGCCGTCGACGCCGACCACTGGGAGGAATCGGCCGTCACCGTCCTCGACCGGCTGGCGGGCGACGCCACGGAGATGGGCAACCGTTTCCAGGACCGCGCCGAGCCGGCCGCCTACCGGGTCCTCATCCAGGCCGGGATCGCCGGAGTCCTCGGCTTCCTGGCCCTGATCGTCTCGGTCTTCGTCTCCGTACGCATCGGCCGGGAACTCATCCGGGACCTCTCCCGGCTGCGCAAGGACGCCCACGAGGTCTCCGGCGTCCGGCTGCCCAGCGTCATGCGCAGGCTGGCCGCGGGCGAGTCGGTGGACGTCGAGACCGAGGCCCCGCACCTCAGTTACGAGCCCGACGAGATCGGCCAGGTCGGACAGGCGCTCAACACCCTTCAGCGGGCCGCCGTCGAGGCCGCGGTCAAGCAGGCGGACATGCGGCGCGGCGTCTCCGAGGTCTTCGTCAACCTCGCCCGCCGCAACCAGGTCCTCCTGCACCGACAGCTCACGCTGCTGGACGCGATGGAGCGCCGCACCGAGAACGGCGACGAGTTGGCCGACCTGTTCCGCCTCGACCACCTCACCACGCGCATGCGGCGCCACGCCGAGGGCCTCGTGATCCTCTCCGGCGCCGCCCCCTCCCGCCAGTGGCGCAAGCCCATCCAGCTGATGGACGTCGTGCGGGCGGCCGTCGCCGAGGTCGAGGACTACGAGCGCATCGAGGTCCGGCGCCTCGCCCGGATCGGCGTGGGCGGCCCCGCCGTGGCCGACCTCACCCACCTGATCGCCGAACTCCTGGAGAACGCCACCGTCTTCTCACCCCCGCACACCGCGGTCCAGGTGCACGGTGAACGCGTCTCCAACGGCTTCACGCTCGAAATCCACGACCGGGGCCTCGGCATGGCCCCCGAGATCCTCCTCGACGCCAACCTGCGGCTTGCCGAGACTCCCGACTTCGAGCTCTCCGACACCGACCGGCTGGGTCTGTTCGTCGTCAGCCGGCTCGCCCAGCGGCAGAACGTCCGCGTCTCCCTGCAGAAGTCGCCGTACGGAGGCACCACCGCGGTCGTGTTCATCCCCGCGGCGCTGCTCACCGACGCCCCCGACACCCACGGCACCGGGTTCCGCCTCGACCGTCGGGCCGAACGGGCGATCGGCAGCGGCCGAAGCTCCGACGCGGTGCGGGACGCGCCGAGCACGGGCGCGGAGCGCCGCGTCAACGGCAGGTCCCCGGCCCTGTCTCCGGTGCCCACCGGGCTCACCGGGCTCACCGCACCGGGCGTCCTGGACGGGCCGGTCGAGCTGGAGCCCCCGGTCGGCCCGCTGGACTTCACCGGCGACCCGCTGGACCGTTCGCCGGATCCGGATCCGGAACTGCATCCGGAACTGCATCCGGAACTGGACCCGGCCCTCGGCCCCGTCCTGGACGGCGTGTCCGACCTGGAGGACACCGAGAGCGAGCGAGGCGGCATCTTCCGCGCCCGGGACCTGCGCCGCGAGGGCGACCGTGAGCCCCGCCGCGACGAGCCCGGCTCCATGCGCAGGGCCACCGACCGGGACCAGCACCAGCAGGCCCGCGACCACGCCGACGATCCCACGGCGGAAGTGCGCCCGATGCGCCCCGCAGGACCCGTCCCGCTGCCGCGCCGTAACCCGCCGACGCTGGTCACCGACCGGGGCCGCCGGGTCGACGATCCGGGCGACGGCCCGGTCGAGACCCCCGGGAAGGCCACCGGCCCGGTCCCGCACACCGCCGACCGGGAGCCCGAGGCGGCCGACAGGTCCCGGACCACCGACGCGCCCTGGACCGTACGAGCCGCCGTGCACCGCACGACAGAGACGCACGGCACGACAGAGACGCACCGTTCGACAGCGATGGACCGCGCGCCGGAGCCGCCCCGTGCCGCGGAGCCGTCCCGTGCCCGCGCAACAGAGGCATCCCGCGCCACGGAGGCACCGCGCGTCACAGAGCCGTCCCCGACCCCCGGGGCACGGCACGACAGGACTCCGTCCCCGGCCGGCCCACCGGCGCCCGACACCGTGGGCGGACTGCCCCGGCGGGTCCGGCAGGCCAGCCTCGCCCGCCAGCTCCGTGAGGAATCCGCGGGCCGGACCCCGCAGCGGGCGCCCGTGGCCACGTTCGACGACGACGGCGAGCGCGACGCGGACGAGGTACGCGACCGCATGGCCTCCCTCCAGCGGGGCTGGCAGCGCGGCCGTCGGCAGAACGCCGCCGAATCCACCGCGGACACCGATCCCACCGCGGACACCGATCCCGCCGAGCACACCGAATCCATCGCGAACACCGAAGACACCGGCGGCCCCGGTGGCACAGCACCAGGAACCACTCCGGGAGGGGACGGTCGATGACCGCACCGAACGCCGCAGCACACAACCCCGCACGCCAGGGCTCGGGCGAACTGAACTGGCTGCTCGACGAGCTCGTCCAGCGCGTCGCGAGCATACGCAAGGCGCTGGTGCTCTCCAGCGACGGACTCGCCACCGGGGCGTCGGGCGACCTGACACGTGAGGACAGCGAGCATCTCGCCGCTGTCGCCTCCGGCTTCCACAGCCTCGCCAAGGGAGTGGGCCACCACTTCGACGCGGGCCGGGTCCGCCAGACCGTCGTCGAACTGGACGAGGCCTTCCTCTTCGTGACGGCCGCCGGCGACGGGAGCTGTCTCGCCGTCCTGGCGGACGCCGACTCCGACGTGGGCCAGGTCGCGTACGAGATGACACTGATGGTCAAGCGCGTGGGGGCCCATCTGGCCAACGCCCCACGGACGACCGGTCTGCCCGCCGGAGGGTGAGGGTGGCGGGCATGAGCGCCGACTCCCCCCGGGGCACCGGCCCCGGATCCACGGACGGGTCCGTCGACCCCCAGGTCTCGCGGTGGTACGACGCGGAGGCGGGACCGGTGGTCCGCCCGTACGCGATGACCCGCGGGCGCACCAGCAGCGCCTCCCGTCACCGCCTCGACCTGATCGCGCTCGTCGTACCGGAACCGGCCGCCGACGATCCCGGCCGGGACCAGACGCTCGCCCCCGAACACGTGGCGATCGTCGAACTCTGCAGCGACATGCCCCAGTCGATCGCCGAGCTCGCCGCCGAACTCGACCTTCCCGTAGGGGTGGTACGGGTCCTGGTCGGCGACCTCGTCGAGGACGAGCTGGTGCACGTCACCCGTCCCGTTCCGCCGGCCGAGCTGCCGGACGTGAACATTCTTCGCGAGGTTATCCATGGCCTTCGGGCGCTCTAGCCGCCGCAAGCAGCGGCACGTCGAGCCCGTCACCCTGAAGATCCTGGTGGCGGGAGGGTTCGGCGTCGGCAAGACGACCGCGGTCGGCTCGGTCAGCGAGATCAGGCCCCTGCGCACCGAGGAACGCCTCACCGAGGCGGGCCGCCCGGTGGACGATCTGGCGGGGGTCGAGTCCAAGACCACCACCACGGTCGCGATGGACTTCGGCCGGATCACGCTGCGGGAGGACCTGGTCCTCTACCTGTTCGGCACGCCGGGCCAGGACCGCTTCTGGTTCCTGTGGGACGAACTGGCCCAGGGCTCCCTGGGCGCGGTCGTCCTCGCCGACACCCGGCGTCTCGAGGACTGCTTCGCCGCGGTCGACTACTTCGAGCGCAGGCGGATCCCGTTCACGGTCGCGGTCAACACCTTCGAGGGCGCCGAGCGGTTCCCGACGGAGACCGTGCAGGCCGCCCTCGACCTCGACCCCGAGGTCCCGGTGCTCGTCTGCGACGCGCGGGACCGGTCCTCCGTCCGCGACGTCCTGGTCGCGGTCGTGGAGCACGCCCTGGAACGAGCGGCACGGGCCCGTGAACCCGTCACCACCTGAGCCAAGGGGGGCCCTGGGCCCTGACGTCGAACTCCCGTCGTCGCCCGCAGGGCAGGCGGGAGTTCGACAACAGGGCCCAGCACGCCCTGACACGCGTACGGCCCGTACCCCCGCCGACAGGGGTACGGGCCGCACGTCGTCCGGCGGGCCGGGCCCCCGAGTGTTCTGCGGCGGTGACGCCCGGTCAAGTAAAGGGCAGGGAAAACCTGGTGGGGACAGCCGACTCAGCGGACCGCCACCACCGCCGAGCCGTGCCCGAACAGCCCCTGGTTCGCCGTGATGCCGACCCGTGCGCCCGGTATCTGCCGCTCCCCGGCCCGTCCGCGCAGCTGCCGGGTGAGCTCGCAGACCTGCGCGATGGCCTGGGCGGGGACCGCCTCGCCGAACGAGGCCAGACCGCCGCTCGCGTTCACCGGAACCCGGCCGCCCAGCGCGGTCGCCCCCGTCCGCAGCAGCTTCGCCCCCTCGCCGGGACCGCAGAGCCCGATGTCCTCGTACCACTCCAGCTCCAGGGCCGTGGACAGGTCGTAGACCTCGGCCAGCGAGAGATCCTCCGGCCCGGTCCCCGCCTCCTCGTACGCGGCCCGTGCGATCGAGGCGCGGAAGCTCTCGGGGGAGGGGGCCACGGCCACCGCCGAGTCCGTGCCGATGTCCGGCAGATCCAGGACGGTCCTCGGGAACGTCGGCGTCACGGTGGAGACGGCCCGGATCCGCACCGGATCACGTACCCCGCGACGCCGCGCGAACTCCATGCTGGACAGCACCAGGGCGGCTGCTCCGTCGGACGTGGCGCAGATGTCCAGCAGCCGCAGCGGATCGGAGACCATCGCGGAGGCGGCGACCTCCTCGGCCGTCACCGGCACCCGGTAGCGGGCGTACTCGTTCAGCGCGCCCGCCGCCGCGTTCTTCACCTTGACCAGGGCGAAGTCCTCCTGGGTGTCCCCGTACAGCGCCATGCGGCGGCGGGCGTACAGCCCGAAGTACGCCGGATTCGTCGCCCCGAGCACCCGGAAGCGCAGCCAGTCCGGGTCGTCCGGCCGCTCCCCGCCCGCCGGGGCGAAGAACCCCTTGGGCGCCGCGTCGGCCCCGACCACCAGCACCACGTCCGCCAGACCCGCCAGGATCTGCGCGCGCGCCGTGTCGATCGCCTGCGCCCCGGAGGCGCAGGCCGCGTACACGGACGCCACCCGCGCCCCCTGCCACCCGAGCGCCCGGGCGAACGTCGCCCCCGCCACGTACCCCGGATAGCCCCCGCGCACCGTCTGCGCGCCGACCACCGACCGGACCTCGGGCCAGCCGATGCCCGCGTCCGCGAGGGCGGCGTGCGCGGCGATCCGCCCGTACGTGACGAACCCGCGCCCCCACTTGCCCCACGGGTGCATCCCGGCCCCTAGGACGGCCACGTCGCCGGCCCTTCCGCCGGTCATGAACCGGCCCCTGCCGCCGCGACGGGGCGCCAGTGCCAGGTCGTGTGCACGACTCCCGCCGCCCGGTCCTCGTCCAGGACGCCCGGTACGACCTCCACCACCGAGCCGACGGGAAGGTCGGCCACGCCCACCCCGGGGGCGGCCTGCCCCAGCACCACCATGCGCTCGGCGGCCAGCTCGACGGCGACCAGGGTGTACGGAGTCCAGGGCGCCCCGGGGTCGCTGACGTACGGGGGAGGGGGCCGGTAGCGCCCGTCGGTGCAGGACCACACCGTGCCCCGCTTCGACAGCGGAGCCTCCTCCAGCTCGCCCCCGGGGCAGCCGGGGTTGCGGCAGTGGACGTCCTCCCGGGGGAAGTGCACCGACCGGCAGCCGGAGCACCGGGTGCCCAGCAGCCGGAAATCCTCCTCCGCGGCGTCCTCGGTGAACCAACCGGCCACCACGGGTATGCGCGTGCGCGACAAAGCCCCTCCCGGCACTGAATCTGACGGAACGTCAGAAGTGTGCCACGGACGCCCTTGTCCGGCGAGGGGCCCGGCCCGCCGGACCTGGACGGCTCCGGCTCCGGCTCCGGCTCCGGCTCCGGCCCCGGCCCCGGCCCCGGTCGCGCCGGGCCTCAGCCGCGCCCGTCCCCGCCCTGCCCGTGCTCTCCCCCGCCGGTGCCCCCGTCCTCGCCGTGCTCCTCCAGCCACTTCGCCGCGGTCTCCGCCAGCTCCGCGTCCCGGCCCGCGAGCATCGTCCGGATCATCCGCGCGTCACCGCGCAGCGACCACACCGGATGCCCGAACGTGGCCGGGTTGTTCCTCTCGATCAGGAAATGCGCGGGCCACGCCGTGCCGTAACCGATCAGGGGCAGGGCCGCGAGACAGCGTTTCCGGCCCCGTGCGAGCCCGTACGCGGAGATCGCGAGCCCGGTCAGGGTGCCGGCGAGATGGACCCAGCGGGTGGCGGCACGGGAGTGCATCGCGACGTAGTACGGCCAGAACTCCTCGTACGTATCGAACTTCTGCTGTGGCATACGGGCACCGTAACCGCCCGGTCGGCAACCGAACACGCCCCTTTCGCGTCCGAGATGAAGAACGGGCGGCCGGAGCCCACGGGGGTGGTCCCGGTCGCCCGTTCCCCGCGCCTCGGGGCGGGCTGTTTTCGGTCAGCGCCCGGCGACCGACCGGCGGTGCACCGGGAAGTCGAAGAAGGTGTCCGGGAACGGCTCCGGCCTGAACGTGAAGTGCCACCACTCCTCCGGCAGGTTCACGAACCCCACTTCGCTCAACGTCCGCTTCAGGAACTGCCGGTTGGCGCGCTGAGGCCCCTGGATCCGGGGATCGTCCGTGTGCGACAGGGTGTCGAAGCAGTCGTAACCCGTGCCCATGTCCACCGAGTTGTCGGGGAACCGCACGTCCTTCGGCGCGAAGCAGGGAGTCAGCCGCTCGCCCGGACGGTACTGCCTGGTCGGCAGAGCGGGGAGCCGGACCAGGGTCAGGTCCACCGTGCTGCCCCGGCTGTGCCCGGACTTCTCCGCGATGTAGCCGTCCTCGAACAGCCGGTCCTTGTCGACCCGCGGATAGAACTCCCCCTTCATGGTCCGGTCGTCGAGGTCCTTCGCCCACCGCACGAAATGGTCCACCGCCCGCTGCGGCCGATAGCAGTCGTACACCTTCAGCGAGTACCCCTGACGCAACAGCCGCCGCTGCGCCAGGTGCAGGGCACGGGCGGCGGGCCGAGTCAGGATGCAGACCGGCTGCCGGTATCCGTCCACCCGCTCGCCGAGGAAGGTGTGCGCCGTGGTGTAACGCATCTCCTGGATGATCGTCGGGTCCACCGAGCGCAGCGCCACGAACTCCTCGGGAGCTTTCGGTTCGGGGCGCGCCTGTGCCGCGGGGGAGAGAGCGGTGACGGCGAGGAGGGCGGCGGCCGTGGCGGCCAGAGCACGCAGAGCGGTACGGATTCCTGTCATGGGCACACCGTCTATCAGCTTCGTGGCCTCCGGGAAAGGACACGGCGTCGCTTCCCCCGTTATGTTTTTCGCGGTCCTGCAATGGGGCCGCTGGCCTCCGGGCCCGGTATGACTGTGTCCCCTCTGTCGAACGGATGACCTGGGGGGTGGTGTCGCCGGGGCCGTGGGGTGCCGTCGGAGACGCTGATGAGAGACCCGACCACCGCCCGGCCCGGCGCAATGCCGGGCAGAAGCGTGGGCGGCAGGTCTGCATAACGTGGATGCGCGAGCACGGTGCCAACGCCGAGGCCAGCCAGGTCAACTACCCAAGAGGGGTGCGATGTCAGACACCGGCGATGTGGGCGTCTTCCTGGGTATGGACGTCGGCAAGACCGCCCATCACGGCCACGGGCTGACGCCGGCGGGCAAGAAAGTCTTCGACAAGCCGATGCCCAACAGCGAACCGAAACTGCGGGCCGTCTTCGACAAGCTGATCGCGAAGTTCGGCACAGTACTGGTGATCGTGGACCAGCCCGCATCGATCGGGGCTCTGCCGCTGACCGTCGCCCGTGACGCGGGCTGCGAGGTCGCCTACCTGCCCGGACTCGCCATGAGGCGGATCGCCGATCTCTATCCAGGCGAGGCGAAAACCGACGCGAAGGACGCGGCGGTCATCGCGGACGCCGCCCGCACCATGCCGCACGTCCTGCGGTCGCTGGAGCTGACGGACGAGATCACCGCCGAGCTCACGGTGCTGACCGGCTTCGACCAGGACCTCGCCGCCGAAGCCACCCGCACCAGCAACCGAATACGCGGCCTGCTCACCCAGTTCCACCCGTCGCTGGAGCGCGTTCTCGGGCCCCGGCTGGACCACCCGGCCGTCACCTGGCTCCTCGAGCGCCACGGATCTCCGGCCGCTCTGCGCAAAGCCGGCCGCCGCAGACTCGTCGAACTCATCCGCCCGAAAGCCCCACGCATGGCCGCCCGGCTGATCGACGAGGTCTTCGACGCTCTCGACGAGCAGACCGTCGTGGTCCCGGGAACCGGCACCCTCGACATCGTGATCCCGTCCCTGGCGGCCTCGCTCGCGGCGGTTCACGACCAGCGTCGGGCACTGGAAGCAGATCAGCAGCCTGCTGGAGGCTCACCCTCTCCACCCGGTCCTGACCTCGATGCCGGGAGTCGGAGTCAGGACCGCCGCCGTCCTGCTGGTCACCGTCGGCGACGGCACCAGTTTTCCCAGCGCCGCCCACCTCGCCTCCTACGCCGGCCTCGCCCCGACGACGAAGTCGTCCGGGACCTCGATCCACGGCGAACACGCACCACGAGGCGGAAACCGGCAGCTCAAACGCGCCATGTTCCTCTCCGCCTTCGCCTGCATGAACGCCGACCCGGCCTCCCGCACCTACTACGACCGGCAACGCGCCCGCGGGAAAACCCACACCCAGGCTCTCCTCCGCCTCGCCCGCCAACGCATCAGTGTCCTGTTCGCCATGCTCCGCGACGGCACCTTCTACGAGTCCAGAATTCCCGCCATCACCCTCGCCGCATGACCATCCCAAACGGCCCCATACCCGACACCACGTCCTTGACGAAAGACATAGAGACACCCCCCCCGGAAACGAGGGATGGCCGGAGAGCCGTACGCGCCGGAAAGCCCGAAGGGCCGGAAAGCCGGAAGGACGGTTCGATACAGTCCGCCCGTGTCCGAACCCGGCAGCAGCCCCTCCCCGACCGCCGCCCCGCAGCCGCCCCGGTACGTACGGGACTCCCACTGCGGCACCTGCGGAGCCCCGTACACCGCGCTGCCGTCCGCCGGCGCCTGGCCCCGCACCTGCCCGCACTGCGGAACCACCGCCTACCGCAACCCGCTCCCCGTCGCGGTGGCCCTGCTCCCCGTCACCGGCCCGGACTCCACCGGACTCGTCGTCATCACCCGCACCATCGAGCCGCAGAAGGGCGGTACGGCCCTGCCCGGCGGGTTCATCGACCATGCCGAGGACTGGCGTGCGGCGGTCGTCCGGGAGCTGCGCGAGGAGACCGGCATCGAGGCCGCCGCAGAGGACGTCCGTCTCGCCGACACGCTCAGCGACACCGCCGGCCACCTCCTGGTCTTCGGTCTTCTCCCGGCACGCCCCCTCGCGAGCCTCCCGCCCTCGGCCCCCACCGACGAGACATCCGGCTACGACGTCCTGTACGGCCCGCGCCCCCTGGCCTTCCCCCTGCACACGGAAGCGGCCGACGCCTGGTTCGCCGGCCGCTACAGCTGAGGCCGCCGAGCCCCGCGCGCCGGACACGCACGCGCCGGACACGCACGCGCCGGGCCCCGCCCCCTGATCCGACCCGACCCAAACGAAAGCCCCCAGGCGGGACAGCCCTCAGGCCCGTCCCCGCACCCCTCGCACCCGTACCGGACAGTCGACCCCGCCCTCCGCGCCGTCCCGCTCCACCACCACGCCGTCGCCCTCCCACCGCGACACATACCGCTCGACCTCCGCCTCCGCCCACCCGTCCCCCGGGTCCCGTACCACCAGCCCGCCCCCGGTGGCACCCGGCGCGGGCGCCCACACCTCCAGCTCCGGGCCGCCGTCCGCACCCCGCACCGGAATCACCGCGCCCGCCCTCGCCAGCACCGGCACCCGCGACAGCGGAGCGTCGACCAGGACCTGGCCCGGGCCCTCGTACGCCCGCCCGGTCGCCGTGTCGTACCACCGCCCCCGGGGCAGCCGCACCGCCCGACGCCGCGTCCCGGCCTCCAGCACAGGAGCCACCAGCAGCGCGTCGCCCAACAGGAACGCGTCCTCGCACTCCCGCAGCGCCCGGTCGCCCGGCGCACCCCACCACATCGGCCGCACATAGGGGGCACCGGCCAGCCGCGCCAGGTGCGACAGCGTCACGAAGTACGGGCGCAGCCGCTCCCGCTCCACCAGCGCCGCCCGCGCGTGCTCCAGCACCTCGGGACCGAACTCCCACGGCTCCCGCCGCCCCGCGTCGATCGCCGCATGGGTCCGGAACAACGGCAGATACGCCCCCAGCTGGAACCACCGCAGATACAGCTCCGGCGACGGGAACCCGTCGAACCCGCCCACATCCGGACCCGAGTACGGCACCCCGCACAGCCCGAGCCCCACCACCAGCGACAACGACGCCCGCAGCCCCGGCCACCCCGTCGACACATCACCGGACCAGGTGCCCCCGTACCGCTGCATCCCGGCCCAGCCCGACCGCGAGAACAAGAACGGCCGCTCCTCCGGACGGAACCGGAGCAACCCCTCATGACCCGCCCGCGCCATCGCCAGGGCGTACACGTTGTGCGCCTCCCGATGGTCACCACCCACGCCCTCCAGCACATGCCGGGCCGAACGCGGCAGCGACGGATCCCCGAACGCCGCGAACGACACCGGCTCGTTCATGTCGTGCCAGACGCCCGAGAAGCCCTGCGCAAGCCGTTCCCCGTACAGAGATCCCCACCAATCCCGCACAAGCGGATCAGTGAAGTCCGGATAGACCGAGGCCCCCGCCCACACCTCCCCGACCACCACCCGCCCCCGCGCGTCCCGGACGTACGCCCCCCGCTCCCCGACCGCCGCCCCCGCGTCGAACACCGCGTCGCCGGGCTCCGCCTTCACCGCCGGATCCACGATCGACACCAGCCGCACCCCGTCCTCGCGCAGCTCCTCCGCCAGCGCGGGCAGGGCGGGGAACCGCGCACGGTCCACCGTGAACACCCGGTGCGCGTCGTAGTGGTCGATGTCCAGATGCAGCACCGACAGCGGCAGCCCCCGCTCCCGGTACCCGTCGACCACCCGCCGCACCTCCACCTCGCTGCCGAACCCCCACCGGGCATGCTGCGGCCCCAGCGCCCAGGACGGCGGCAGCGCCGGCGCACCCGTCAGCGCCGTCCACCCCTGGAGCACCCGGGCCGGCGTCCCCGCCACCACCCAGCAGCGCAGCGGCCCGCCCTCCATCCGCACCTCGCAGCCGCCCGGCCGGTCATGCCCCGAACCGGCGCCCTCCTCGCCCTCCCGCAGCACCACCCGGCCCGCCCAGCTGTTGTCGTGGAACACCAGATGCGTCCCCGCGTCCGACACCACCACCTGCACCGGCATCGTCAGATACAGCGGATCGTCCCCCGGACCGAAACGCCCGCCCGGATCGGTGTTCCACAGCCCGTACACCCCATCCCGCAACCGGGGCCCGCCCGCCCGGCCCCCGAGCCCGAAGAACCGCGCGTCCGCCGGCACCTCCGAGCGCTGCACCCACCGCACCGGCCCCCCGCCCACCGGCTCCCACCAGCGCGGCGGCAGCTCCCGCCGCAGCAGCAACCCGCCCGGCGTCCGCAGCTCCACCGCCCCGGTCCGCGACACCACCACCGTCAGCCGCTCCGACACCACCTGCCAGCCGCCGTCCTTGTCCGGCTCCAGCACCGCCCGCGGATCCGGCGCGGGCGCCTCGCCCGCCACCGCGTACGACGGCAGCGGCTCCGCCCCGTCCCACGCCCAGAACACCGCACCGCCCACTGACACACGGATACGCAGCTCCGAACGGACGAAGCGCACCACACCCCCACCCGGGCCCGGCTCCGCACTCGTCAACGCACCGGGCACCCGGGCCCGCTCCACCCCGCGCGGCGGCAGCGCCGCCGCGTCCGCGGACCGCCGCCGCCACGCCGAACGCACCGTGCGCAGCCCCCGCACCGAACCGACCAACCTCACCCGACGCACCAGGTCACGACCGTCCATGGCGCACACCCTGCCACCCGCCCGACCCGCAGAACCTCCCGTTCAACTCCCGTTCACCCATGCCGGCCGGGGAAGGGCGGAACTCCTGACGGAGGAGCCACCCTGGTGCCGAAGACGATCACATGGCATCGTCCGTGTCAGCCGCTCACGCGCACATCCCGGCCAGTGCGGCACCGACACGCCCACCCCGCGTACCCGTACAGCCAGGGAGCAGCCCTCATGACCGCAGCCACGCCCGACGCCCCGCTCTGGCAGCCCGGCCCCGACCGCATCGAGGCCGCGGCCGTCACCCGCTTCCAGAACTGGGCCGCGACCCGGTACGGCGCCCCGGCCGAGGGCGGATACGCGGCCCTGCACCGCTGGTCCGTCGACGAACTCGACACCTTCTGGCAGGCCGTCGCCGCATGGTTCGACATCCGCTTCTCCACGCCGTACGAGAGCGTCATCGGCGACCGCGCGATGCCCGGCGCCACCTGGTTCCCCGGCGCCACCCTCAACTACGCCGAACACGCCCTGCGCACCGCCGAGGACCCGACCCGCGCAGACACCCCCGCCCTGCTGTACGTCGACGAGACCCACACCCAAACCCCCGTCAGCTGGGCCGAGCTCCGCCGCCAGGTCGGCGCGCTCGCCGCCGAACTCCGCGCCCTCGGCGTCACCCCCGGCGACCGCGTCAGCGGCTACCTCCCCAACATCCCGCAGGCCGTCGTCGCCTTCCTCGCGACCGCGGCCGTCGGCGGCATCTGGACCTCCTGCGCCCCCGACTTCGGCGCCCGCAGCGTCCTCGACCGGTTCCAGCAGATCGAACCCGTCGTCCTCTTCACCGTCGACGGCTACCGCTACGGCGGCAAGGAACACGACCGCACCGAGACCGTCGCCGAACTCCGCCGCGAACTGCCCACCCTGCGCGCCGTCGTCCACATCCCGCTCCTGGGCACCGACGCCCCCGAAGGCGCGCTCGCCTGGGCCGCCCTCACCTCCGCCGACACCGAACCGGTCTTCGAACAGGTCCCCTTCGAGCACCCCCTCTGGGTCCTCTACTCCTCCGGCACCACCGGCCTGCCCAAGGCCATCGTCCAGTCCCAGGGCGGCATCCTGCTCGAACACTTCAAGCAGATCGGCCTGCACTGCGACCTCGGACCCGAGGACCGCTTTTTCTGGTACACCTCCACCGGCTGGATGATGTGGAACTTCCTCGTCTCCGGCCTCCTCACCGGCACCACCGTCGTTCTGTACGACGGCAGCCCCGGCTATCCGGACGTCAGCGCGCAGTGGCGGATCGCCGAACAGACCGGCGCGACGCTCTACGGCACCTCCGCGGCTTACGTCATGGCCTGCCGCAAGGCCGGCATCCACCCCGGCCGCGACTTCGACCTCTCCCGCGTCCAGTGCGTCGCCACCACCGGCTCCCCGCTCCCGCCCGACGGCTTCCGCTGGCTCCACGACGAGGTGGCCGAAGACCTCTGGATCGCCTCCGTCAGCGGCGGCACCGACGTCTGCAGCTGCTTCGCCGGAGCCGTCCCCACCCTCCCCGTCCACATCGGCGAGCTCCAGGCCCCCTGCCTCGGCACCGACCTCCAGTCCTGGGACCCGGCCGGTAAACCCCTCATCGGCGAGGTCGGCGAACTCGTCGTCACCAACCCTCTCCCGTCCATGCCGATCCGCTTCTGGAACGACCCCGACGGCAGCCGCTACCACGACAGCTACTTCGACACGTACCCCGGCGTCTGGCGCCACGGGGACTGGATCACCCTCACCGACCACGGCTCGGTGATCATCCACGGACGCTCCGACTCCACCCTGAACCGCCAGGGCGTCCGCATGGGCTCCGCCGACATCTACGAGGCCGTCGAACGGCTCCCCGAGATCCGTGAATCCCTCGTCATCGGCCTCGAAGAACCCGACGGCGGCTACTGGATGCCGCTCTTCGTCCACCTCGCCGACGGCGCGACCCTCGACGACGAGCTGCGCGACGCGATCAAGCGGACCATCCGCGAGAACCTCTCCCCGCGCCACGTACCGGACGAGGTCATCGAGGTCCCCGCCATCCCGCACACCCTCACCGGCAAGCGCATCGAGGTCCCGGTCAAACGCCTCCTCCAGGGAACCGAGCTGGCCAAGGCGGTCAACCCGGGCTCCGTCGACAACCTCGACCTCCTCCACTTCTACGCCGAACTGGCCACGAAGCGAAACCGCGACAGAACCTAGGCCGCTGGACAGACCGCTTGTCAGTCCCCCTGATTACGCTGAGTGAGCAAGGATTCACCGCGCACAGGGGGACGCATGGCGCAGACCGACCACACCGAGAACGGCACCACCCACCACACCGAGAACAGCACCACCCACCACACCAAGCACGGCACCGGCACCACCATGCGACGCACGTTGCGCCGCGAAGCGCCCAGCACGATCGGCCTCCTCGCCGACGCACAGGACTTCGCGGCCATGCGGCGCTACCGCACCTTCGCCTTCGACGACCACACCGTCTATCTCCAGCAGGTCGAAGGCCTGCTCAAAGCGCTCGCGGCTCAAGGTGTGCACACCACCGTCGCCCTCTTCGACCCGGAGGACTACGCGGAGTTCTGCGCCGAATCGGGCCTCGACGCCGACACCGGAGCCAGCCGCAGCCGCTTCACCGCGGAGATCGCCGCCGCCGGAGCCACGGTCGCCTACACCGGCCAACGCCTGAGCGACCTCATCCCCGTCCTCGTCTCCCGAGCCGTCCGCCAGGCCACCTGGCAGTACGCCACCCTCCTCCTCGCCGACCTCGGCACCTGCGCCGACTGCGGCCAGGACATCGGACGCGCGGCCTTCGACCGCGCCTCGCACCTCCTCACGCGCCTGCTGGAAGCGGCGGGACCAGGCACCCACCACCTGGTGTGCAGCACCCCCACGGACAACGACCAGCTCCTGGCAGTGCTCCACACCCACCGCGACACCGCGGGACCGGCCCGCCTCGACAGCTCGGAGGGCGCGGAGTTCGCCACCGTCCTCGCGGTGGCCGTCGCCCTGGAATCGCGCGGGGGAGTCGTTCTGCGCACCAGCGCCCCCGACAGCCCGGACCGCGTCCACGGCTGGCGTCTGGCCCACGGAGCCCTCGCCCCGCTCACCGCGGGCGAGGTCTTCAACGCCTGCTGCACCGACGCGGACACCGGAGAGCCCGTCTCCCCGGAATCCGGCGTGGAGTACTGCGCGGGATTCGACATCGGAGCAGACCCGGCGGAGCCCCACCACTGACACACCACGACCACACAGCAGGAGGGGCTTCCCGCCACCCGGCGGAAAGCCCCTCCTCGACCTGCGGAATCCCTGCTACTCGCCGGACAGCACAGCCTGAGCGGCGCTGCGCGCCTCGTCGGCCGAGTCCGCCGCACGAGCGGCGTTCGCCGCCCGCTCGCACTGCGCCAGCGTGTACTTGGCCAGCGTGGCCCGCACATAAGGAATGGACGCGGCGCCCATCGACAGGGAGGTGACACCCAGACCCGTCAGCACACACGCCAGCAGCGGATCCGCCGCCGCCTCACCGCACACCCCACAGCTCTTGCCCTCGGCACGAGCCGCGTCGGCGGACAGCGCCACGAGATCCAGCAGCGCCGGCTGCCACGGGTCCTGGAGCCGCGACACCGCGCCCACCTGACGGTCGGCAGCGAAGGTGTACTGCGCCAGGTCGTTGGTGCCCAGCGACAGGAACTCCACCTCCTGAAGGATCGACCGCGCCCGCAGAGCGGCGGACGGAATCTCCACCATCGCCCCGAACTTCGCCCGCAGCCCGGCCTCGCGGCACGCGTCCGCGAACGCCTTGGCGTCGATGCGGTCGGCCACCATGGGGGCCATGACCTCCAGGTACACCGGCAGCCCCTCGGCTGCCTTCGCCAGCGCGGTCAGCTGGGTACGCAGCACCTCGGGGTGGTCCAGCAGGCTGCGCAGCCCACGGACGCCGAGCGCCGGGTTCGGCTCGTCGGCCGGCGTCAGGAAGTCCAACGGCTTGTCGGCGCCGGCGTCCAGCACACGCACGACGACACGCCCCTCGGGGAACGCCTCCAGCACCGCGCGGTAGGCCGCGATCTGCTTCTCCTCGGAAGGAGCCTGCTTGCTGTCGTCCAGGAACAGGAACTCGGTCCGGAACAGCCCGACCCCCTCCGCCCCCGCCTCGACCGCCGCGGGCACATCGCCCGGACCGCCGACGTTGGCGAGCAGCGGCACCTTGTGCCCGTCCGACGTGGCGCCGGGACCGGTCGAGGCGGACAGTGCCGCCCTGCGAGCGGCGGCGGCACTCTCCAGTTCAGCGCGCTTCTCGTCGCTCGGATCGACGAAGATCTCGCCCGTACTGCCGTCCACCGCGACGACCGTGCCCTCGGCCAGCTCACCGGCGCCGGGCAGCGCCACCACGGCGGGAACGCCGAGCGCCCGCGCCAGGATCGCGCTGTGACTGGTCGGCCCGCCCTCCTCGGTGACGAAGCCGAGCACCAGCGTCGGGTCGAGGAGCGCGGTGTCGGCCGGCGCGAGGTCGCGCGCGATCAGCACATACGGCTCGTCGCTGTCCGGCACGCCGGGCATCGGCACACCGAGCAGCCGCGCCACGATCCGGTTCCGCACGTCGTCGAGGTCCGCGACCCGCCCCGCCAGGTACTCCCCGGCATTGGCGAGCAGCGCCCGGTACGCGGCGAACGCGTCGTACACCGCACGCTCGGCGGTGCTGCCGACGGCGATCCGCCGATCGACGTCGGACATCAGCTCGGGGTCCTGCGCCATCATGGCCTGCGCCTCGAGCACGTGCTGTGCCTCGCCGCCGGCCAGGTTGCCGCGCGCGATCAGATCGGCGGCGACCGCTTCCACCGCCTGCCTGGCGCGCCCCTGTTCGCGACCGGCCTCCTCGGCGGGAATCGATTTGGCGGGCGGCTCCAGCACCGCCGTACCCATGTGCCGAACCTCGCCGATGGCCACACCGTGGCTCACGCCGACGCCTCGCAGCGTTGTCTCCATTTCACCCGTCTCCGGTTGTGCGGCGACCGAGTCACCGCGGTGGTTGTGCAACTGGCTTGTCACTGCGCCCGAGGCGTCACTGCCAGCCGAACAGCGGGTCGCCGACCTTCACGTCCCCGTCCTCACGGACATCGGAGAGCGACTCGGCGGTGGCCTCCAGGGCCACGATCGGGCAGATGGGTGACTTGCCGGCGGCCTCGACGGCGACCGGGTCCCAGCGCACGATGCTCTGGCCCCGGGTCACCGTGTCCCCCTTGTTCACGAGGAGCTCGAAGCCCTCGCCGTTGAGCTGGACGGTGTCGATGCCGAGGTGCGTCAGGACTCCGTGCCCGTCCGCGTCGACGACGACGAACGCGTGGGGGTGCAGGGAGACGACGATGCCGTCGACCGGGGACACAGCCTCGGAGGGCTCACGTACGGGGTCGATGGCGGTGCCGGGACCGACCATCGCGCCCGAGAAGACCGGGTCGGGAACCGCGGCGAGTCCGATGGCGCGTCCAGCAAGAGGGGACGTCACGTTGGTCATGGGGAGCCTCCCAGGGGGTGGAGATTCAGGTGTCGCCGCCGCGACTGATGGGGGACGGCGTACTGCTCAGCAGAGTAAGTCATATGAAGTCCCGGTTCCGCCCGAGACCTACCGCTTGGCGGACCTAGAGGTGCACCAGAAACGATTTGCCTCGATCCCCGGTGGCCTGTACTGTCGTACTCCTGCCTGACCCCAACGCGACTTTGAGTCGGGGGTCGGCGGCGACCTTCAAGCCCAGATCCTAACCTTGACCTTTCCTTCGGCATGCCCGCAGGACGTGGTCAGAGGGGCAGGAAAGGCCTGATAGAGTCGGACTCGCCGAAAGGGAGAACGCGAAAGCGAATTACCTGAAAGCGAAATGAGAGACCCGCTTCGACCGGGAATCGGACACGAAAGAGTCTGATAGAGTCGGAAACGCAGGACAGCAGGACAAAAGAAGTAGACGAAGGGAAGCGCCCGGAGGGCCCCGGTGAAACGGGACCGAAGGAAGCGTCCGTTCCTTGAGAACTCAACAGCGTGCCAAAAGTCAACGCCAGA